>CAZBEO010000020.1:0-48012 GCA_964490935.1 uncultured Verrucomicrobiota bacterium
CTTTCATCGCATCATCCTGGATGGCAAATGATTGCGTCAAGCGGGACAAGCTCTACCTATGACCAGAAGGAGATAGGCGCTGAGTACCGAGCCGAAGCTGCGGAAGAATGTGGCGATCGTCTTTTTCATCTTTGTGACCGAACGCTGGCATTGAGCGGCCCCGAAAGCCGCAGGAAGGACGGTTGACATGACGAAGAAACGACGGCGCAGCTTTTGGGGTACGCTCGGATGCCTTGTTGGGTTGCATGACTGGTCTTGCGCTTGCTTCAACCAGCCACCGCACTGCAAGCGGTGTGGCAAGTGGCAAATCCCGCGCAGAGTGAACCAGCGAGGGAACATTGTCATGGGCGATATGGCCGGTGGTGACATCATGAAGACCAAGAAACCCAACAGTGTTATTAGCCCTACTTCAGATTTTCAAGGCCCTACGTATCGTGAGAGGGAAGGTAGGTGTGCGAATAGGTGTCGTCAACGTTAAAAGCTGATTGTTTTGAAGGGGTTATGTTTTTAATCTGTTTTTAGCTTGCCGGCGAAGTAGGCTTTATGCTGTATGCGAGATAGTCTTTTGGCGATGCTTGCATTTTCAGGTGCGTTTAAGCTGCACAAAGCCTACTTAGACGCCATCGGGGTCGACGCCATCGGGGTCGGGCCGAAATTCTTCACTTTAACGCCCTTTTCGCCCGATAGAGAACTGCTCCAGAGACGACTAATCAGCCGTGTTCATATCGTCAAGGCTTGTGGCGGTTATTCTTTCGTGGAGGGGAAAGGTTTCGGTTCCGGGATAAAGGACGTAGAGGTGGTCGAGCCGTCACGGCAAGCCGTTTTGGGGGTTTGTGCGAGACCACGGCGTGTGCCGATGCCCAACGGCTCAGCCGGAGGCATTCGCCCCACCCGACCTCCGTCCGCTCGACGAGCGGACGGAAGCAAAACGAATGCCTCTGATTTCGATGTGATGGCTGTTCAGCGCAGTACATTGCAACGCAGTTTGCCTAAAGAAATCCATCACCTTACCCTAGAGCTTGGAACACCTATCCTCGTTGACGGTTTCTGCCCGTTTTATCCGCACCCGACAACCGACGGATTTCTACAGTGTATCGTAGACGCCGGTGGCGGCGTTGAATTCGTCGATCAGCTTGTCCCATTCGGCGACCTGCTCTTCGGCGAATACGCTCTTCCAGAAGTCTTCATCCCAGAGTTCGCGCAGTTCCTCGACGGTTTTGCCCTGCTGCTCCACCCAGGTGAAGTATTTGAAGTTGTGCAGGGCCCGCTGGTCGAAGTACGACAGTTCGCGGAAGTGATCGGTCTCGATGGCCTCGATGTAGCGGGCATAAGCCTTGGCCGCTCTTTCGCGGGTATAGGGGCCATGTGCTTCGCACATTTCCTCTTTGCGCGAGCCGTAGAGGTCCATGGAGTCGGTCAGCGGGGTGAAGAGTACGTGACGCGAGTCCATGTCGTAGTACTTCGCGGCCTTGATGGCGGCCACCAGGTTGCAGATGCTCGAGATGCCCATCAGTGCAAGTGATTCGACGTCGGCTTCCTTCATGCCTTCGGAGCGGAGATAGGCCTTGCCCTCGTCCTCATTGAAGAGTCTCAGCAACTGCATGGTCTGCTCATCGTCAATAGCGGCCACGGCATTGGTGTTGCGCACATTGTGAATCCAGGGCACGTGCTTATCGCCAATGCCTTCGATTCGGTGTCCGCCAAAGCCGAACTGATAGAGCGTCGGGCACTGCAGGGCTTCCGTGGCGACCACCCGGATGTCCGGATGCAACGTCCGCAGGTAATCGCCTGCGGCAATCGTCCCCGCCGAGCCTGTGGCGCTGATGTAGGCAGCCAGTCGTGTATTCGGGCCCTTGAAATGGTTCTCGTACATTTCCTCGATGATGCTTCCGGTCATGTTGTAGTGCCAGATGGCATTGGCGAATTCATCGAACTGATTGAAGATGACAATGTCGTCGCCGCGTTCTGCGCGCAGTTCCCAGCACTTGTCATAAATTTCTTTCACGTTGGATTCACAGCCCGGCGTGGCGAATATCTCACTGGTTCCGATTTCACGCAGCCAACTGAAGCGCTCCTGGCTCATCCCTTCGGGCAGAATCGCGATGGCCGGGCAATCGAGCAGCGAACAGTCGTAGGCACCGCCTCGGCAGTAATTCCCGGTCGAGGGCCAGACGGCCTTCTGGCGCGTTGGGTCGAAATTGCCGGAAACCAGGCGAGGCACCAAGCACCCGTAGGCCGCACCCACCTTGTGCGCACCCGTCGGGAAATATTTCCCGACCAACCCTACGATCTTGGCATCCGTTCCGGTGATAAACGAGGGAAATTCCACCCAGTTGCCTTCGCAGAAGCCACCGCCCTGTTCTTTGGCTTCATTTTTCCACGTGATACGAAAGAGATTGATCGGATTGATGTCCCACAGCCCGACGTCCGCTAGTCTCTTCTTCACCTTTTCAGGAATTTTGGAGGGATCGCGCTGCTGTGCAAAGGTCGGCAGGAGGATATTTTTTTCGCGCGCCCGCTCAATGGTACGCTGCAACACTTCACGATTAATAGACTGAATGATCTTCATCTGGGACACCTCCTGGTTCATTCCTGGTTACAGCATTCCGACAGGGGATTCCTGCCGATCCGGTTCGGACATTGATCGAGCAAACTACCATCGTCCGGGGTAAAAGTTAAGAGTCCTCCAACTATTTCCTTGGCGCACTGCTTCAGCGGCGTCAGGCAGTGGCGTTGAAGATGCGGTCGCCGGCATCACCCAGGCCCGGCACAATATAGGCGTTCTCATTCAAGCCCTCATCAATCGCGCCCACGTAAATCTGGGTATTCGGATAGTGAGAAAGCACATGCTCGATGCCTTCGGGCGCGGCAATAACGGAAATCAGTTTCACGATCGGGACCGACCAGTCATACACCGCCTTCAGCGCGGCAAGCGCTGAACCGCCCGTGGCCAGCATCGGGTCCAGCACCAGCGCCACGTCCACCGGATCGCCCTCCGGAAATTTTTTGTAATACTCGACCGGTTTGAACGTTTCCTCGTCACGGTAAAATCCCAAATGCCAGACCTCCGCCTGCGGAACGAGATTCAGCACGGAATCCACCATGCCCAACCCCGCGCGCAGAATTGGAACCAAGCCGATTCGCTGCTTCAGCGCGCAGCCGGTCGTCATGCAAATCGGCGTTTCCACCTCGATGGGCCGCGTTTCCAGATCCACGGTAGCTTCGTAGGTCAGCAGGCGCGAGACTCTTCGAATCACGGCTCGAAACTGATCGCAGGGGGTGTTTTTATCGCGCAGCACGGCTAAATGACTTTGAATGAGCGGGTGTTTAATCTCGATCACGTTCTTCATGGAGCGTCCTTCCTGAACCGTGTAGATTCACTGAGTTTCGAACGCGCATTGAACGCTCATAAAGGCTTGGTGTCAACGAGATTTCCGCCGGAATTCACATTCGGGAAAACGCAGAGGTTTTCACACAAAGCCGTAAAGCCGTAAAGAAGAAGCGAACAACAAATCGGCACGGATTTTCACCTCTGAACGCAGAGAAGAAAGGATCGCGAATTTCGGGAGGGATGCTGTCCTCAGCGTCCTTTTATTTTTCTCCTGCTCATTCCTTATTTCTCTTGCTCCCCGTGCTGTTCTTATGCACTTGCTCTCCACATGGCTCGCGGGGACACTCGGCCTCCCGAAACGCGCTCATTCTCCGCTTGGCCCGTGGGGACACGGGCCCTCCCGAGAGGGGAAAAAAGGGCCTATTTGCGTGCATTGGCGTCCATTTGCGGTTCAAATCCAGCAAAAACAGGCTGTTTGCAGATTTTTTTGTTCATCTTGGTTCAGCTCTTCGGGGCTTCACCCCCTGCACCACTCCAAAAAAAAGGGGGGATGATCCGCGAAACTTGGACCATCCCCCGTTGTTTCTGTAATCACTTCGATAAGGCCTCCTTTCCTATGCTTCCCGCCCCGACCCGCTTCAGGGAAGCGGCGCTGGTGCGGTGCCTTGCGCGGCGGTTAACTGTGGTTCTTTCGGAATCTGCACCACCAGGGTGCCGCGATCAAAACGGGTTTGCAGCGCGGTATTGCTGGTCACGGGCCACGGGAGCAGGACGCGGGTCTGAAAGGCCTGCTGCTGCCACGCATTCGTTTGGCGGCCCTCCTGCTGCGCCTGAACCGAGAGTACCCGTCCATCCAGATGCACCTGCACGTCGCCCGGGCTGACATCCGGAATACCGAAGGCCACCTCGTAGCGATCGGCAAACTCACGCATATCCATCGTCGGCGCGCTACGCACGCCGCCCCAGGAATCATCATTCGCCAGAGCCTCGTGCATACGCTGAAATGCCACCATATTCTCCTGCATACGGCGGCGCATATCGGCAAACAGCGCATCCGGTTCATGGAAACGGGGGTCCTGGTTCAGGGCGAAAGGATCGGGAAAGAAAGAGGTCGGGGGCGCGAGGAGCGCCCCCGATGGGGTTGCGTGTGGTGTCTGCCCGAAGCCTGCACGTGCAGGCTCGGGTGGTGGGGAGAACGGGAAAAAGGAGACCGGGCGCGGCGATGCCAAAGTAGCATGGAGGGAGTTTTCTGGTCGTTGTGTTGTGTGTTGTTGCTGGGTGTTGTAGTACTTGTAGAACCAACCAGCCATTCCGGCCTGGATGGACAGCACCGCCACGAGTAACGCCCGGTCAATCGTGATGATCTTAAAAAGGTTGCTTATGCTGTTCATCTTCATGTTGGTTCTTTCTATCGACGCCGCAACAACAATGCAACTAGCGTGCCAAGTTTTTCGCGCAGTGCGAAAAACTGATTTTCCAACGATTGGAAAACCCGCAGCTGCGAAGCAGTCCCGCCCATGCGGGATTTCCAATGGTTGGCACTACCGGCAAAAGTCAGCGTCATGATGGCCCCGGAGGGGCCGGGGAGAATAGCCCGGGGTCATGGACCCCGGGAAGCCGACAAACAAAACAACAAGCACCCCGGACGGGAGCGCGAAACGAACGTTGTAAGATATTGTTCATCAAGACATTCCTGCACCTCCTCCGGGGTGCATGGGATGTTGGAAACCCAGAAACCCAGGGTCTTCCGACCCTGGGCTATATGCCTTCACCCCATCCGGGGTGATAGCTCACTCGGACTTTTTCGGTAGCATCAACGGTTGGAAAAAGTTTCCAATGCTTGGAAAAAATGCAGCTGCGTAGCTGTCCCGCCCATGCGGGATTTCCAA
Organism: uncultured Verrucomicrobiota bacterium; assembly: GCA_964490935.1. Classification (GTDB taxonomy): domain Bacteria; phylum Verrucomicrobiota; class Kiritimatiellia; order RZYC01; family RZYC01; genus JAQVYB01. The sequence continues at coordinate 5,221 of CAZBEO010000020.1, forward strand.
TGGTTGGAAGATTCACAAAAAAAGTTTCCAATGGTTGGAAAAATGAAAAATGGCCTGTCGGCTGCGACAGATTTGCGCGGGCCTGTAACAAATTGACGATACGCCGGAACGGGGTTGTTTTTTTTGCGGCAAGCCTGTTATCTTCACGACGTATGAAGAATCAAAGGCAAGCTGGAAGATGGGTTCTTCCCTCCGTGACTATTGTGTTGCTGACGCTGATCGGTGGCATCGCCGCACTCGCACTCGGGAAAGCCCACCTGCTGCATAACCAACTCGTTCACAGCGAGGCCACCCGCTCCGTACTCGAAACCGGCAGCCGCATCACCTCCGGCCTCGCACGCTACGTTCTCGCCACACCCGCCGGAGACGGCGCACGCGACTGGTGGTCGTTCGCGCAAATGGTGCGCGCCCTTGGTGTCTCTGAAGAGCAACTGCAATACGTCTCGGTCAAGGAAAACGGCGTCGCCGTTTTCCAGGCTCACACGCGCCCGCTCCTGGGAGGTGCCGAAGAGAGCTGGGAAAATCAGATTGATCCGGCCCTGGTCGAGCCGGGACGCCAGGTGTTGAAAACCGGCACGAACAATCTGCCGGTGGTGACCTTCGCCCTGCCCTTCACCGGCCCCGACCAGGTCGCCTATGAGGTGAACGTAGGGTTGCGCAAAGAGGCCATTGCCCTGCAGGAAAAAGCCACCCTGAGCGTGATCCGCGTACTCCTGCGCCTGACCACCGGCACCATCGCCGTCTCCTTCGGCACCGCCATTCTCGTGATCCTCTGGATGCTCTACCGCGAAGAACAGTATGCCCGGCGGCGGCGCTCCGAAGAGCACCTCTCCTACGCAGGCGTCGTGGCCGGAGGCATCGCACACGACTTCCGCAACCCCATGTCCTCCCTGCGGCTCGATGTGCAGATGCTGCGCAAAGAAACCGCCAAGGGCCCGGCCTGCGATCTCGACCGCATAACCAAACTGTCCGAACGCATCTGCCACATCACCGACCGCATGGAAAAAGTCTTCCAGGAATTTCTCTTCCTATCGCGCTCCGACCTGCGCGAGGTCGAACACGTGAATTTGACCGCCCTTCTGCACGAATGCATAACCGTAGCCCAGCCGCGTCTCGATGCGACAGGCGTCACCATGCAAAATGAAAGCGGCGGGGAGCCCATCCTGATCCGGGCCCAGGCCGAACCGCTCCGCCGCGCCATCCTGAACCTACTCATCAACGCCGAACAGCACGCCGGCGAAAATGGGCGCGTATTCGCGCGCCTGACGCGGACGCGCCGCCGCGCCCTGATCGACATCGCCAACTCAGGCGCCGCCATCCCCCGCGCCAACCGACGCAAAATCTTCGAACTCTTTTTCACCACGCGCCCCGGCGGCACCGGACTCGGACTCTTTCTCGCACGTGCAGCCATTCAGCATACCGGCGGACACCTCACCCTTGAACACCTCGACCCTTACGCCACCTGTTTCCGCGTGGACCTGCCCCTCGCGCGCGAACCCGCCCGCAAAGAACGCAACCAACCGAAGCCAGCGAACGACTCACAAAAGGAACACGCACCATGAATGATATTTCCGTGCTGATTATTGAAGACGATCCCGACGGCGGGCTCTCCGTGAAAGAGGCCATCGAGGAGTCCGGATGCCGCGTCACCCTGACCGATTGCGCCAACGACGGGCTCATCGCCTTCCGCCGCGAACCCTATGATGTGGTCCTCTGCGATCTGGCCCTGCCGGATATGGATGGCGTTGAGGTACTGCAACGCATCCGCAAGCTCAGCCCCGAAACGCCCGTCATCATCATGACCGCCTACGGCTCCATTGATTCCAGCGTGCAGGCCCTCAAGGCCGGCGCCTACGATTACATTACCAAACCCCTCGAACTCGATGATCTCCAAGCCAAGGTCGCCCGCGCCGCCGAAACCTCCGGCCTCCGGCGCAAAGTGGATACTCTCAAAAAAACTATTCAGACCCGCTACGGCATCGAGACCATCATCGCCCGCTCACCCCGCATGCAGGAGCTGATCGGCCAAATCCAAACCGTGGCCGACACGCAGGCCACCGTGCTCATCACCGGCGAAAGCGGAACCGGAAAAGAACTCGTCGCACGCGCACTCCACGCCGAAAGCCGACGGGCCGACCAACCCTTCGTGGCCGTCAACTGCGCCGCCTTCCCTGAAACCCTCCTCGAATCCGAACTCTTCGGCCATGAAAAAGGTGCCTTCACCGGGGCCGCCACTCAACATAAAGGTGCCTTCGAACGAGCCGGAGCAGGAACCCTCTTTCTCGATGAAATCGGCGACGCGCCACTCTCCGTACAGGTCAAACTCCTCCGCGTGCTCGAAGAACGCGAACTCACCCGACTCGGCGGCTCCTCCACCGTCATCATCAAGGCCCGACTCCTCTCCGCCACCAACCGCGACCTCAACGACCTCGTCGCCGAAGGCACCTTCCGACAGGATCTGCTCTACCGCCTCATGGTGGTCAACCTTCATCTCCCGCCCCTGCGCGAGCGCCGCGAAGAAATACACCCCCTGGCCGATGCCTTCATCGCACGCGCCTGCGCCGACCACGGGCGCACCATCCATTCCACCGCCCCCTCTTTCTATGAACGCCTCGAACAGGAAGACTGGCCCGGCAACGTCCGCCAGTTGCGCAACGTGATCGAAGCCGCCGTCGTCATGGCCACCCGCCCGGAACTCGACGCAGCTTCCCTCGATGCCCTACCCGGTGCCGACCGATCCATCACCTCCCCCAAAAACTTTGTGATCCCCGAGGGGCTGAACATGGAGGCCCTTGAAAAGGAAATATTCATCCAGACGCTCCGCCGCTACGACGGCAACCGGAGTCTCTCCGCCGAAAAACTCGGCATCTCCCGCCGCACCATCCAGCGCAAAATCCAGGACTATGACCTGCCCTTTTGAGACCCCCATTGCCCCTCTTGTTTTGCCTTAATATACAACTGGACGAACACGGATAATTGGTTTTATGGTGAGCACCGAATGAATATCGTACTGTTTGGATTCATGGGCACCGGGAAAACATCCGTCGGCAAACGGCTGGCCGAGCAGTTGGGCTGGACCTTTGCGGATATGGATGAACTCATCGTGCAGCGCGAAGGGAAAAGCATTGCCGACCTCTTCGCGCAAGACGGCGAACCGTATTTCCGAAAGCTGGAAAAAACGCTCGTTGCGGAACTGGCCCTCGGGGAGCATCAGGTCATTTCCACCGGCGGCGGCGTGGTGCTCGACCCCGAAAACATCCGACGCTTTCAGTCGTGCGGCCTGTGCGTATGCCTTCGGGCCAATGAAGCAACCATCCTGAAACGGGTGCAGGAAAACACACAGCGTCCGCTGCTCGAACAAGGCGAAAAAACCGACCGCATCCGGGCCCTCCTCCAGCAGCGCCAACCCCTCTACAACACGATCCCTGTACAGATCGATACCACGTCACATTCCGTGGAAGAGATCGTCCGCATGCTGTCCGACCTGCTTTGACCATCCCTTTCGGATGGCGTTCCTCATGTCGCGAAAGGCACGCGGCGATGCTCAATCGGCACGGCACTGGACTTCGCCGGCGACCACCAGCGCGAGCGTCAGCAGCGGCAGGGCCAAATCACCCACCCACAGAATCGGGCCAGCATTGTTCACCGAGAAATTGCCCGCCGTCATCATCTGGCGGATGTGCCCGGCGGCGCAGCCCAACAGATACACATTGGCCGCAATCGCCGTCGCCAGGCGAAAGCGCCCCTTGAAAAAGGCGCACAGCAGACCCAGCGTCCCGATGGCCAGATTCGCCCACGCTATTTCCCACTGAAACGGACTTGTCGCCCAGCCGATGGAGGCGGCGACCTTCGCTGGGAAAAAGGCGTGCCCGATGAAAGCCCAAACTCCGCCCAATCCCATTCCGCAAACCAACAGCCAACCGGCCAATATATCCAGACGACCCACCCCTTTGACCCGCCGAACACAAATCGTCAGCACGGCTCCCAGTAGAGAAAACCCAAACAGATACACTGCAAACATGAATTCATCCTTCCTTTTGCGACGGATCATTCACCACACGATGCTTACCTCATGACTCGTCTCGCCGTGTGTGCCGCTGAATGTTCTTCCTGCTCACTTCACGCCGGCCACAGCCTCGGCCACATTGATCAGATGTTCCTTGATGCGGCGGTACCCACTGAGAATATCGGGATAAATCGTAGAGACCATCGGATCCATATGTTTTTCCTGCATCTTCACGAGATGGCGTCCGCGTGCTTCTTTGAACTGACGCTTGATCACGTCGCCCTGAACATAGGCACGGGGAAGAATGCCGACATCCCGCTGCTGATGCGCCTCGAACACGGTCTGATAATAACCATAGACGGCATCATGCAGCGCCAGGACGCTGGCCAGGTCTTCTTCGTCCAGTGCGAGGTGGGCCTTGTGCAGCCGCAGAAACAGTTTCAGGATCGAGGCGCAATAATCGCTGATGGACTCGTATTCATCGGCTCGGCGCAACTGCTCATGCGTTTCCTTGGCAATGGCGGAGGAAATTTCCTGGGTCAGCAGGCGGGTCAAAAAAACAACGACCTCTTTCTGCATCGTATCCATGTTCTCTTCCTGCGCAAACAACTCGGACACCTCCTGCCGGCAGTTGCCCGTGCCCGCCACGAGGATGCCGCGCAGCTTGATCAGAATATCGCCCACCGTCTGGCCCATCTGTAGGATTTCACGGCGCGACTGCTCGATGCAGATCAGCGGCGAATCCAGCATACGGATGTCCAGACGGGTGAGGGCGGGCGTCTCGGTCGTCCGATCCTTGAACACAAACATCAAGAGACGGGCCAGTTGCCGCGTGAACGGCAGGAACAACACCACGAGCAGCACGTTGAACACGGTATGAGCCAGGGCGATGCGCGTGGCAATGGCGGCATCCGGGCTGATGATCCATTGCAGAAAATGCAGATAGGAAAAGAAGAGCGGAATAATCAGCAGCACCCCGGCCACTTTAATGAAAATATGCGCATAAGCCACCCGCCGCGCTGCCGCGTTCATTCCGAGCGAACCCAAAAAAGCTGTGATCGTGGTACCGACGTTCTGTCCGAGTACCAGCGCCACCGAGGTATCGAAGTCGATCACACCCGCCCGTGCGAGCGTGATGGTAATGGCAATCGTGGCGGAGGAGGATTGCACCATCGCCGTCACCAGCGAACCGACCAGCACGCACTTCAACACACCCCAAAGCGAGTGAGGGGCAAACTGGGAAAAAAGGGCGACGAAATGCTCGTCGCTGCGTAAAGGAACCACGCCTTTTTCCATCAGCAGCAGTCCGAAGAAAACCATGCCAAGCCCCATGAAGAGCATGGCAATAAACCGGTTGCGTTCATTCCGCGTGAATAGATAGAAAAACCCAGAAACCCCGAGCAACAGCAACCCATATTTCGTCACCTTGATCGCCACAATCCACGCCGTGACGGTCGTTCCAATGTCCGCACCGAGTATTACGCCAATCGACTGCGTGAGATTCATCACCCCCGCGTTGACCAGGCCGATCAGCATCACGGTGGTGACCGAACTCGATTGAATCAGCCCCGTGACTAGGATGCCCGTCCCGCAGGCTGCGAGGCGGTTGTCCGTGACCATGGCGATCATCCGGCTCAGCCGTTCCCCCGCCGTGGCCTGTACGCCGTCGGAGAGGTATTTCATGCCGAGAAGAAAAATGCTCAGGCCACCCACCAGATACGAGATCATTTCGACGGCCACCGAAAACGTAATGACTGTTGTTTCCATAGGATTAGAATGGCGATAGGTTTTGGTTGGTTTTTATGCGTCGGGCGAGCCTATAGGATACGGCGTCAGCAAGTCAATGACGCCATGCAGATTCCTGCTGAATCAGGAAAAATCTAATACTGTTTTTCACTTGTTCCCTTGTTCACGCACGCCTATGGTACGTCTTTTATTTTTTTGACAGGAGGTTTTATGCGTCATTTGATTTTCTGTTGTATTCTCGCTCTGTGTCTGACCGGATGCGGAAAAGCCCCCGCCCCGGAATCAGCTTCCGCTTCCAAAAAAACGCTGAAGGCTGCAGTTTGCCCGACCTCGCCCCCCAATTGCTTCCAGCGCGACCAAACCTACACGGGTATTGACGTGGACTTGTTCACGATGTTCTGCGAGAGCCGGGGATATACCTTCGAGATGACGGCCTACGACTGGGCGGGCATGCTCGGCGCCGTGATTGCAGGCCGGGCCGATGTCGCCTTTTCAGGGATATCTATCACCGAGAAGCGTCAGGAAGTGATGAGCTTCTCCGAGGCCTACATGATCAACGTGCTGGTGATTGCCGCCATCGCCGACCGGGGCGTGGTCATTAACTCCACCAGCGACTGGAAAAAATACCGCCTTGGGTTTGTGCGCGGCATGTACTTCGGCGATTTGATCAAAAACAAATACAAGGAGGCGTATGACTACAGCGACCTCCAGCAATATCCTTCCTATAATGAACTGCTCGCGGACCTGGGCAACGGCAAGGTGGATGGCGCGTTTATGGATTCACTGGTAATGGCCGATCAACTGCAGAAAGGCATTTACGCCATCACCACCGCGTTCACTCTGGAAGAAGAGGACCGCTTCGGCTTTGCCTTCCCGATGAACAGCCCCTTGCGCGATGAATTCAACCTGTTTCTGCGGGAGCACCTGGTCGAGGTTCAGGCAATTATCGACGGCTATATGAAGAAAAGTGCATGAACGGACCCGACCTGCTGGAATTCATTCGGATCGTCCGCGCGCTTTCTTACGGCGCGCTGAATACACTGCTGATTACCCTCTCCTCGATGGCGCTCGGGCTGGCGGGCGGAACCGCACTCGCACTCGCACACCAACTGGCCGGACCGCGCGGACACAAGGCCCTGCGCATCGGGGTGTACACCGTACAAAGCGTACCCGCGCTCGTACTGATTTTCATGGCCATGTATGGACTGCCCGCTATCGGAATTCGAACACCGCCCTTTATTACGGTCGTGGTATGTCTTGGGTTGGTAGCCTCGGCGTATATCAGTGAAATCCTGCGGGGCGCACTCAACTCCATTGATCCGATGCAACAGGAAGCCGGGCTGGTGCTGGGCATGTCACCCCGTCGGGTCTTTTTAAGCGTGTTGATGCCGCAAATGTGGCGGCTTTCCATTCCCGGCTTGATCAATGAATTCACGGCAATCCTCAAGGCCTCACCGTTCGCCTATATTGCCGGCGTGCCGGAAATCCTGAAGGAAGCCCATGCCATTACGGCGGTGACCTCACGCGGGCTGCCGGTATACGCCGCCGCCGCGCTGCTCTTTCTGGCTCTCTACCTGAGTTTCAATGCTCTTTTCCACACCGTCTACCGCCGGTTCCACATCCCCGGCTTAGAGGAGTCCTGACGTTATGCCATTACTGGAAGTCCAGAATTTGTCGCTGCAATTCAACGGGAAAACCGTGCTCAACGACATCAGCTTCACGCTCAACCGGGGCTACCTCTTTGCGGCCGTCGGCTATCTCATCATGGTGACCCTACTCACCCTGCTCGCCCGCAAGATTCAACACAGCACCCGCATTCCCGGCTTCGCCTGAGGGAGAGAACGCGGGGATCGATGTATTCTCCTTGTTTATGATGTTGCTCAAATGCCACGACCGGATGAAAATTATCCATCCAACGCGCAGGGCCACTAATTTCCAAGGAGCCGTGCTTGACGGACATACCCCCAGGGGGTATGTTGCGGGCAGAAAAACAACGGGAGCTAAACCATGAAATCGGGAGCCAAACAGTGGAAGACGGTCGGCGCGCTCGGAGTGTTGCTTGCAGCGGGCTTGCTGCTCATCCGGGCGGAATCCAACCGTGCTGCCACCGCGTCCGATGATTCCCAATGGATCGTACAACCAAAGGAGGCCGAGATGAATCTGCGGCAATTGACACCGGAAGAGGAGCGGGTGATCGTACACAAGGGCACCGAACGCCCATTCAGTGGAGACTATGAATCATTCCGTGAGGCGGGCGTGTATACCTGCCGTCGTTGCGGCACGATGCTTTATCGCTCGGAGGATAAATTCGATGCGGGCTGCGGCTGGCCGAGTTTTGATGAGGAGCTGCCGGGAGCGGTGCGGCGCGAAACGGATGCCGACGGCAGGCGCACGGAGATTCTGTGCGCGAACTGCGGCGGACACCTCGGGCATGTCTTTCTCGGCGAGCGCCTCACGGCGAAAGATACGCGCCACTGCGTGAACTCGATCTCGATGCTCTTTGTGCCAGAGGCCGAGGTGCGCGTGGGTGAAGCGGTTTTCGCGGGAGGTTGCTTCTGGGGCGTGGAACACTGGATGCAGAAAATACCGGGGGTGCTGGACGTGGCTTCCGGCTACACGGGCGGTCAAACCGTCAACCCCACTTACACCGAGGTGTGCGATGGCGACACGGGGCATGCCGAAGCGGTACGCGTCCGCTTTGATCCGGCCCGCGTGAATTTTGAAACACTGGCGCGTGCCTTTTTCGAGATTCACGATCCGACGCAGTTGAATCGACAGGGACCGGATGCCGGCACGCAGTACCGCTCGGGTGTGTTTTATGCGAACGAGGAACAACGCGAGGTAGCGCAGCACCTGATTGCAGAATTGCAGGCCAATGGATTCGAGGCAGTGACGGAGGTGACGCCACTGGACACCTTCTGGGAGGCGGAGGACTATCACCAGAATTATTATCGCCGCAAAGGTTCCGCGCCCTATTGCCATAGTCCCGTCAAACGTTTTGAGAGGAAGGCTGAACCATGAACCAGGCCGTACAAATCGTGCTTAAAATTCTCCAGGCCTTCTGGGCGATGGCGGGCGTGATGGCCCCTTATCTGCTGTTCGGCTTTTTGGTGGCAGGCGTTCTGCGTGTGCTGGTGAAGCAGGAATTTGTTGAGCGGCATCTGGGGCGGCGTGGCCTAATGCAGACGCTGAAGGCCACCTTGATCGGCGTACCGATGCCGTTGTGTTCCTGTGGAGTAATTCCGGTGGCAGCGGCACTGCGTCGCGATGGCGCGGGCAAAGGCGCGACGGCGGCCTTTCTGGCCTCGACCCCTCAAACGGGGGTGGACAGTATTTTCGCCACCTGGGGTATGTTGGGCGGGGTGTTTGCTCTGATCCGCGTGCTGGCAGCCTTTTTTTCAGGGCTGATTTCAGGGGTCGCGGTGGACCTGTTCGACCGCACGCCCGATGCCCCGCCGCCGGAGGCCCCGCCGAGCGAGGTCAGGGAGGCAACCGGCTTGGCGGACGGAATTTGCCGTCTCTTCCGATATGGGTTCATCACGCTGCCTGCGGATATCGGCAAGTCCCTGGTGGTCGGGTTGATCATTGCCGGTGCCATTTCAGCGCTGATTCCCGCCGAGCTGTTTTCGGGCAGTCTGGGTGCAAGCCCCTGGCTGTTTCCGCTGATCACGCTGCTGGCGATTCCCATGTATGTCTGCTCGACAGGCTCCATTCCCGTGGCGATGGCCCTGATTCATGTGGGGGTTTCGCCGGGCGCGGCCCTGGTGTTTCTGATCGCGGGGCCAGCCACCAATGCCGCCGCCGTGAGTACGCTGTGGAAGATTGTCGGGCGGCGTACCGTCCTGATTTATTTGGCTTCCATCGTGGCCACAGCCTGGATTTCCGGCTTCCTTTTCAACGCCTTTCTGAGTGACGCCGCGATGGCTGCCGTCAGCCATCACGCAGCAGCAGATTCAGCTTCTCCGTGGGGGAATTTCTGGGCCGTTCTGCTAATCCTGGTGCTTGGAAATGCGCTTTGGCCGCGCAGAAAAACACCAAACCCGAAGGACGCCTGCGCTTGCGAATCTCAGAAATGAGAAGGGGTCGTGCAGTGATTCCAGGCTGATCTTCTCATAAGTGACAAATTTACAACCTGGGCGGGTCATGCGGGCCCGCTTGGATACCGAAAGGTATTAGTTTTTCATAATTATTTCACACACAGCGGGATAGGCCGATTTTTCACGTCACTTTTAGGCGCAATCATGCGGCGAAAAGCCATCTCGAACATATTTGGCATCACTTTTGCATTGTAAGGTACAGAGTTATTGACAACCATAAGAAGGATTTCAGATCAAGGCGATTGAGATGCCTCCGCTTGATTACGGGATACGACGATGTTGGCAAAAATCATACGACTGAAAAAGTTGGTTAAGAGTCTGCGCGATGAACGGCTCTTCACCGTGCCTTCCGTCCTGACGGAACTGCTCCGAATCAGTCGGGATCCTCTGGCCGATGCCTCGGACCTGGCCCAGATTGCCGAACAGGACCCCACTATCAGCGCGCGCCTCCTGAAAACCTCCAATTCGGTTTACTATGGCAAGACCAACCGCGCGCCAGTGGACAACATCACCGACGCCATTGTCCGGCTGGGCTTTCGCAAATCGGAAGAGGTCATCATGTCGGCCACGGTCTGCGCGGCCCTGGTCACCCACCGCTCTTCAGCGGAATTCTCGATGTGGGAACTGTGGCGTCATAGCTACGCGGTGGGCATCTGCAACCGAATGCTCAGCACGCGAGTTTTTGACCGTCCCGAGTTCGATCCCTTCCTGGCCGGGCTGCTCCACGACATCGGCATCATTGTAGAAAATCAGTTTTTTTATGACGACGGTTTTTTCAAAGCCACAGAAGCCCGCCACACGAATGAATCGCTGCTCACGGAAGAAGAAGAACGGTTTATCGGCCTGACCCACGAGGAAATCGGAGAAGCTGTGGCGCGTGACTGGAATATTCCGGAACACATTGTGGCCGTCATCGGGCATCATCACAAAATGGAAGAGGTCAATCCCCGCCTCCGTCATCTGTTGCACTGCACCCGCGTTTCGGAATGGATTTGTTTCATCCTGAAACTCGGGTACTTTGATTTTTCCCAACCTCACGCCGATGAACTGATTCAAAGCCGGTCTTTTTTGAAATTGAGCGATGCCGATCTGGAAGCCGTGGCCTCCGGACTGGAAGAAGAAATGAAAATTCTCAGCGGCATCGGCTGGTTCCCCTACGCCTCCTACCGCGCCGCCTGATCCCGCCCAAAGCGGGTTCCCCCGCAACCAATGGACGTTGCGTGAGTAAGAAGACCGCAGAGGGACGAGGAGAAGCGTTCGGTCGCGTCACACTGAAAGGCGCATGCGCCATGCGCCGTCCAGGAGTAGAGATGGACGTGTTGGTAGCGTGGTGCTCTCCGAGCGCCACGGTTTTCTTGCTGCGATGATACCCCGACCTCCGTCCGCTCGGCGAGCAGACGGCTACGCACGAAGAACGCGCAGGAGGTCGGGTCATTCCCCGGACGCTTACCTTCAGCTCGTCAACAAGTGATGTATTTCGGCCGGCGTAAGCTCTTTTTCCAGCAGATCACGACCAACAATCTGCACAATCTGGGTAATGGCAGAGACGAATTGCAGGTGCGGTCCTGCCGCCTGCTGCGGGGCCAGCTCCATCACAAAAATACGCGAGGGCTGCCCGTCCATCGCGCTGAAATCGATGCCTTCCTTTTTAATGCCTACGGCACAAACCACGTTGCTGACCTGATCGGTTCTGGTGTGCGGCATAGCAAAGCCGTCCTGCAAACCCGTGGGTACAAGCTTCTCGCGATCCAGCAGGGCCTGAAAAACCTCCGCCTTGTTGCGGATGTGATTGTGCGCCACCAGCAGGTCCAGCAGCTCTTCTATCACCCCTTCTTTGGTCGTCGCCTTCAAGTGAGGCTGAATGCAGTCTACCGGAATATAGCCTGCCAGCGACAAGCTGTGCTTGCGCTCGATCTTGGCGGATTCCGTCATTTTTTTCTGGATGGCGCCAGGGTCTATCGGCTTGCTGAGACCATCAAGCATCGTACGCAGGTCGGAGCTGATTTCAAAGACCGCTGAGTTGACCATGTGCTCATCCTGCTTTTCACAGTCGAAGAAGACCGAGGTTCCGGCGTGGCGCACCTCAATGGCCATCTCATCCTGGCGAAGCTGATAAATGTCGTTTCCATCATGTTCCAGTGCATGCACAAAAAAACCATCCTTCTCGAAGGCGACCAGCAGCTTTGAAAACATCAACTCGGTAAGTTCCAGCGATGGGAAATTGAATTCAAACGTTTGCCGTTCCTCGGTAACAACCTGGCGCGTGGTACCTGTGGCGGGATTCTTAAACAAGTGAACCAGGACAAGCGGTGCCGCCACGGTGGTTAAAAGCGTCATAATAATCGCCACCCCGAACTCCTGATGCCCCAGCACACCCATCGCCAGTCCGATGCCGGCGATGATCAGAGCCACCTCGCCGCGCGGCACCATCCCCACGCCCACCCGCAGCGCACCACGCAGATTGAAGTGGAAAAAAAGTGCTGGCAGGCTGCATCCCAGAATCTTGGCCACCACCGCCACCAGCGAATAGAATAGGCCGAAAAGAATAATTTTCGGTGAGGAGAGAGAAGCAAAGTTGACCATCATCCCCATGCAGCAAAAGAACACGGGGACCAGCAGGCTCTGCACCGGCTCGAGTTTTTCCCGAATCACGCGGCTGATATCCGTTTGCGAAAGCGAGAGCCCCGCCACATACGCGCCGATGATCATCGCCAGACCCGCTTCTTCAAAGAGCCCAGAAAGAATCAACGCCAAACCCAGCGCCATGATGGCAATGGAAATCCGGTCTCGGAACAGCTTCAGCATAATACTGATGCGCCGCGCAAAAAGCAGACCGAGGATCGTACTGACAATCCAGATACCGACGGCCTTTCCGGCAATGATCCCTATGTGCCCCCAATTGACTACTCCGGTGGCCTGCGAGGCAGCGATGGCACCGAGAACCACGGCCAACATGATAATGCCCAACACATCATCCACCACCGCGCCGGCCAGGATGGTCACCCCTTCCGGCGACGACAGTTTTTTTCTTTCCGACAAAATGCGAGCCGTGATGCCCACGGACGTAGCCGTGGAGACCACCCCCAGAAACAGACAGGGCGGGTCAAAGAAACTATACTGCTTTCCAAACACCAGATCATCCAACAGCACCATGCACAGATCACCCAGAACAAAAGAGGCCACCACTCCTCCGATGCCTACCGCCGTACCCGCCACGGAAAAGCGCAGAAACAACTTCAGGTCCGTTTCCAGTCCCACCATGAAAAGCAGAATGATGGCGGCCAGCGAGCAAATGCCATACAACTCCAACGAAATGGGAAAACCATTCACCACCTGAAAGAGTCCGTCCGGAAGGCCGGGCAGCGGAAGCTTGCCAAGCAGATACGGACCAATCAGCATGCCCATACACAGCTCACCCAATACCCCGGGCATATGAAGACGCTTAAAAAGAAGCGACCCGAATTTAGCGCAGAAGATAATCACGCCAAGCTGGATCATCAGAATCATCATGTGGTGCGTGATCGTCTGGCCGCCCGCACCACCCGCCGTCGAGCCCCATGCCGTACCGACCCCCAACACCAAAAACATCATGTACGCCCACGCCTTTTTCATATCCCGTCCTTTCCGCCTCATGTTCAAAATAAATAGACCTCCGACCAAACAAATATAAAGTGCAAAAAAAAGCGGAAGGAGGTCTGCAAGCCAATCCATGGATCGGCTGGTAAAATTCGCGTTGGGTGTACGCCGAAATCAGGAAGTAGGCCAGAAAATAAGTTCAAAATTGCCATTGATTCCCGGCGCAAGTGCTTATAATGTGCCGCTGTTTTCACGCATGGCGGAGTAGCTCAGTTGGTCAGAGCAGCGGAATCATAATCCGCGGGTCAGGGGTTCAAATCCCTTCTCCGCCACCACCTTCAAACCCTCGTTCGAGGGCTTTTTTTATGCCAAATACAAATAGATCGCACCCAGGTCCACGGGAATCACCCGCGCCTGCAAAAATCCGGCATCGGTTAATTCCTGAAGAATGACGTCGGGGCCGGGAAAGGCGCGAATTGAGCGGGCTAAATACCGGTAGGGCTGAAAGCGCCCAGTCAGCACCCCGCCCGCCCAAGGCAGAAAGGTCGCCAGATAGAGGCCGAGCAGGATTCGCAGTATGCCGTGGTCCGGCATAGAGAATTCGAGGATGGCCAGACGCCCGGAAGGCTTCAGCACCCGTCGAAGCTCTCGAAGCACGGCAGCCCGATCAGCCATGTTGCGAAGGCCGAAGGACAGGGTCACCACATCCATCGAGGCGTCCGGCAGCGGGAGCGCCTCGGCGCTTCCCCTGCTCCATTGAATGGCATAACGCATCAGAAGCGGTTTTTTCCTGGCTTGTTCGAGCATGGACTTGGAGGCATCCAGTCCGGTCATGGTTTTATACTGGCAACCGCACTGAATGAGTGCGAGGAGCTGATCGCCGGTTCCACAGGCGACATCGAGCAATGCGCCTTCCGGGTTCCCGGGATACAGATGGGAGGCCAGGGTGCGGCGCCAGCGCATGTCGCGTCCCAGTGACATCAGCCGATTGGCCGCATCGTAGCGGGGAGCGATCAGATCAAACAGATCGGCGTTGTTCGGAGCTGTGTTCACGGCATGGATTCCCTCCGGTTTCCCTCAAACGGTTCCGCTTCGGCGAAATCGGGTAGAAAGGCGTCGTCCCCGCATTCTTCCTGCAGGTAGACGTGGTCAAAACCTAGGCGCTCCACACAGGCCACGACCTGCCGGTACTCTTCTGGGCGCAGACGTTGGTTTAGGCTGTTGCGCCGGGCGCATTCAGGTACGGGGGTGAATTGACTCATCACGGAAAGCGGAAGCCCGGCTCCGAATTCGCGGTGCAGCAGCTTGAGGATGGCGCAGCTGTCGTCCGCGTGACCCGGCATGACCAAATGCCGCACCAGTACCCCTTCCCGCGCTGTGACCTGCCCCGACTCATCAAACGGACGGAGAAACCCTCTATGCTCCACCATTTTCCGAATGGCCTCAAGGGCTATATCACCATAGGCGGGATCGCCCATGCACCATTCGGCAAAGGACGCATCCAGAAATTTGAAGTCCGGCAGAAACAGCTCGAACGATTCGGCATATAGCTCGATCCGATCGGGACGTTGATAGCCGGATCCATTGTAGAGAAAGGGAATCGTGCAGCCATCCGAACGCAACCGGCGGACCAGTTGCTCCACATGGGGCCAGAAGTGGTCCGGTGTGACAAAATTGAGGTTGTGTACCCCTTCGGCGATCAGGCCGCGCACGCGCTCAACGAGGTCGTCCATTTCCCAGGCGTCACCAAACCCGCCCCGTGAAATCTGGTGATTCTGACAGAAAAAACAGCCGCAGGAACACCCGCTGAAAAATAGAGTGCCCGATCCCTTCGAGCCTGAAATCGCGGGCTCCTCGCCGTGATGTACGCCAATCGAGGCCAAGCGGAAGGCGGCGGTTTCGCCGCAGCAACCCCGTTCGCCTGCGCGGCGATTCACCCCACATTGCCTCGGGCACAAATGACAGTTTTCATATTCTGCAAAGACTTGCACGGTGGTTCCCTGGGTTCTATTGCACATGGCCAACGGAAATGCCCGAACATCTTCGAATTGGACCGCGAGACTGAACGCACAGCTTCTTCATAAAGGGAAAACGAGGGCTTTGCGATTAAAAACAGTAGATCGCAACTTTTTCTCCGACGTCCCCTGCGCCCCCGCGTCACTGCGTTAAACACTCGTAATATCAAGCACTCCTGCCTGCTCTCTGTTGACAGACTTGGAGCTGGACTCTATACTGCTAGCTTTGAATTCGGACATTACAGGGATGCGTCATGAACTGCCGCGAGGGGGACGTGTGGGCGGCGGGAGATAATGGAAAGGATATGCGTTTATGGCTGATTTGAAAAAAAATCTGAACGATGACGATGAGCTGTGGGACGATGACGATGACGACGCGATGAAGGATCGTTATCTGACCTTCCGGGTCGGCGATGAAGTCTACGGCATTGAAATCGCTTATGTCACCGAAATTGTCGGCATGCAGAAAATCACTGAAGTACCCGACATGCCAAACTTTGTGCGCGGCGTGATCAATCTGCGCGGCCAGGTTATTCCGGTCATTGATGTGCGTGCGCGTTTCCATATGGAAGACCGCACCTACGACGACCGCACCTGCGTCGTGGTGATCCAGCTCAACGAAACATCCATCGGTCTGGTCGTGGACACGGTCAACGAGGTGATGGATATTCCTGCCGGCCAGGTCAGTCCGCCTCCGAAATTGGGCCAGGGCGAGGGCAATCGTTATATCAAGGGCATGGGCAAAGTGGGCGATGAGGTGAAAATCCTGCTGGATGCGGGGAAGCTTCTTTTCGACAACGAACTTGAATCAATCGGTATGGCCAACGCCTAACCCCGCCAGGATAAGGAGCGTGGGTGGGGCGCGGCTGCGGCATGGGAATTAGGTCTTGTCCTTGGCGTTCCTTCAGTTATAGTAGCTGCTGTAACTAGGCGGGGACCGGGCAGGGGGTTCGCTCCGTCCATAATCGAAAGAAGGGCCTTGTGGAAGAATATGATCAGGAATTGATTCATCAATTTGTGACCGAGTGCCAGGAGTTAATTGATGAGGCGGAGCCACTTCTGGTGCTGCTCTCCAATCAAGGCGAAAAGGACTGCCTTTCCATAGAGGATATAAACGCCATCTTTCGCCTGTTTCATTCCATCAAAGGTTCTGCCGGCTTTCTTCAGTTCACGCAGATATCCACGGTAACTCATCACGCGGAAACGCTGTTGGATTCCATTCGAAAAAAACAAATTCGCCTTACCATCAACGTCGGAAAGGCCCTGATCGGCACCTGCGATCACCTGCGTATCCTGCTGCATAGCGTGGCTGATAAAAACGCCGACACCGGTCATGAAAAAAATACCGGCGTCATCTTGGAACTCCTGAACGACTCCGTGGCAGGGCAACAGAACCAAGCAGTAGAAAAACCTGAAAAACCCGCCGCTCCCGCCACTCCCGAAAAAGAAGCTGACATTGCGGATGCCATCATCAATGGCACACCACCTCCTGACGCACCTGTTTCCCCTGTGGTTTCCGATGACATGATCAAGTTATACATCCAAGATTCCGAAGAAATGCTGGATCAGGCCGAGAACGATATCATCCAACTCGAAAAAACCCCGGGGGATGCAGGTGTACTTCTACAAAACGCCTTTCGGGCCCTGCACACGTTTAAAGGTAACAGCGGGTTGATGTGTTATGACGATCTGGAAGCCATCAGCCATCGCATGGAATCCGTTCTGCAGGATATGCGGGACGGCACGCTGGATCCGCATCCCGAGTTGCTCCAACTTTTGCTGAAGGTCATTGATATGTTCCGCAGCACCGTGACTGCCATCGCAAACGGCGCCGACGGACGGATCACCGGAAAGGTCGGGTGGATAGATCTCCTGGACGACCAAACAGGCGGGGCCGTCACCCCGCCTGCTGATAAACCCACCTCCCCGCCTCCATCTGCACCCGGTGCAGACGAATCCGCCGCCCCGGCAGCAGGCGGGGCTCAACCCGCTCCGGCAGCAGGACGCGCCGAAAGATCCGCCACCGCTCAACAGCACCAGAAAACCATTCGTGTCAGCGTGGATAAGCTCGATCAGCTCAGCAACCTAGTGGGCGAAATGGTTATTTACGAATCCATGGTCACCAATAGCAGCGACCTCACCGGTCTGAAGCTGGACAATTTCCGCAGTGCGGCGCACCATCTGAACCTGATCACCTCCGAGCTGCAGGACATCGCCATGGCGCTGCGTATGGCACCCATAGAAGCCACCCTGAAAAAACTCATTCGACTGACGCACGATGTGGCCTCGAAGACCAATAAAAAGGTGGAGCTTCAACTCTTGGGCACAGAGACCGAGGTGGACCGAACCGTCGCCGAGTGGATTGCCGACCCCTTGGTTCACATGGTTCGCAACTGTATTGATCACGGCATTGAACTGCCTGCTGAACGGCGCAAACTGGGCAAACCCGAAAACGGAAAAATTGTGGTGGAGGCCCGCCATCAAGCAGGCGAAATCTGGATTATTGTGCGCGACGATGGGCACGGACTAGACGCGGAGAAAATCCGGGCGCGTGCCGTGGAGCGGAAACTGTTGGATGAGGAAGCAGCCCGCCGCATGACGCAAACAGACCTCTACACAATGATTTTCGAGCCCGGCTTTTCCACGGCAGCCCAGGTGACGGATGTTTCAGGGCGAGGCGTGGGCATGGATGTCGTCAAAAAGAACATGGAACACATCAATGGGCGCATCGAGATTCAAAGCACGCTGAACGAAGGCACCGTGGTCACGATGCGCATCCCGCTTACGCTGGCCATTATCAACGGCATGGTCATTCGCGTCGGTGCCGAAAGCCTCATTATCCCGCTGCTGATGATCCGTGAATCCTTCCGCCCCGCACCCGGCGCCATCAGTACGATAACCGGACGCGGCGAAGCCATTCTTCTGCGCGGGGAACTCATTCCGGTTTTCCGCCTGTGCAAACTCTTCGATATAGCAAACGCCGAGTCCGACCCGCTCAAGGCCATTCTGATGGTGCTGGAGGCCTCCGGACGCAAGGCGGCCATCCTGGTGGATGAACTGCTCGGCCAGCAACAGGTGGTCATCAAAAGTCTGGATGCTGGGCTGGGCCACATCGAGGGCGTCTCCGGCGCAAGCATTATGTCCGATGGGCGCGTGGCACTGATTCTGGATGTGGAAGGCCTGATCCGATTTGCTCAGACCTGATTTCACGTCCCCTCGCCATCTCTCATTTACTCTCCGCGCTCACTCTCCGCTTGGCCCGTGGGGACACGGGCCCTCCCTAAAAGCATTCCACTGCGCCTCTTTATGAAGAAACGGCGCGTGTTACAGCTTGATGCCAACCCCCGCAATGAGCGTCAAGTCGTTGTGCTTTTTCCCTTCGGCGGGGCGACTGTTATACCGATCCTGAAGCACCAGACGCAAACTGATCCGCGTGGTCATCACAGCCTCCGCACCCAACTCACCATTGAGCAGGTAATTATCCGTGTCATCCACCCGCGGCAGGAACTCGGCGGCTTGCCATATCTTCGCCGTTTCGGAAAGCTTCCATTCCACCCGATCAGCAAGACGCAGCACCAGGTAATCCCGCTCGCTACCGTCCACCTTTTCCACCAGATAGGAGGGGCCAGCCTCGACGCAAAGAGAGAGCGTCTCGTTTTTAATCAGATAATATCCAGCGCCCGGACCAGCGGTGATCCGATACGATATCGCAGCGATGTCATCATGGAAAAGATTGGCATCCAGATAGGCAAAGGAGCGAACCGACAACGTCTTCTTGGCATTACCATAGATTTTAACATTGCTGATTGTATTCTCTTTTTCACCGTCCTTGTTTTTCGTGTCGCCATAATTGAACTCTGCACCCGCCCGCATGGATCCAAGCAGGTCTTTTTCCCCTTCCACGACAAGACTTGCATTACCCTGCATCGTTTCGCTGTTGCCATCGGTGAGTGTAAGGCCGGCATTCAGGGAGGTCTCCATTTTCTTCCCGGCGGCATCCTCTGCATGAGCACTTGCGGCCAGCAGCGCGACGGCCAAAATGAATGGTACAAAAAACTTCTTTTCTATCCTCATGAATCATACTCCCGTGTGATTGACTTCCGTCAGGGTTGTGTTGTGTTTTCCACCGGAGGACAGCAACGCAGGCATTCCGGCAAAAAGCGGTTGAAAGGTCCTGTCAGCCGAACGGCCAGCAACCCCAGCAGAATCAATAATATCAGCACCTGGGGCCAGGTTGTTTTTCGAGCCGCATAGGGATCGGCCAGGGTGCGTGTCGAGTTGGGCGGAAGCTCGGCCAGGCGCGTCATTGAAGCGCCGAAGGGCGCGTTGATCAGGGCGCGGGTGTTAATGGCCCATCCATTGGCATCCAGAATCGGCCCCATATTGCGCGAGCGCAGTTTGAGCCAGGCGAGCAACATGGACGGCCCAGAAATGAGTAGAATGATCGCCGCAATACCAACCGGTATCCACATCCCCAACCCGAAAAGGGCCTCCATCAAACCTCCAACGAGTGCGCTCATGCCACCGATGGCCGCGCCAATCAGCGCAATGGTGCCCAAGTCAATCTTTTTGGGTTGCGCGGGGGCGGCGGCAGGTTTCTGGTCCACCGTGGCCACGGTGGTGGCCGTGGCTGCCATTTTGTCCTGAGAAGCCTGCTCGGCGGCCATCGCACGCTTAGCGACCTGCTCTTCGATGAACCGCAACAGCTTTTTATAAGGCATCCAAAAGGCTTCACGCAGGCTGATTGGATTGGCCGCAATGCGCGTGACCGTGGCATCCCAGCAAGTGCCTTTTTGATCGTAAAATATGCCGTTGCGCCCAACCATCAGGCCATCGGAATCGCCATCGGTAATCACAGCCACGATACTTTTCGCGGGAACGCCGGGCCGCCTAATTTCACAGTAGACGAGGCAAGCTCCGGATAGACCGGCCAGCGCGGCGTGCCGGGCGGCATCCATCACCTCCAGGCACAGTTCACAAACCCGCGCATCCAGATACAAACGTCCTGCCTGAAAAAGCGCGTGTTTATCGCGATCGTAAAACTCAGAGAAATTCACATAGTTGCACAGGAGCCGATAGAAATCGCGCTGGAACCGGATCATCTTTTCCAGATCCACCACCTGCGCATAGTCCTTTTCCATCTCCAGATCGCGTTGAATCAGGATGAAAACATCTTCCTTCACCGAGCTATCCAACAGCTCGTTCAGCCGCTCCAGGCTAAGCGCTTCAACGGAGGTCACCGGCTTGGCATCCTGCCGGCTCTCAAAAGGTGCCAGCTTCGCCTGCAACGTCCGCCAATCGGCCTCTGTAAGATTCTTTTTGTCGGCTCCCAGCAGTGGATGCAGGGCCGAAGAGGCCAGCGCCACAATGCGGTCCGCCCAAGCGGGGTTCAGCGTATCGGCGGTCAGGGGCAACGGTTGGTCCGGCGCGATGCGCGCCAACGGAAGCGCCTCCATCTCCGGCGAGGCAGGGGTTAAATTCGGCGATGATGCCAAAACGCGCCTGATTTCCTCGGGGTCCGGCCTGCGCGGTGCATCCGGATCAAAGGCCGCCAAGTGACAACGCACAAAATAATCATTCACTTTATGGCGCACGGCGCGCACGGCGCTCAGCGCGGCCATGGTCTTTTCGGCATCCAGCGGTGCCGGATAATTCACGGATTCACCGAGCCAGGCGACATACGCAGCCGCCTGCGCAAAGAAGGCATCGAGCAGCGACTGGTTTATGCCAGCCTGGCCGCTTCGATCGGGCGTGGAGCCCACGGTGGCCATGATATCCTGTATGGTTTTTTTCAGCGACTCGTTTTCCGCGGAGTCCGGGGTGATGACGCCATCTCCATTAAAACGGGACGACGCGAAAATCCGTTCCAGGCCGGAGACATCCTCCAGCGTAATGCAGCCAGCCCCTGATTTTCCTAGGTCGACCAGAATCCGCCTAGCGGCGGCTTGCATGCCCGGATCCTTAATCGCATCGAGCCAAACGGCATTGCCACCCTTCATCAAATCGTTTAAATCCAGAAAGGCACCCTTCGCCCACTCTACGGCGGCGATGATGTCCTCGGGCAGGATGCGCCCATCCTTATTCGTGTCCAGAAACGCCGCAGTGGTTTCATCAAATTCCGTGCCCTTCACCGGCATGGCCAATGCCAGCCAAAGGGCCTGATCGAGCTGGCCGATCTGCTCGATATCGCGGCCATCCCGAAACACCACTTGATCCACTCCACCCAGACTCGAAAACGCCCACGAATGCTTTTCCTTTGATACCTGCCCCATTGAAGTACTCATGTATTCCTTTCCTAAAATGAAGGCGCACACTACCAAAAGCCTCACCCTCACTTCAAGCGCTCTATGCGAGCCGTATCAAGGTTCCTTTGACTCTATTGATGCCTCCGACATAAGTCCGCGTGATTTATCACCCCGGATGGGGTGAAGGCATATAGCCCAGGGTCGGAAGACCCTGGGATTCTGATTCTCCAACATCTCATGCACCCCGTCCGGGGTGCATATTGTTTTGTTTGTCGGCTTCCCGGGGTCGATGACCCCGGGCTATTCTCCCCGGCCCCTCCGGGGCCATCATGAAGCAGACTTTTGTCGGTGGCACCAAGTGTGCATTCGCGCCCTTCATCCTAAAACGCATCGACCGGGTATAGCTGCAACTAAAGTCCGACGGATTGCTGGTTTTCTCTTTATCCCAAGCGACAATCACTTACTATACCCCTATGCATTGGAGCAGAATGATACGGTCAAACCAGTCGAAGACGCCCGGCCCGGATGATATTCCGGCCTTGCGCGAGCGTACACTGCGCATGTCCATCTGGGATGTGGTGGCCTGGTCGGTCATGAGTGGTTTTGGCGACCTCTACGTGGCTCCATTTGCCATTTTCCTGCACGCGGGAAACAGCGCCGTAGCCTTTATCGGCATCAGCCCATTTCTGGTAGGTGCTCTCGCGCAATTGCTGGGTGCTTTTCTGACGGACCGACACCATGTGCGAAAACCAATCATTCTGGGCTTTGTTTTCTTGCAGGCGCTGCTCTTTCTTCCGCTGTTTTTTATTCCGTTGTTCTTTCGGGGGACGGCGGTGGGGGCGGTACTGATTTGCTGGTCGCTGTTGCTGGTGTGCGCACACGCCGCCACCCCACCCTGGTTGAGCATGATGGGTGACGTGGTTCCGGCCAACCGCCGAGGCGATTATTTCGGAAGACGCAGCAGGATTTCCGTGCTGATTGTGATGGCGGCCTCTCTGGTGGCAGGCGCCATCCTGGCCGTGACCCAAAAGGGCGGACTGCTCTGGTTGGGATACGGCATTCTTTTCGTGACCGCATTCGTGGCGCGACTGGTCTCCGCGCGACTGGTCATGTCGCATTATGATCCACATTATGCACCGCCCAAAGAATCGTTCTTCACATTTCTGGATTTCATCCGCCAAGCGCGCCATTCCAATTTCACGCGCTTCGCCTTTCTGAACGCCCTAATGCTGGGGGCCATCAATGTGGCCAGTCCCTTTTTTGCGATCTATATGCTGCGCGATCTGCATTGGACGTATACTCAGTTCACGATTTCCACTGCGGTGTTCATGCTTACGCAGTTTCTGGTGATTCACTGGTGGGGGCGAATGGGCGACCGGTTTGGAAACCGGCTGGTGGTGCTCTGCTCTTCTTTTTTGCTGCCGCTGGTTCCCCTGCCCTGGGTGTTCACCACGAACTTTTATTGGCTGCTTGCAGGTCAGATGCTCTCAGGCATTTCCTGGTCAGGCTACACCATTGCCACGCAGAATTTCACGATGGATGCGGTCTCCTCCTACAAGCGTGCGCGGGTGACCTCCTACATGACCATTCTGAACGGCGCGTTCACCTGGTTGGGCGGCATGATGATCGGCGCGATGCTGGCCAACCGCCTACCCGCCTCGCTTTCCATTGGCACCCTGCAGATCGTGTTTCTTTCTTCGCTTCCGTTCCTGTTTATTCTTTCCGCCATGCTTCGCTTTTTGGCGGCAGTCTTGATGGCGTTTCGTTTTCAGGAGGTCCGTCCGGTGGAAAAGATCTCCACGCAGATGGCCGTACTGCGCGTGCCGGGCGGGCGGGCCGTGGCTGGTTTTCTGAGCGCCTCGGCGGGAGTCTGGGCGGAAAAGAAAGAACGGGACCGAAAGAAGGCGGCGGAGAAACGTCAGTAGTTGAACAGATCTTTCAGGGCATACCGCGGCGTCTCTTCGGGCAGCAGGGCATTCAGGGCGTGCAGGATTTTGAGTTGCACGCGCGTGGTAAGCCGACGCCCCTTGCGCGCCTTCTGAACCATTTTATGTGTGATCTGTTCGGTGGAGATGTTGACCAGATCGTGATTCGGAATGGCACGCTCGACCAGGATGCCATCCAGCGGCTGTTCTCCCAGATTAAATTCCTTCGGCATCATACGCTTGGACTCCTTCTGGGCGATAGGCCACCACGACCAGTTCTCCCTTGATGGCACGGCCCGTGTAATACGCCGTCACCTCGCTGGGCTTGCCGGCCACGGTCTGCTCGAATTTCTTGGTCAGTTCGCGGCACACCACCACTTCGCAATCCGGCCCCCACGTTGGCTCCAACTCCCCCATGAGCTTGAGCAGGCGGTACGGTGATTCGAAGAAAATCACGGGACAGCCCAACGCCGCCGTCCACTCGAGCCGTTTGTTCCGCTTGCCGCTCTTGTGTGGCAGAAAGCCTTCGAAATAAAAGCGGGCATCCGGGAATCCGGCGAGGGCGAAGGCGGAAAGCGCGGCCGAGGGGCCTGGAATCACCGTGACCTGAAATCCGGCTTCCCGGCAGGCGCTCACCACACGGGCGCCGGGATCGGAAACGCACGGCATACCGGCATCGGTGATCATCGCCACCGCCTGTCCCCGCGCCAGGCGTTCCAGAATCAAATCAAGGCGACGGGCCTCATTGAATTTATGGCAACTGATCATGGGGGTGGAGATTTCGTAGTGATTGAGCAGGATGCGCGAGTGCCGGGTATCTTCGGCCAGGATGACGTCGGCTTCCCGAAGCGTCGTCACGGCACGGTACGTCATATCGGCCAGATTGCCGATCGGTGTACCCACGAGATAAAGTGCCGCATCCATGTCTCTTTTCCTTTCACTGCTGGGCGGACGATACGGGGATGAAGCCAAAGGTGTCAACGTGAATGACAGGCTGAAAGAAGAATGAGCGATTCGAAGCCGTACGTTCGCGGAAACATATCGAAAAGCTGCACGCGTTCGACACGATAGGCCCCGGCGCAGAGTTTGGCCAGATCGCGCGCGAGCGTATCCGGCGCACAGGAAATATACAGCAGATGCGCGGGATGATGGTTCAGCAGCTCTTCCACCGTACGTGCATCCAATCCCTGACGCGGCGGATCCACCAGCCACGCATTATTTTCTCCCGCCGCCGTTTTCGGCAACTCTCGAAGCATACGTTCCGCCGGTGCGGCGGAAAAGCGGATGAAGGGCACATTCAGCACGGCGGCATTCTGCTGGGCCAGCCGTATCGCCACCTCATCCACATCCACGCCCGCCACCCGCTCCACGCCTGCCGCTGCGGCGGCCAGCGCAAACATCCCGCTACCGCAGTACAGGTCGAGCATGGAATCGATCCGGAGCGAGCGCACGAGTTGCGTCACCTCGCGCATTAACAAATCGGCCACCGGACGATTCACCTGAAAGAAACCTGCGGCGGGAAGTTGAACCGCGCCCGGCAGGATAACTTCGGTGAGCGTCTCTTCCGGCGGGTTTTTCGAGTTCCACCAAAGTACGCCGCGCTCCGGGGAGTGACGGAACGTGATACGGTCGCCCGGCTGGAACGAGGCGGAGAACTCCGGCCATCGTGCGAGCGCCTCATTGATCTCGGGAAGAGCCAACGCACAGCGATCAATCGGAACCACCGTCCGATTATCCGCCCCGACATATCCTAGGCGCAGACCGTCCTTTGTGTTCACCGCGTGCAGCACAATTTTGTTCCGGTAATGCAGCGGTTCCGGCGAGGGAACCGGTGCCTGCCGCACCTCCGGCGTCACCTCTGGGATACGGCGCAGAAAGCCCTGCAGCTGATCCTCCTTGAGGCGCACCTCTTCCTCATAATCCAAATGCTGATAGCAGCACCCCGGACAGAGTCCGACATAGGGACATTCCGGCGCGCGGCGCGACGGCGCAGCCTGCTCCACCGCCACCAGTTCCGCCTCATCATAGCTTTTGCAGGAACGCACCGTACGCACGCGAACGCGCTCGCCAGGTATCACGCCGGGAACAAAAACCACCTTGCCATCCTGCCGCCCGACACCCCTTCCCCGGTACGCCATGGCTGTTATCTCAATCGTATATTCAGACATACCGCGCAGCATAGCACGCCGCACATCCCGCGACAGAAAAAAGAAATAAAAACAGTGTAATACGTTGCCTGCTTTGTAGGCCGGTGCTATGGAGGATCACTTTTTAATCGGGAATGGTCATGCGCATCTTTTATCCAGCCAAACTATACAAGGAAGTTCTACACATCGCCTGGCCACTTATTGCGACCCAGGCCTCCTTCACCCTGATGCTCTTCATCGATCGCCTGCTGCTGGCGCGCTACAGCGAAGTGGCCATTCAGGCGGCCCTTCCGGGGGGGATTCTTTCCTTTACGCTTTGCTGCGGCTTTATGTCGGTGGCGGGTTATACCAGCACCTTTGTGGCGCAGTTTTTCGGCGCGAAAAATCGTCCGGCATGCAGTCGATCAACCGCGCAGGGCGTTCTCTTCACCCTATTCACAGCGCCTATTCTGCTGCTGCTGATTTTCCCCGGACGCTGGTTGCTGGCCCACGCGGGACATGCGCCGGACGTGTTGGCGAACGAACTTCCCTACTTCACCATTCTCATGCTGGGATGCGTGGCCATCCCGCTGAATGCCGCCATCAGCAGCTACTTCACCGGACAGGGGCGCACCAAAATCACCATGGTGACCACCATACTCGGCAATGTGGTCAATATCGCACTGGATTACGCGCTGATCTTTGGACATTTCGGCTTCCCGGAAATGGGCATACGAGGGGCCGCCATCGGTACCATCATCGCCGGCTTCATCAGCCCGGCCATTCTGTTCACCGTCTACTTCTCCAAGCGCGAGCAGCACCTGTTTCAAACCCGCGCGACCTTCGGATACGATCACCGGCTCTTCTGGCGGATGATTCGATTTTCCGTGCCTGCGGGCATTCACCTCGCGCTCGACCTGGCTTCCTTTTCGGCGTTTGTCCTACTGACGGGCCGCATGGGTGCCGTAGCCCTGGCGTCCAGCAACATCGCTCTGAGCATCAACACCCTTGCCTTCATGCCGCTGATTGGCTTCGGCATTGCCACCTCGATTATCGTGGGGCAATACCAAGGTCGCCGCGAACCCGAACGGGCGCGACAAGCCGCGCACGCCGCCTTTCAGGTGGCCCTGCTCTACATGTGCACCACCGGGGCCCTCTTTGTTTCCATTCCGGACTTTTTCATCGGCCTCTTTCTGCGTCCCGACTCGGCGACGCTCGCCGCAGAAATTCTCCCCGTCGGGCGCTATCTGCTGGTTATTCTCACTCTGTGGGGCCTGGCGGATGCGGGCAATCTGATCTATGCCAGCGCGTTGAAAGGCGCCGGCGATACGCGGTTCGTCATGATCTTTTCCCTCGCAGCGTCCTGGTTCATGCTGGTGCCCGGTCAGCTCGTGATTATCGAGTGGCTGAAACTCGGCATTGTCGCTGCCTGGTGCTGGACCGGGCTCTACGTGCTGTTGCTGGCCCTCGGATTCAGTGTGCGTTTCTTCCAGGGGCGATGGAAAACCATCAACGTGATCGGATAATCCGCATCATGACGCCATAAATGGTGCATTTCATTGACCGGAATGCCGATGTTATCCATAATTTGACCGGTTTTAGGGCATGTGATGAGGAAAGTGGAGGTTTTTGTTCGCCGAGTTGACACCTCGTTGCTGTCGCAGGCTCCAGCCCTTTTTCGCTACGCTCCAATGCGCAGATTTCACAGGTTTTTTATGTGTGAATCGGAAGGGCGCGGAGTAGTTTTCGATAAGAGGGATGTGGATGACGAAAACGGTCGGAACACTGAAAACGTGTCAGCCTTTCTCAGGCAAGAACTCTGCAAAGAAAAAGGCATTTGTAAGAAGAGAAATAGCCACAAAAGAAGTTGGAGCAGGAACATAGGAAAACTTATGAATAACTTGTTCGAATTTGGTAATCACAAACCCTTGTTGTCGACATCGCGGAGCGTATCTCGTATACTTCTAGCATGAAACAGATTATCATAATCGCAGGGCCAAACGGTGCAGGCAAAACCACTTTCGCTCAAGAATTCTTGCCTCAAGAAGCTGAAACGGTCAACTTCATTAATGCAGATCTTATTGCATACGGGTTATCCCCTTTTGCTCCTGAGAAAGTCGCTATTGAAGCATCCAAACTGCTTCTATCCAGAATCAATGACTGCTGTAGGCATGGGGAATCATTTGGGCTTGAATCGACGCTCAGTGGAAGAACATACTTGCGAATGATCCCAGAATGGCAGGAGCAAGGTTATTGCGTCGTGCTCCATTTCCTTAAATTGCCATCAATTGATTTAGCAATAAAGCGTGTTGAACTTCGGGTTAAACATGGAGGGCACAATATTCCTGAAGACGTTATCAAAAGGCGCTTTATGAGAGGGTCAACCAACCTTAAATATTATCAAGATTCTGTAGATGAATGGAAAGTTTGGGACACATCAACAGGAGAACCGGAGTTGATAGATGAAAGTTGAAGCAAAACGAGAAAGCACAAGACTAGCGAAAAAGGCCATGCAGCGGGCTGCGATAGGCGTATTGGGAAAGGCCGTTCGCGACGAAGAGGCCATACCTATCTGGGACGGAGAAAAGGTTGTTTTGAAAATTCCCAATCAAGAACTTGAACAAGTCAATGCAGAGTATTTTGGTTCCGCACGCGATGAAATAGAATGTACAAATAAATCAGCGTCCAAAGACAATAACGGTCACGGGTAGAGAACCAAAATCCTCTGATTGCGACGTTCTGTCAAAATCATGGCCAAGCAGCAACGATGACTACTTGATAACGCACACGACGTATTTTTGCTACGTGCCGTCGTGGCCCTTGGTCCTGCGGACGCCTTCCTACGGGGGTTAACCACAGATGGACACAGATGAACGCGGATTTTTTGTCGTAGGATGGATTTTTGGTCCGTCCATTTTTGAACCTAAAAAGAGCAGTTGAACCGCGAATGGACGCCAATGAACGCTAATAGCAAGGATATTATGAAAAACGGACGCTCACCCTTTGGGTGTGCATGTTCACATTGGACGATCACACTAATGCACAGGTAAACCTTCGTGTTTTTAGCATATTCGCGTCTATTAACGTCCATTCGCGGTTCTCAACTGCCGGATTTAGGTTGAACCGCAAGAGCGCAAAGGAAACGCTGTACGACGCCCTTTCGTGAAGAACCGGTTTTGCGGTGAAAATGGACTTTATGACGCGGATTTAATCAGGCAGTGCAACAGAACGTTGGTTCCGCGTTCGCAGTCTTCGTAGGGGGTGTCTTCGCATTCGACATGGCTGCGGCCATCAATGCTGGGAACAAAAATCATGGCTCCACGGGTGATTTTATTTACTTCGCTCATGTCGTGACCTGCGCCGCTGACCATGCGCTTGCTGCTGTAGCCCAATTCGTCGGCCGTTTGGATTACGCGGTCGAAAAGTTCGGCATCAAAGGGAGCATGTTCGACTTTCCATGTTTCCTCGGTGCGAATGGGGCAGCCCCGGCGTTGGGCGATGATTTCGAACTCTTTTTTCATCATTTCCCAGGCTTTTTGGGCGTGTTCATCATCCCAGGAACGAATATCAACGGTGAAATGGACTTTGCTGGGGATAATATTGCGCGAATTGGGATAATTCTGGATTTCGCCAACGGTTCCAACCATGTTTCCCATCTGGTGTGTCACGTTGTTTACGACGAGGTTCATTTCCGAAAAGGCCAGCAGCGCATCGTTGCGTCCATGCATGGGTGTGGGTCCAACCTGGTTGGCGGTGCCTTCGAGGTAGATATCATACCAATGCAGACACAGAATGCCTTTTGGGACACCAATTTGCAGTTTTTCATCGTATAATTGCGGACCTTGTTCGATGTGCAGTTCGTAAGCGGCATCGATGTTCCATGCCTTGTAGGAGCATGGATAGGTGCCTTTGTAACCGATTCGTTCCAGTTCTTCGCCAAAGGTGCTGATTCCGTCACGATCTTTACGAGCATATGCAAATTCTTTGGTAAGATTGCCCACCCAGACGCCAGAACCCATACAGGCCGGTGCAAACCAGCCGCCTTCTTCGTTGGTCCAGTTGGTGATGATCAAATCACGTTCCAGTTCGATATGATTGTCGTTGATGGTGCGCATAACTTCTAAGGCAGCCAGCACGCCGAGAATACCATCAAATCGACCGCCGGGGCGTTGGGTATCGGCGTGAGAACCGCTCATTACAGCGCCGAGTTCGGGATTTTTACCTTTGCGAATGGCAAACATATTGCCCATTTCATCGAGGATGAGTTCGCATCCGCATTCTTTGTACCATTTGGAGAGCAAATCACGTGCGATTTTGTCTTCATCGGTGGCGGCGCAGCGTTGCACGCCGTTGTTTTCGGTGCCCCCGATTTTGGCCATGATTTCCAGGCTTTCCTGTAGTCTTTTTCCGTTTACTCGTAGGTCTTTTACGTCCATTTGATTTTCCTTTTTTTGGGCACTAAATGATTTCGCCGTGGTCTTTGCGCGCGGTGAACTGACCGTAGCCTTGTTCGCCCAGCCATTGATCATTTTTTACAATCGTTTTTCCACGAACCATAACTTCCTGAGGCCAGCCTTTGATGGTCATGCCCTCATACAGATTGTAGTCCACATTCATGTGGTGTGTTTCGGCAGAAATAACTTTTCCTTTGTGGGGATCAAAAAGAACCAGGTCGGCATCGGAACCTACCGCAATCGTGCCTTTTTTTGGATAAAGGCCAAAAATTTTTGCCGGATTGGTGGAGACGAGTTGAACAAAACGATTGGGAGAAAAACGTCCCGTATTGACCCCGTTCTGCCACATCACACAGAAGCGATCTTCGATGCCGGGCACGCCGTTGGGCACCTTGGACCAGTTGCCCCGTCCCAGTTCTTTGCCTGCGATCCGTCCCTTGATGCCGCCTTCATACCAGAATGGACAGTGATCGGTTGCGATCGTCTGCAACGTTCCATCCCTTAGGGCTTCCCAGACTGCCTGTTGATCCGCTTTGCCTTTGGGGGGAGGAGAACAGATGAATTTTGCGCCTTCAAAGTCTTCTGTGTCGATATCCTCTTCGGTAAGAAACAAATATTGCGTACAGGTTTCCCCCATGACCGGCAGGCCCTTGCGACGTCCTCTGCGCACGGCATCAAGCCCCTCTTTGCAGGCAATATGCACGATGTAGAGAGGCGCGCCAGTCATTTCAACAAAGGACACGGCCCGTGATGTTGCTTCCGCTTCGATGGCTGCCGAATGCGCCACACTGTGATATTTCATGCCGGTTTTGCCTTGTGCGAGCAATTGTTCTGTCATCAAGGCAATGGCATCTCCATTTTCGGCATGAACCATGGTGGTGATACCCTGTTCTGCGCATTTGAGAAGCGTTTTGATAAACGTGGTGTCGTCGACCTGAAAAAGATCTTTGTACGCCATAAACACTTTCAGACTGGTTACACCGGCCTCTTTAAGTGCAGGTATTTCATCAATAGACCGCTGGATGGCATCTGTTAAGGCCACATGAAAACTGTAATCGATGACGGCTTTGTCTTTGGCGCGTTCTTTCCAAGTGTCGATGGCATGTACCATGGTGTCACCCAGACTTTGCAGGGCAAAATCGATATGAAAGGTGGTTCCTCCAAAAGCCGCTGCTTTCTGGCCGGTAAAAAAATCGTCAGAAGTAACCGTATCGCCAAAGGGCATTTCTAAATGGGTGTGTGGATCAATGCCGCCGGGCATGATGTAAAGTCCCGAGGCATCAATGACTTCATCCACCGTGCTTTCGTCGACGTTTTTTCCGAGAGCGCAGATGGTTTCGTCCTCAATCAGAATGTCCGCCAGGATGGAGTCCCCGGCGGTAATGATCAGTCCATTTTTAATCAGTCGTTTCATAGCAGATTGCTTCCGTTGTTTTCGTGGATGAAGTCATCGATGCCGACAAAGCCGGACGTTTAACACGCGGTCCGAGAGTAATGGCGTTCACGGGACATACATGACTGCATAGTGAACACCCATCGCAGGCGGCACGATTCACCTGGCAGGTATTGTCGAAAAGGTTCAAGGCCTGAGAGCCGCCATCTGCACACGCGGTCACACACATGCCGCATCCGATACACAGCTCCTTATTGACTTCAGGATAGACGATGTTCTGTTTGTCGAGTGCCATATATGGGCTCAATTTTTTGCGTGCAAGACCGCGAATCTCTTCTAGGGAGGACAGATTCATCTCCTCCATGTATTTTTCGGTGCTTTCTATCATTTCATCAATGATGCCAAAGCCTTTGATCATGACTTCCGTGCAGACCTGAATCAGCGATGCCCCCACGGCCATGTATTCAAGGGCATCTTCGCCGCATGAAATTCCTCCGATACCCATAATCGGCAGCTCCACCGCATTCAGCGCCTGCGCAACAACCCGCAGACCAATGGGTTTGATTGCTTTTCCCGAATACCCGCCGAATGTGGATTGGCCGCCGACATCTGGTAGAGGCGTGAGTTTTCGAATATCAATCGCGATGAGAGATTCCACGGTGTTAATCGCAGCTAACCCATCGGCACCGCCTTCGTGTGCGGCCTGTGCAATTTTCCCAACGGACGTTACGTTGGGCGTTAGCTTGACGATGAGGGGGATGGACACCACGTGTCTTACCCAGCTGGTGATTGTTTTCGTGATCAGCGGATCTTGTCCAATGGCGGTGCCTACACCCTTTTCCGGCATGCCGTGCGGACAGGAAAAATTGAGTTCGATGGCTTGTGCACCCGCCTTTTCGAGAGTATGGGCCAGTGTGCCCCAGCTTTCTTTGTTACTGTCGCCCATGATGCTGGCGATCAACACCTTGTTTGGGTATTCGGCACGTAGTTTTTTGATGCCGTCGACCCAGTATTTGAGCGACATTTTGCTGACAATTTCGATATTTTCAAATCCAATGATGCTTTCCCCCTGCTTCAGCGTTGCAAAGCGTGGACTGGCATCCTCAATCTGCAAGTGGTCGGGTTTGATCGTTTTGGTGACCGCACCGCTCCATCCAGCCTGAAGGGCGCGTTCAATCATTTCAACGGTGGCTGTTGGCGGGCCGGATGCTAAAACAAAAGGATTTTCAAATTCGATTCCACAATACGTCATCTTCAATGATTTCATGTTCATAACTTCTTACCTGTTTGGACGGTAGAGACGTCCCCACTGACAAATTAAATCGGGCTTTTCATGGAACCTTCGGGTTCGATCACTGCGTGGTCTTCTTGAATGCCATTTTCCACGGGCTTTGCCGCCAGCCAGGCGGTCAGTCCACAACTGAAAAAGGCCTGATTTCCAGCCATAAACGGTCCTAAAACAGACATAATGGCTAACCCCACGAGTATGGTTGGCTCCAGCGGTAATCCGAACGGCCCGCAAATAAGGGAGAATAAAAGGATGGCTGACACGCCTACGCTACCAATCGATGCGATCGCACAAAGGACGGCCAGCAGGGCCATGACGAGATACTGACTGAGGGTTAAATCTATACCAAAGACCTGGGCAATGAATACCGGAGTGATGGCAAAAAAAACGGCATAGCCGTAGTGGCAGACCAGCAAAACAAACGGATAAGCCACCATGGCCTTATTTTTGTCTATCTGGTGGCACCGTTCCAGCGATTCCAGAGCGAGAGGCATAGAAAGGACGCTGCTGTTGGCCGAAAAGGAGACCATATACACTGGAGCAAAATGCTGAAAGATCGTTTTGACTGGCATCCGCAGGCGCATGACTAACACAAAAAAGATCGGCACGAGAAAAGGAATGAAGGCGAGCGACATCCAGACGATTAATTTCAGGATCGAGGAAAGTAATTCCATTCCCGTTCGAGCCATGAAGTCCAGGCAAAGTGCATACAGGGCGAACGGAAGCAGGTATAACGACGCATTAATCATTTTAGTAAACACATCCAGAATGAGCTCCAGGAGATGTATCATGGGCTCCGTTCCATTCCGGCTGCTCTTTGACAGTGCGATGCCGAACAACACGGCAACGAACAAGACCCCAAGGTTCTGATTGTTGACCACCGGTTTTAAAATATTATCAGGAACAATATTGGCGGCGATATCCATGAGTTGATTGAATAGGCCATGATTACTGGCCGCGCTCAGTCCCGCTCCCATTTCAGTTACAAGGATCTTTTGAGACGTTGCGGGGAAATTTGCGCCGGGCTGCCCCAGCGCACCGCAGGCAACGCCGATCAGGGATGCTGCAACTAAAAGTATAGGGCTCCAGAACAGCAGCCGCCTGACCAGGAGAGCGTTGTCCTTATCTGTAAGGAGCTGGTGGACGCTGGTGATAATGATGGTGACCATGATCGGCAGGATGCACAAACGCCAAAAACCCATGTATAAAGTTGCGGGGCGCGAAAAGAACTCGGCAAGATTAGGAAAATTGGAGCCGGTGATCCCTCCTAGCAACATCGCGGCAAACACGGCCCAAGGGGAGAGCAGCCAATGTTGACGGCCTCTTTTACGAATAACGGTTCCCCAGAAGATGACACCTATCAGCAGATGTAGCGCAACGATCAGAAGAATGCGGTTCTTTTTCTTTTCCCGCCCGTCCGAGGATGGAAGCATGCCGACTTCCTGATGTGAGGCTGATTGATCTTCACCGAGATAGGTGGCGATCAATTGTTGTATACTGACCTCCTGATCCAGCACGTTTGTTTCCAGATAGTCATTGATCCAGCGCACCAAATCCGGGTGTCCGGGCGATACAGCAATGGCCAGGGGATCACTGATGGTCAGATCGAGGGTCGCAATTTTATAGAAAAGCCCCGGTTTCTTCTGCACCATGACTTCATAAGAAGAACCCGACAGAACGGCCATATCCGCCTCACCGCTTTGAACGCTTAGCACGGCCTCATCCCAGGAGGGATACGGTATCTTCTGCGCGTTTGGAAACAGTTTTTCTACCAGCGGGATGAAGGATGAATGGGCCAGAGTGGCCACCTTGAACTCGGGCCTGCTGAACTGAGCTTCCAGGCCTTGCAATCCGGCCTCGTTCAGCGTTCCAATCTGAATGCCCTCGCGGGCCAGAGTAAGGCGATTTACGATAATGTTATTTTGTTCAACAAAATAGGTGCGGCTATAATATACGGTCTGTGAACGCTTGGCGGTTTTGCTCAGCTCACACATGCCTATATCCACATCTCCCGCAGCTACCGCGCGAATAACGTCATCAAAGCTCCCTTTGATTTTAACGAAAACGGGTTCAATACCTAGCGATGCGGCCATCCCCCTACAAATATCCACATCATATCCGGTGAGCGTTCCGTTCTTTTCAAAAACAAAGGGCTCGACCGGCATCTCCATGATTCCTATGCGCAACGACCCTTGATCCTGAAACCTTTTCAGGCCACCAAGCAGCTCGGGCGAAGCAGTATCCGCCGCAGTGACCGGAAGGACCATCCCAAGGCATATCAGGGAGATACAAATAATCAACGGAAGACCTGACAAAATAGTGCTTTTTGCTTTGTGGTTGGAAGCGTGTCTATTTGCTGATTTCATCATGTGAAATTAGGTGCTTCAGAGTAGAAAGACAACTGGGAAAAAGGGAAAAGAAACAATATCTCTGTCCCATATTTTTTCTGGCGAATTTGATGGCGATTTACTGGGGTATTTTTATCCGTCGCAGGGCGAAAGCGCCAAACCGGATGGCTCAAGCACAGCACTACCGGCACCGCCCAGCGCACATATCTTTGGCGTAATCTCATGATGATCCAGCCTCTCACTCTGTGCCTATACTTCTGTTTCTTAATATTACATTCAAAACGGGTTTACTGCATGAGCCATTTTTTGTAGCATATCCACCTGTATCGTTGATTGTCGGGTGGAACAGCATAATTGAATTGTTGGTCAATCCGTCTATCGTTTTGGGAGATTATCATGAGTGACTTTAGGTGTAGTTCTTCGTGTTTTCCAATGATTGGAAACCTCGGATTGAGGTCTTTGTCTTTGTCTTTGTTGTGCTGTCTTTTACTGGTGCCTTCGGTTGCTTTTGCAGCGGAGGGTGATCCGGTGGATGTGGATACAGTATATGGTCCGGTGCGCGGGGTGGAGGCGTATGGGGTTCAGAATTTTAAGGGCATTCCGTTTGCGGCTCCGCCTGTGGGTGCATTGCGCTGGGCGGCTCCGCAGGTGCCGGCGGTTTGGACGAATACCTTGGTGTGTACGAATTTCTCGGCAGGGTGTCCGCAGATTTATGTGGACTGGGTGAATTTTGCAACGACGGGTGATCAGAATGGGACGGGGCTGGATGTGTGGCCGCAGTTCGGCACGAATGAGGTGGCGCTGGTGGTGGATACGAATGCGGCGTTTTCGACGGTGTCGAAATGGGAGGACATGCAACTGGATTTCTTTGAGAGTGTTTATCCGCGCAGCGAATATGATGGTCCATCGTTTTACGACAAGGCCGTGGAACGCACACAGTGTTCGTACAGCACGGTCGATTTAACGAATTATCTGGCTATGCCGGTTGGGATCTCGCGGCAAATCCCGAATGCGCCGGTCGATACCAATGAGGTGAATTGGCATAACTTCGGGTCGGATGGTTCACCGGACTGGCGGGTGAAGATGTCGACGTATACATGGAATTACGGGACGTGGCAGGGACATGGGCGCTTTGATCCGATTGATTTGCAGTATGTTTCGGGACCGACCACCAATTATATCAGCTCCTGGGTGTCGTATGGCGATGACTTACAGGACTACCTGGCCTCGACGTATTCGAGTTCGATCGCGACCAATGTGGTGGAAGAAAAAATCTGTATGGCACTGGGTATGCCGGTCAGCGATGGTTCAGTGATTGTGCAGATGTGGGTGCGTCCAGAAGATTTGATTCGTCCGGCGTACAACAATAGTTTGACGAATCTGACCGTTCCGCCTGTGGATGGTCAGGGACGTTATTTCACCGTCAGCAATGCCGACGATAATGTGCGCGATGCGTTTCGTATTCAGGATTATATCGGCAACTGGTACGTCATGGGGCAGAACACATTTAATGATTTTGTGACCAACAACTTCGGCACCACCTATCCGTGGACCGCGATGGGGTATACCTGGAACTGGGATCCGGCGCTGGGAATCGCAGACAGCAATCACATAGGCGTCAACGAGTTTCTTATCAGCGGTGGCGCAACGGTTTATTTTGAGCGCACGATTCCGAATGACAAATTTGCAGCGTCGGTGGCTGGTGATCCGGTTTATACGGTGTCGGTTGATGGTTCGGACTATGCGCTGGTGTATTCCAATGCCACCGCACAGATCATAGCTCCGATGGCTCCGGCAGGTCAGGTCTTTACCTGCTGGCTGGGCGATACGCAATATGTGAATGATGTGCATAGTGCTACCCCGCTGGTCACGATGCCGGGAACCAACATTGAATTAACGGCCTCGTATGGGTTGGCCTATACCGGAACCATTGCAGCGGCGCAGATGGCCATCACGAATCTGATGGCGGTGCATGACATTCCGGGATGCACGGTGGTGCTCGTGGAGAGTCAGCGCGTGGTCTGGGCGGAAGGGTTTGGGTTTGCGGATGTAGAAAATCAATTACCGGTGACGACGAATACGGTGATGGCCATCGGGTCGGTCTCGAAAATGCTGGCGGCGATCATGGCCTTGCAGGTGATGGACCAGGGGGGCTTCGATCTGGATGCGTGCATCACCAATTATGTGAATGAGTTTTCCATGCGGCCTCGTTTTGCGGACCAGACAAACGGGTGGACGCTTCGTACGATGCTGAATCATCACTCGGGGTTGCCGGGGGATATTTACAATGGGTCGTTCACAACGGGTTCCTACTGGCCGGGCTATACGCCATGGCTGATCAACTATTTTGCAGAGGATTATCCCCTGGGACCGCCGCATCTGCTGGCGAATTATTGCAACAGTGGTGTGAACATCGCGGGGGAGGCGATTGCACGGTACGATGGCGTAGATTTCACGGTGTCGGCCGAAACCCGTATCTTTACGCCGTTGAATATGCCCTACTCCTCCTTCCTGCTGGATAAGGCGGCGGTCAGTAACAATCTATCGGCCAGCTACAATCCCGACGGCTCGCGGGCGCCGGACCTGCTGGCCAACATGCCCGCCACAGGCGGCGCATTTTCACGTCCGCTCGATATGGCCAACGTGATTAAAATGATGCTGGCGGACGGCGAATTCAATAGCTTGGAGTTTCTCTCGACGGACGCGCTCAATCAATTAGGCACCGAGACACCCGGCGCGCTGGATGTGGATAATTTTTTCCGCCCAGGGCTGGGGCTGGACAGTGTGGCCGACCCGGCACTGACCTATGCCGGACGCACCTGGATGAAAAACGGCTCCACGGGGAAATTCGAATCGCTCTTCGAGGTGCTGCCGGATCAGCAACTCGGGGCATTCGTGAACATCAACTGCGCGAACAGCATGACCTTCGTCATTATTCGGGCCATCCTGGCCAACGCGGTGCTTGAAAAATGCGGCCTCTCGCCGCCGGATGTTCCGCCGATGCCGGATCCCGCAGAGGCCACCTGGTCGCTTGCACAGCTTCAGGCTATCGAAGGCTATTATGCCACCAAGGAGGGCGCGGACCGGTTTATCGCGGAAACAAATGGTACGCTTTCACGCATCCTGAACGCACAGGCCGATACAACCGTGACAACCAATTACCGCCCGCATGTGAACGGTCGTTTTTATGTGCCAGACTCCCCCGAGGTACAATGGGCGTTCACGAATATCGCTGGTTACGATGTGGTGCTCCGCTACGGCAGTGATGGCAGCTTGCGGGATGTGGCGATATACGGGGGCTATGTGGAGACCCTGCATGGCACGCGCTTCACGCCACCTGCGATTTCTGCGGCCTGGTCGAACCGGTGCGATACGTTCTGGATGGCGGAGAATATCATGGTGGATGACGGCTTCCTCGCGGACGGAAATCCCTCCGGGTGCATGCTGACGTGCGCCCACGGAATCCTGTCGATGGAAAGTAGTGGGGGCAACGCCGTGCTGATCCCGACGAATGACACGCTGGCTTTCGTGGCCGGACTCTCGACGCGCGGGGACAGCGCCGTGCGCATCGAAACCAATGCGTCCGGGCAGGAGCGGCTCTGGTTCGGCGGATACCGCTGCACCCGGCTGGAAGATCTTCCGGTCATCACGAATCAAGGCGTGGCAAGCGCGTCGATCGGCCCGCACACCAATGGGCTTCTTGTGTACGCGGGCGGCGCGGTGGGACGGCACGTGTCGGTGGTGTTAAGCACCCAGGCGGCGGATGTGGTCGTGACGGTGTTCAGTCTGGAACTCAATGAAGCGATTGGCTGTGGTACGGGCTCCGTGGAGTGGGTGTGCGATTCGGATACCGCCGTGATTAACCTCGGTTCCGCGAACCCGGTGGATGCGCAGATCAAGGTCGTGGATGTCACGGAAACCCGCGCGGCCATGCAGCGCACGCTGTCGCAGCTTCCCCTGCTGCCGGGGTTCGGCGTGGCCGCTCAGGAACCGGGCTTCCTGCCGATTGTTCTGGCCGAAGGCTATGC
Organism: uncultured Verrucomicrobiota bacterium; assembly: GCA_964490935.1. Classification (GTDB taxonomy): domain Bacteria; phylum Verrucomicrobiota; class Kiritimatiellia; order RZYC01; family RZYC01; genus JAQVYB01. Next base: position 44,468 of record CAZBEO010000020.1, read on the forward strand.
ACGGGTGGACCCGCCGTCCACCAACGGGGATGTCCTGCTGACCGGCGACGAGCACTTTCACATTGCCAGCATTTCCAAAACCTATACCGCCGCCGCCATCTTCCTGTTGCAGCAACGCAGCCTGCTCAATCTCTCCGACACGGCGGCGGATCTTGTTCCGGAATTGAACGTGCCGCGCGGCGGCGAGATCACCGTGGAGCTTCTGCTCGAACACCGCTCCGGCCTGCCCGACGCCAACAACTCGGTGTGGGTTGATGGCAAGCTGGAAGAAGACCCGCTGCTGGAATTCACGGTGGAGGAAATCGTGGCCGTGGCCTCGAACATGTATCCGAATCTGATGTTTGAACCGGGGACGGCCTATCACTATACGGACACCGGATTCAACATCCTCGCCGCTATCGTGGAGAAAATATCCGGCACGAACTATCAGGCATTTGTGAGCGATGAGGTTCTCGCGCCGCTGGGCATGAGCAACACCTTCGTGCCGTACAATGATGAGGTGAACGTGCAGGAACCCGCCATGAGCGCCTATGCGATGATCCATGGCGAGGTTCAGGATCGCACGGTGTGGTGTCCTTCCGTCGAGTTCGGTTGCGGCAGCATCATCGCCTCGCTGCGCGATCTGCTGATGATGCCGCGCGCCTTCTTCATGGAAACCAATGTGCTGAATGCCTCCACCCATGCGCTGATGATGGACCCGGTCAGCCCGGGCGACCTCTCCACCTACGGGCGCGGATGCAGCCTTATACCTGGACTTGGATGGGGACACGACGGCACAATGTGGGGTTCTCTTTCCTCGGCACGCATCGACACCAACAACGGAGTCAGCGTAGCCACCTGCATGAATATGCAATATGAGGACGAACGGCTGTACGCCACGCTGTTCGCGATGCACAGCGCCGCCGGCTTGCTGAAGAACGCGATGGGCTTCGAGGCGGGCGATTTGGGGCGGGCACCGCCGAAGGTTTTCCCCGCGCTCACGTCAACCCGCCAGGGCGCGGCCTATCGGTTTCAGGCGCTCGCATTCAACTTCCCGACCAACTGGAGCATCACCGGCCTGCCGGAGGGCCTCGGATATGATCCGACACTCGGCGAAATCACCGGCATCACCTTTCAGGTGGGCGATTTCCCGATACAGCTCACGGCGGAGAATGCCTATGGCGTCACGAACGCGGAAGTGACGCTCTCGGTTGCCCTGGGCTACACCAATACGATTGCGCAGATGACCGCCTGGATTACCAATGCCATGGCGATGGAAGGATCGATCGGCTGCTCCATTGCGTTGGTGGATGATCAGGAGGTGGTCTGGGCGCAAGGCTTTGGCTATGCCGACGCCGAGGCCGGCCGGCCCGTTACCACCAATACCGTCTTTCATATCGGCTCGTGCTCGAAGGCGTTCACCGCCGTCACCGCGCTGCACTATGTCGATTCCGGCGCGCTCGACATCGACATCCCGCTGACGAATATCCTGCCGGAACTGTCGTGGAAAGAACGCTATCCCTCCGCCCCGGCGATCACCGTGCGCGACCTGCTGGATATGTACTCGGGCCTGCCCGGCGACCTTTGGCACGATGGCTTTTCCACGCAGCCGCTCGCTCCAGGATACGCCGTGCTCACGAACGATCTCGCCCAAACCTACCCGGTCTGCCCGCCTAATTATTACTGGAATTATTGCAACGCCGGATTTGTGATTATGGAAGGCGTGATTGAAGCGATGGCCAACACGGACGTGGTCACCCGCTCATTTTCACAGATTGCCGATGACCAACTGTTCATCCCGCTGGGCATGGATGCCACCTCCTTCCTCAAAGATAAGGCAGCCATCAGCAATGAACTCGCCAAGCCGTATCTGAACGGACAGGAAATGCCCGAGGAATACGTGAACATCTACGGCACCGGCAGCATGTACAGCCGTCCGACCGATATGGCAAAATTCATCGCCGCCATGTTGGCCGACGGTACGCCACTGCTGGAAAAATCCACCTTTGATGAAATGGTGAAAGCCCAGGGAACGAACGCTGTCTTTGCGCCCTTCTTTTCCTTTTCTCCGGGATTGGGTTGGGATTTCGTCCAGTATCCACCGTTAGATTATGCCGGACGCATGTGCAGCAAAAACGGGGGCACACTGGCTTACTCAGCCATCATGCAGCTCATGATCGATCAAAAGCTGGGCGTAGCCATTGCTGTCAGCTCGTCCTCCGAGATTCCAGACGCAGCCTCCACCCTAGCCCTGCGCTATGCGCTGCTTGAAAAAGCAGGCATTTCCTGGCCCACGAATGAAATCACCTTCAACATAGAGACCCAGGCTGTGAATCAGGCCGAGCTGGATGCGCTGGCGGGTGTCTACGTCGGCTCGAAGGGATATGATCTGGTGGAGGCGAATCCGGGGTCGCTCACATACCGGATCAATGTGCCAGCGCCGGGCGGCGCGCTTAGCAATTTGATCCTGCGCACCAACGGATGGTTTGTTGCGGAAGATCATCCGAGCACGGCCCTGATGTTCACCACGAACAGCGAGGGAGATTCATTCGTTGTCTACAAAACAGTGAGCAGCGGAACCATTATGCAGACTCCCCTCTCTTTTTGGTATGAGCCGGCGGGGATCAGCGAGGTCTGGAGTAATCGCCTCGACCGGACATGGTATCTGCAAAACGAAACGCCGCTCAGTTATTTTCCCTTGATCGGAGTGCCCCCGTTTTATGAGCTGCACTACAGCAACGGAGTGCTCTACTGCAAGAGCGGGGCCTATGTCGCCAACCGGGTGCTGAATCCGGTCAGTGATTCTCTCGCCTTCATCGTTGGGCCGAATAATCGCGGCGATTCCTGCGTGCAGGTGCTGGAGCCCGAAGGGTTTGAGGTGCTGTTAACGAGCGGTTATATCTATGGGCCGGGACCAGAAAACGTGCCGGTGCAGTCCAACCTTTCCGGATCGATCGTCCTCGCCGGCGAGGCGCGCTGGGTTGAAATTGCGCCGCAGGGACCGACGCAGGATGTGGGCGGCGTCTCAAATGTCGTGTATGAACTCACCCTCTCCGGCGCGCCCACGAATTTCCTGCTGCGCCTTTTCGAGTCGGACGGCATAACGCCGGCCGGCACCCAGCGCGGCAATGGGACGTTGGAGGTCTCCGGCGGAACCTCGCCGCTGCTGCTCTCCATTCAACCGGATGTCGATGGCGCGCAGACCGGCGCGTATGAGGTGGCTTTCAGCCTGCCGCTCCTCGTGCACCAGATCAATATCCATGACGGACGCCTCGGCCTGATCTGGCAGGGGCCCGCAGGAATGCCCGTAGACGTCGAAAGCGCGGAGCGCCTGGACCTTCCCGAACCCTTTGTGCCGGTGGTCACCAATCTGCCCGCAGCGGACGTACTCAACAGTTACACCAATCCACTCGCCCCGGATCCCTACCGCTTCTTCCGCCTGCAGGAAAGCGCCGCGAACAGCAACCACCTCGGACGGGTCGTCGTCCTATCCGACCTGCACATGAGCCCGTTCGCCTCCGCATTTATGGTGGGGCAGTTATTGGCGACTGACGTCGAGCAGTGGG
>CAZBEO010000021.1:0-47563 GCA_964490935.1 uncultured Verrucomicrobiota bacterium
GGTAACGCTCCAACTCAATCCCAGGCTGCCTTCCGGGTCGAACTCCACCATTCCAGGCACAGAGCATCCTTCCGCAACTAAAGCAGGGATTCCGTGCTGTTGGCACGCCTTGCGAAGCCAGCGATGTAACGGAGAGAAGCTGTTCCAAAAAATCACCAGATCAGGGCACCCCTCTTGCAGGAGGCTGTCACAGGCCCGAAAGAGTCGAATGCAGCTTGCGAGATAGGCGGGTCTGTCATGTATGGTATAGGAGGCTGAAGAAAAATCGGCATACAGATGGGCATGTTCCTTTTCAACGCTGCTCTGTTCAGCGGCGTCGGGTTCAGTCTGTGGGTATTCAAACGGATTGGTTGAAAAATAGACATGTTTACCGCTCGGAGGCAATCGCATGGGCGAAATGACGGGAGCCCCATCGTACACCTGCACGGCCGTATCTTTTTCGGCCAAGGCTTGTGCGAGCCTCTCAAAGTATGTCCGTTTAGAGTGAAGCAGGGACGGGTTCTCGCAAAAGTATCCAAATATGAAGATTCGTTTCATAATAGGGAGCCGTCTGGGGTCACTATATCAGGGTTCGCCCGGAGATCGAGGCGATCTCTTTAAGCTGCGGCAACAACCGCGCAAACGTTTCATGACTCAGAGCTTGATCCTTGTCGCACAAAGCCTCTTCAACGTTTGGATGCACTTCAATCAACAATCCTTCACATCCGAAGGCTGCGCATGCGCGCGCCAGCTTGGGGACACCAAAGCGCAGGCCGATGGCATGGGAAGGATCTAGCACCAAGGGTAGGCGCGAATCTTGTTGGATGACCGCCGCGCCGCTCAGATCCAAGGAAAATCGTGTGGATGGCTCAAAGGTCCGGATGCCCCGTTCACAGAGCATGACCTGTTGGTTTCCCTGCAGGAGAATATAGTCGGCCATCTTCAAGAGTTCTTCCACCGTGGCGGCAAAGAACCGCTTCAGCAACACGGGCTTTTTTGAGCGTCCACAAGCCTGGAGCAGGGCATGATTAAACATGGCTTTGGCACCGATCTGGAGCACATCAGCCACGGATTCCACTTCAGAAAAATGAGTCTCATCGCGTAGCTCGGTGAGGATGACCATTCCAAACTGATCCCGCACCTCGGCGAGCCACTTCAAGCCTTCGCCTCCACTCCCCTGGAAGACATACGGATTGGTGCGGGGCTTGAAGCAGCCTGCGCGAAAGACTCGAACACCTAACCCTGCCAGAAATTCGGCGGAACGCATGACTTGGTCCCGCGTTTCTGCCGCACACGGGCCTGCCATCATAACGCAGTGCGAGGCGGTCAGAACTATTCCGCCAGGGAAGGTGATGTCTTGCAAGTCGTCGGGGTGCTTTTTCCGGCTGAGAAGTTCCATGATATTGCTCCTCGTTAAAAGAATAGATTCGAATGAAGGTCCACGGCTCCGACCAGCGTGCCGTCGTGTTTGACCACCGGAATGACCACAAGGCCTTGAGGGGTGTCGGACACAAAACGGGCGAATTGCAAAATGTTCATATCCGGCGACACGGTCCGTGGGCAAGGGTTCATTAATGAGGAAGCATTCGCTTTGAAAATGCCGGGGCCCATGCTCTGAAGGGCGCGGCGCAAGTCGCCATCCGTGATAAGACCGCGAAGCTGGCGATGTTGATCGACGACCATGACAACTCCCATAAACCAATGGCTGATGGTGGGGAGAATCTCGGAGAACAGGATATGTTCTTGTACGATGGGCAGACGGGCATAGGGCTGCATGATGTGCTCGATCCGCAAATCGTGGGCTTGGTGCCCGAAACGAAGTCCGCACAAATTGCCGTACATGTTCTCTGCGCGAGCCAAGTAGGAGCCGCTGACAACAAGGTCAACATGGAAGGCCCGTAAAATATTCATGGCCTGGGCGTCAATGCCGCCATCCACATGAATAGCCAAGCGTGGGTATGTTTTGCGGATTTCGATCATTCGGTAAATACACGATTCATCGAACGGCCCACCCGACTGGCCGGGAATGCCGGACATGAGGAGCACATGGGCGGCGTATTGCGCTGCGTTGTCCAACAGGTTTACAGGGCTTGACAGCATGAGCCCCACGCCACCGCGCCTAGCGAAATTTTTGAGACGTTGGATGTCCTCGATATGCTCAAGTGTTTCAAGCTGTATGGTGAGATACTCGGCCTCTAGGCTATTCCATTGCACAATATCTTCATCTGTCAATGCGGGTTGAACCAAGTGAACATCCAGCGGCATGCCGGTTTCCTTGGCCAGAGCGGTAATTTCAGCAGACGTCAAGGGCCAGGGCTCTTGGGCAGAAAAATCAAGGTGCAGGCAGTTAGCGCCAGCAGTCTTGGCTTCATGTGCAAAGTCGAGGGCCGACTTGGCGGGATTAAAAATCGATGCCGAGATTTTCATTTTCTTTCGCTGAACAGGTTGCGCGTTCCAATAGCGAGGTATAATTTTCCTTCGCCTTTGAGTGGACGGTCCAATGAGTCCAGTACCTTTGTACCTCTTCCGGTCGGGAAAGAAAAGCACAAGCAAGCGCCAACCAAAACCATTTCCGATCAGATTGCGGGGCACTTTCTGTGGCCACGAAATCGGCCTGCTGTCGGGTCATTTGGTCGAACAGGTGCGCCGCAAGGGCTTTTTCGCCCGACATGGCCTTGCCTAGGATAAACGCGAGTTGTTGGTGGGGTGTCACGAGGCGTTGACTGTCATCCAAGCTGGCTAGGCGACACGCTTCGCGGGGTTGCCGATAAATCCAGAATTGAATGGCGAGATACGATGAAAAAGCCGGGGAATTCATAAGTTGTGGCGATGCGCTGTGATGAACATTAAGGGCACGCGCTCCCTGTCCGGTGGCCACTAGCGCGCGCGTGAGCAATTGGTGCGCGGCAGGGGAATGGGCCTCTTGTTTGGTCCATTGCTCAAGCAGGGGAATAGTCGGAGAAAAGAGGGCCGCGGCTTGAGGCGGCGTTAAGTATAACCCAATCATTTCTGCGGTCTCGTGTATAAGGGTGCGCAAAGACGTTGTCATTGCCGGGAAATCCAGTTCTCGGAATGCGTGGTGGATGATTTGTTCCGCACGGTCGTTTTTGTTGAGTCCCGCACACACCACGGCAAATGGGATAGCGAAGGGGGCGGTTTGCAGTCCCGCCTTGGCATCTTCTGCAAGCATTTCGCCCCAAAGCTCAAAAGCCGTATTGCGAAGGTTCCATTGCTTGGCCAGGCGCCCCATGGAGTCATGCGGGCATTCTCCACATGCCATCCATTTTCGCAATTGATCGCGATCTTTGGGCAGGGTTTCAGGAGTGGCCCTCCACATAAGGCATTCATATTTCTGTTCGATATCTGGCAGTTGATCGAGTGTGATAAGTGCTCGAAGGGATTCGGCGGTTTCTGGTGAAGCCGCCACTATCCGCTTTTCTTTCAAGGCTCTAAAGAGGAGGGTGGCAATAGAAAAGCCCCGGCGGTGAAGAGTTTCGATCAGTCGTGCTGCTTCGTCTTTCCTGCAGGGATGTTGTTGCACGGTTTTTGCCAAGGAACAAAGCAATCCAATAAGGTCGTTATTGATCATGCCTTGTGTGTCTGCTTCCGAGGCGGAGGGTCTCCCTTGGGCAACTTCGCCCTTAACCAATTCGCCCACCGAAGAGATGAGCTTTCGGGAAAAAGCAGTATAACCAGGTAGTGCAGAAGAACTCATACTTACGGGGTTAATGCGCCCAACAATCGTATTGGGCGCATTACCTTGTGAAAACCGGTTCATTAGGAACTTGGCGCAAGGACATCTATTAAAACCCATCCAGTTGAGCCGCCCGCTGACACAGTCATATATTCTGTGATGGCTCCTCCGTTGTCGAGTAACCAGCAAACTGTTCGGGCATCAAAATCACGCGTCCAGACCATATCTTTGATTCCATCTGCATTGATGTCATACATGGCCCGCAAGGTATATCCGGCTGCGCCACCAGCATAAATCAAAAGGGTTTCGGTAATTTCACCGCTGGCATCCAATATCCAGCCGAGCGTGCGATTGTCATTGTCGCGTGTCCACACCATATCCAATGTGGAGTCGTTGTTCAGATCATACATTCCGCGGAACGTATATCCGGGAGCGCCTCCCGCATAAATGGTCTGGTATGAGGTGATGGCCCCGGAGGCGTCCAGCAACCAACCAACCGTCCTGTTATCGGAATTGCGCGTCCACACCAAGTCAACGACCGAGTCGTCGTTCAAATCTACCGCGGCTCGCAAGGTATATCCTGCAGCGCCACCCGCATAAATGGTCGTATTCGAAACAATGTCGCCTCCTGCGTTCATCAACCAGCCCACCGTGCGGTTGTCGCTGTCGCGCGTCCACACCAAGTCTTTGATGCCATCGCTGTTCAAGTCAATGGCCACGCGTAATGTGTAACCAGCGGCTCCACCTGTAAACATTGTTTTGTATTCGGAGATATAACCGTCTTGCTCAAGCATCCAGCCGACGGTGCGATTGTCACTGTCACGGGTCCAAAGCAGGTCGGGAGTTCCATCGTTGTTTAAGTCCGTGATGTAGCGCAAGGTATATCCAGCCGCACCCCCATCGAATGGGGCCAATGAGGTTGTTTGGGCACCGTTTGTCATTACTCTCCAGATAGCGGTGCGATTGTCTGAGGAGCGAACCCAGTAAAAATTCCCTTGCCACGACATCGGAGTTGCTTGTGCTTGGTTATTCCTTGGGGTTGCGTCTCCAAACGAGCCTGCCGGGGAGTCATTGCATGGCAAGGTGTCCATTAACGCTTCGGCAGGAGCGACGGCGATTTGGCCATCCGATCCCAATGTGCCAATCAGGGTCCAGTTTCCTTGGGATTCCGATTGAGCGGCTGGGGCATAGGGTTCATATAGACGTCCGACATCTGCGGGAATTTCCCAGGTAGGATCTTCGGGTTGAAAGACACCGCGAAGCCAGAAGCCGCTTATTTCGGAAGGAACTTCTGTACCCGATGTCCATATCTGCCACGTGCCGTCCGGGGTACGCCATTGGATGTAATACGGCGCGGAGACCTCTGTGCCAATCTGCAACTGGTTGTCCTGCACGCGAAGTTGGATGGACGGACCTGCCGTATCGGAAGCCAGAGCGCCGGGAGCAGCCAAGAGTCCGATGGCCGTCAGGAAGGAAAGCGCGAGCGCTCGGTTGAATTTCATATTAGGCCGGTTTGTTTTCATGATCTGACCCCTTTGTTTTCTCTTGATTACTTAGCCCGTTTTACTGATTTTGTTTACTTCTTTTTATACCTATCGGCAGGTTCCGGCTGTCCATTAACCGGATCATCCGCATCGTGCGCCCTTAAGGCGTATTGGTGAAAGAACTGCCGTCTTGACTCAAGAAAAGCGTGTAGTAGTTGGTCACCCCGGAAGTCAGGTTCGTATGCACGAACACCCGGTTGGTTCCGGAATAAAGCGATACGCCCGAGGTGGAGACCTCCGGATAGGTTGCCGCATCGAAGCGCAGGTCCACGGTCCGGTTGCTGAATCCAGTGGTCATGGGATCCGGCCAGCGGATCGTTACGCTGTTGGTCAGGGCCACCGCGCGCAGGGAGAAGGTGCTGTTTCCAAGCACCATAAACGACCGCGTTACATCGGGGGCCGGATCGTAGGTGCCGTTACCCGCCTGCGAGGCCGTGATCGACACGGTACCCACGCCGGTGAAGGTTAGGTTGGTCAGGCTGGTGAGGCGCCCCGGTCCGTTCGCGACGGCGAAGCTGACCGTCAGGCCGGAGGAGGCCGTGGCCGCGAGGCGCACCGTGCTGTTCGTCAGCTTGGTCGTGATGACCGCAAACGTAATGGTCTGCTGATCTTTCCCGGTGCCCGCATAGGTAAACCCGTTGGTCAGCACGGAGACTCCGAAACTGGTGGAGCAAATCACCACATTGCCGGTCAACGAAGAACCCGAGGAACCCGCGATCACGACCACCTGGGTGGCGCTCTGGCTCTGAATACTCGAAGCACTCACGCCGCACAGGGTCACATTGGTAATGTCGCTGCCGTTGCCCAGGTTGCTGCCGCTGATCGTCACGGCATAGCCGCCGTTGCGCACGCCGAAATCGGGAACGACGCCTTCGCTGCCGCTTTGCGCGGGATAGCGATAGACGTTGGTGGTGTTGTTCAGGGTGCTGCCTCCGGTCACATAGATTGAACCGCGATAGGTCGCTGCGGCGATTGAGTCAAGAGCCAAAGGCATATTGGGGGGATCGGAAAGCCGGTTGGTGAAGTTATAGCACCAAGATCCTGCCGTGGCGGTGCCGCCCACACGACCGCCAATAATATACACGTTATCATCCAGCGCGGCAGAGGCGTGATAGGCACGCCCGTTTGGCATCATCGTTTGCGAAGCATAGACCATTTGGTTCAGATCATTCGTTATGCTAAGACGATGAAACCAAATCTGATTTCCGCCGTAATAACCGCCGGAAACATAAACATTCGTCCCGACAGCCGTCGCTCCGATTCGAAGCCCGAAGACCACTCCAAAGGTCTGGGACTGCCAGTTTGTTCCGTCGAATACGACGGCTGTTGTCGGCAAATCACCCCCATCATCCATCCCGCCCATGATATTCAGTTTTCCATTAACGACGGTACCGGCAGCCAACCCTCGCGGATAGTCCATATCCGCGATGCGGGTCCATGATGTGCCATCGAAACGATACATTTGATTGGTAACGGCGCTTCCGGCCGAATTCATCCCGCCCGCCAAATAGAGGTGGCCACCAACGGTTCCCGCCACAGCGCCGTAGACGGGGTGCGGCAGGCCAGCCACTTCGGTCCAGGCACCGGAAGCATAGCGGTACACATTGCTCAAACCCCTCCCGCCCATAAGGTATAAGGCGTTGCTGTAAACCGCCATGGACGGAAATTCCGCATACTGTGTCAACGGAGTCGCAACTTGCTCCCAGTCATCGTAGTCGTAGGTGATCCGGTTGATATATCCCGCGGCAGATATCTGAACCAACAGAACTGACCACAACAACCCGCAAGTGACCATCCTGTTCATCGCATTGACTCTCTTCATGGGAAACCCCCGTCTGGTGTGATGTGAACTCTGAAAAATACCTGCCCGCTCAACCTAAAAAATGCCATTCTCTACTCCCGTCGTCCTCGAACCGAAACTCCTTCTTCCTACCCATGATCGGCCAATCAACCGCTAAACTAAACGTATTTCTCTTATTATTCCGGTGCGGCAATATGCTCCCCTGCGGAAAAAGACCCCCCTGATACTATTTGTTCAGCATACACCGCTTTCCCCTTCCGAATTAAGCTCAATTGCCGCCTTTTTTATTCGTTCCACCATCGCGGAAAGCCGACACAGGCCGGATGCGAAATCGTGGCACTGGATTATCTTGCCCTCCGCCTGCTGGGCGAGGGCATAAACTGCCCCATATTTTCAACCTTCGCCCCACAGACCATCTGCGGCATCCAGTGAACATGAAGCAGCAGAAGGTTCCAAGAAAATGACCTCTAAATTTCGCATATTAAACTCTCTATAAATAGGTTGTGAAATATAATCCATCGATTTATCCACAATTAATTCTGCATAAAGCCACTCCCTATCATCACCCTGAACGGACCTTGTCTGAAAAACTATTCAGCCAAATCCCCTCTTTTCAGCAATTGTCCTGCCAAAGAGAAAAATGGGGGTTCTTTCCACCCTCAGATCAACTCGGAAAAGACGGCATTGCTGATGAAGAGTGCCTCTTCGGTCAGGCGCAGACGATCACCTTCCAGCACGAGCATGCCCAACTCGATCAACCGCTCGACTTCCCCATCGTACAGTTCCGCAAGGGAAAACCCGGTCCGTCCACGCAGTTCGGAGAGCGAAACACCTTCCAGCAGACGCAGCCCCAGCACCACCTGCTCCCGCGCAGCCGGAAGTTGGAAAACGTCCGCCTGAGTTATCACCCCGGATGGGGTGAAGGCATATAGCCCAGGGTCGGTAGACCCTGGGGTTCTGATTCCCCAACAACCCGCGCACCCCGTCCGGGGTGCATGTTGTTTTGTTTGTCGGCTTCCCGGGGTCCGATGACCCCGGGCTATTCTCCCCGGCCCCGCCGGGGCCAGCAGATCACCATCAGGGTCAGCCCTTAATATTTGACATTTCAATTCGTCGGGCGCAGAGGTGGCCGCATCCAGCTCCTCTTCTGCGGCAGGATTCCAGCCACCGCGCTCCACTCGTCCGCGCCATTCCGTTAAATCGCGCGGATAGCCGTAACGCCGCCCTTGCCAATAACTGTGTGCGGCAGGGCCGACGCCGATATTGTCGCCACCAGTCCAATAGATCCGGTTGTGTCTGCACTCCCGGTCGGGGCGTGCAAAATTGGAAAGCTCGTAGTGAACGTAACCTGCCGCCTTCAACTGGGCGCGGATGGCATCGTACTGGTTGCGGCAGGTGTCATCATCCAGCGGTTCAAACTGTCCGGCCCCCAGATCGCGATGCAGGGGCGTGCCCGGCTCAACCGTCAGCGCATAACAGGAGAGGTGATCCGGTGCGAGTTCGAGCAAGCGCTCCAAATCCTCCTCCGGACCGTGCGAGACGCTGGAAGGGAGCCCATAGATCAAATCCAGGCTCAGGTTATCGATCCCCTGCTCGCGCAGCATCCGGCAGGCGTCGCCAATTTCTTTCGCTTGGTGAATGCGGCCGAGAAAGGCCAACGCCCGCTCATCGAATGATTGCGCACCGAGCGAGACCCGGTTAACTCCCGCATCGCGCAGCACGCGCGCCTTCTCTTTTGTCAGGGTACCCGGATTCACCTCGCAGGTAACTTCCTCCGCGTGCGGTGCACGGGACAGGACGCGGCTTAGCAACGCCTGCAGCTCCGGCAGGCTCAGGGCTGATGGCGTGCCGCCTCCGATATACACCGTAGTTGGATCAAAAGAATCCGGGAGCGACGCCAGCTCGCGCCCGAGCGACTCGGCATAGTCCTGTTCTGCCCCCGGACGAGAGGTGGGCGTTTCAGAATAGAAATCACAGTAGGCGCACTTGCGGAGGCAGAACGGCACATGAACATAGAGCCCTGAAGCCGGTGGTTTCACGCTGCGGAATCCGCCTTAAAGCTTTCGATCAACAGGCGGGCCGACGCCTTGTTCTGCTCCACATTAAGTCGCTCCGAGACCGTCAATTGGAACACACACGCCTCGAACATGCCATACAGAGCATGCACTGCCGGCTGCACATCCAGCGGGCGCAGCTCACCGCTCTCGATTCCCCGCAGCAGCAGCCGAACAAACAGACGACGCACCTTGTAGGTGTGCTTTGTAATGCGCCGGATATTCCGTTCGCCCGTCCGCCGCAAATGAATCAGATAGTAGAGAATCACATTCAGGAGTAGTTCCTGTTCGGCGAGACGGTCAAAGGTTTGCTCCATGATGCGGATCAACTGAAGAGAAACACCGCCACCCTGCTGCAGGATGAGGCGGTAATCATCATCCATCCGGGTCGTTACGCGCAGAATGGCCTCATCAAATATTTCCCGTTTATCCTGAAAATAGGCATACAGCGTCGTCCGGGAGAGCCCGCAGCGATCCGCGATTTTCTGATAGGTGACTCCTTGGTATCCCTGCTCCGCAAAAAGCCGCAGGGATTTGGCCAGAATCATATCCCGTCGTCCTTCATGATCAATACTGTTACGCACGGTTTATTCCTACTGTTATCCGATTAAACGCCGCTTTCAGGTCAAAAAGCTACCGGAAAGATATCAAACCCGCCGGGAAACGCAATAGCTTCCCATTCGCCAAACACGACATATTGGCAATATTTGTCATTGCGTCGTCTGCTAAATTCGATTAAAAAGCGACTTATATCAGCCCGGGAAGCGCAACCTGTTCCCGCCGCAGAGTTCAACACACAACACAAAGAGGAGTCGGTATGTTTACATCATTCAAACGCCTGCAGATCGGTTTCGCGGCGGGAATCATCACCTTGGGCATTGCCACCACGGCCTCATACGGCGCCGGATTTGCCATCATTGAACAGAGTGTCAAGGGCATGGGCAACGCCTATTCGGGCGGCAGCACAGCCTCCGATGACGCCAGTTGCATCTTCTTCAACCCCGCTGGCATGAGCCTCACCGGAAAGACGGAAGTAGACGTCGGCGCCTCCGCGATTATTCCCCATTTTTCCTACAACGACGACAACTCCAGCTATCCCCGCCTCGGCATGCCGCTCAGCGGTGGCGATGGCGGTGACGCCGGTACCGTGGCCCTCGTTCCCAATCTCTATTATAACCAGATGATCAACGAGCAGATCGCCGCAGGTATCGGCGTGAATGCCCCGTTCGGCCTCGCCACCGAATATGAAGACGGCTGGAAAGGCCGCTACCACGCCCTCCGTTCGGATGTGGCCACCATTAACATCAACCCGTCCATGGGCTTCCGGCTCACCGACTGGCTTTCCGTCGGCGCGGGTCTCAACATGGAATACGCACGCGCCGAGCTGACCTCCGCCGTGGATTTCGGCGGCATTCTCGCCTCCAAAGGCATCGCCGGTGCCCGCCCGCAGATGCTCGATGGTAAAGCTGAAATCAAGGGCGACGACTGGGGCTACGGCTACAATGCTGGCATTATGATCCTGCCCACCAAAAGCACCGTGGTCGGCCTGACCTACCGTTCGGAAGTCTCGTTTGAATTGGAAGGCGACGCCAAATACACCGTCCCCGCGCAGGCACGTGGCCTGCAATCCATGGGCGTCTTCGTGGATACCGATGTCAAAGCCGACCTGACCCTGCCCGAAACCGTTTCGTTCGGTGTGGCCCAGAAGCTTTCCTCCAACGTCACCCTGAAAGCCGACATCCTCTGGACTCGCTGGAGCCGCTTCGAGGAATTGCGTGTACGCTACGACTCCAACCAGCCCGACTCCGTCACCGAGGAAGACTGGAAAGATGTTTTCCGTTACGCGCTGGGTCTGGACTATGCCTACAATCAGCAGTGGACCTTCCGCATCGGCACCGCCTACGATGAATCGCCGATCAAAGACAGTCAGCACCGCACCCCACGCATCCCGGATGCCAACCGCATCTGGGCCTCCTGCGGCGCCTCCTACCAGGCCACCGAAAACATAGCGATTGATGCCGGCTACACCCACCTCTTCTTCAACAACTCCGATGTGGACAACGTGGGCCCCACCGGCGACCAAATCAAGGGGTCCTTTGAGGGCGAAGCCAATTTGATCAGCTTGCAGCTCTGCTACAACTTCTGATCCGATCAAAACAGACCAACGCATTCAAAAAAAGCGCATCCGACCGGGTGCGCTTTTTTTTCACCGCGCTTTCCGTGCGGTGCCTTCCCGATAAAAGGGCAACTCCACCACTTCCGCCGCGAGCCGACGTCCGCGCGTCTCGATGGTCAATTCCTGTTTGGGCGTGGAAACCTCGGCATCCACATAGGCCAGCGCCACCGCCACACCCAGACTCGGCGCCAACGAACCGCTCGTCACGTAGCCCACCGGCGCATCCACCAGCCGGACCACGTCATCCGCACGTGCCGCACTCTTCGTTTCCAGCCGCAGCCCCACCAGATGCTTCCGCGATCCGGCATCCTTCTCGCGAAGCAGTGCCTCGCGACCAATAAAGGTCTTCGTAAAATCCACAAATAGCCCGTGCGATGCACCCAGCGGCGAACGATCCTCAAACAGCTCATGCCCATACAGCGGATAACCCATCTCCAGGCGCAACGTATCCCGCGCACCGAGCCCCGCCGGGCGAATCCCCTCATCCGCCACCAGCGCCTTCCAAAAACGCACCGCCTCCGTCGCCGGAAAATACAACTCATATCCCCACTCACCCGTATACCCCGTCCGACTCACCAGGCACTCCGTTCCGAGCAGCTTCACCTGCGCTGCATGAAAATACTTCAAATCAGGGAGCACGCAGCCCGCCACCCGCTCCAGCCCCGCGCGGCTCGAAGGCCCCTGAACATCAAGCTTGGCCGTGATCTCCGAGACATCCTCGAACAGCGTATCCGGCGAGATACGCTCGCGAATCCAGGCCGCGTCGCGCCCCGTCGTCGCCGCATTCACCACCAGATAGTACCGATCCTCCCCGAGTCGGTAGCAGGTAAGGTCATCCAGCACGCAGCTATCCTCATTCAGCAGATAACCGTAGCGACACTGCCCCACCGCCAGCGTGGAAATCCGCTGCGTCAGCATGCGCTCCAAATCTCCCGCCGCATCTTTTCCCATGAGCAGAAATTCGCCCATGTGGCAGATGTCAAACAGGGAGCACGCCGACCGCGTCTGCTGATGCTCCGCCAGAATCCCTTCGTACTGGATAGGCATATCCCATCCCCCGAAAGGAGCCATACGCGCACCCAGCAAGATATGTTCATTATAAAGTGGAGTTTTCATAGGAAAACGGTATATAGACCCCTTAAATCTGTCAATCTTCCGGTGCATAAATCGGATGGTCCGACAGCGTTCGCCGGGAGCCCAAGTCAAGCGCCGGGGCCATCCGGGAAAAGGCAAAAACACCATTTTGGGGAATGCGGCTTTGACTAAAGACATAGGAAAGACTTTACGCGACTGGGATTATGCGCCGGGACACATCAACGCACGCTGGATTTCCGGCGACGATGGACAGCCCCGCATCCAACTGCGCCTGGATCTAGGCGTGCTACAAATGTTTCCTGAAGACCGGCCCGACGGGAAAAAACCCTTCGGATTCGCCTCCCTCCTCGGCTATTACATCCACTTGGAGGAAAATACCCAACCCGACCATCCCGCGCTCGATCTCAACCCCGACGCCTGCATGGCCCTCCTCCAAGAGGCCGTTCAGTTCTACTACCGCTACATCTCCTTCTCCGCCCTCGGCTACCTTGATGGCGTCATTGATGACACCGAACACTCCCTCCAAATATTCGAATTCATCGCCCGACATGCCGATGACGACGAAATCGTCTGGCAATTTTTCCAGTTCTTTCCCTACGTCCGCATGATGAACGCGCGGGCCGTATCCGAAAAAGCCGTCGAAGAGAAAAACTTCGACGAGGCCATCGAGGTGGTGGAAGCCGCCATCGACGACCTGCGCGATTTCCTCGAGGACTTTTCCGATTTTGAAGAGGACGAGGTCTGCGATGAGCTGATCATGCTGCAGGACATGCTCGAAAACCTGAAGAAACGAAAACCGAAAACCAAACTCGAACGCCTGCAGGAAAATCTGGACCGGGCCATCTCCGTGGAAAATTACGAACGTGCGGCCCTGATTCGCGATGAACTAAACACCATACAGGCCACAGTAAAAACCAAGACCGCCCGCCCCGTCAAAACCAAATAGAGGCACCCAGAAAAACCGGTCATGCGGAAGAAAACGGACTCCAGATCATGCGATCTCAATCTCTGCGCGACAACTCAACATCCTTTCTCGATCACTTGGAAGAGTTCCGCTTCACCCTGATCCGCTCCCTGATCGCCTATACCGTCGGGTTTCTCATCGCCCTACCCTGCACCCCGGCCATCCTGCGCCTGCTCACCCGCCCATTGGCCTCGCCCGAGGCAGCCCTGCAACCCGCACTCCTGCAAAGCATCCGCGTGGCCGGTGCCTTCACGCTCGCCATGAAAACCGCCGGCATTACCGGACTGCTCCTCTCCGCACCCGTGATCCTCTTCCTGCTCGGGGGATTCGTCTTCCCCGGCTTAACCCAACGCGAACGACGAGCCGTCCTCTTCGCTACCATCGGCGCCGCCGTCCTCTTTCTCGTCGGTGTCTTTCTGGGATACCACACTACCCTACGCGTCGCCCTGCAAATCATGCTTCAATTCCATCACTGGCTCGGGATCGTCCCTGGATGGACTATGGACAGCTACGTCTCCTTCTGCCTTGCCCTCCTGCTTGCCTTCGGCTTCACCTTCCAGTTGCCCGTCATCATCCTGACCCTCGGATCACTAGGCATCCTCTCCTCCTCCCTGCTTCGCGCCAAACGCCCGCACGTCATTGTGGGCCTCTTCATTCTCTCCATGTTGCTCACCCCGCCCGACGTCTTCACCCAGCTTATGCTGGCCACTCCCATGGTTTTGCTGTATGAAGCCTGCATTTGGATTCTCTTCTTCTTCGAACGAAAAAATAGACACTCACAGGAGGAATCATGAGCATGAACGGATTTCGCTGCTTTCGATGCAACGCCACCCAGCCGGCCACCTTCATCGGATTCCAATGCCCCGCCTGCGGCGGCAACCTCGAAATCACCTATCCCTACCGTGAAATCGGAGCCCAGCTTCAGGGGCAATTCACCTCCGACCGGGACGACATCTTTCGCTACCTCCCCCTACTGCCCATCGCAAACGACCGCTACGCCCCGGCACTGCGCGTCGGCCATACCCCCCTCTACGCCGCAGAACGCCTCGGTGCCGCAGCCGGTCTTCCGCATCTCCTACTCAAAGATGAAGGCCTCAATCCCAGCGCCTCCTTCAAGGACCGGGCCAGTGCCGTAGCCATTGCCTGCGCCCGCGAAATCGGTGCCCCGATGACCGCCGGTGCCAGCACCGGAAACGCCGGCAGTTCGATGGCCTGCATGTCCGCCGCCGCCGGAATCCCCTGCGTCATCTTCGTCCCCGAAAAAGCGCCCGTGGCCAAACTCACCCAACTGCTCATCTTCGGCGCGCGCGTCATTGCCGTACGCGGAACCTATGACGACGCCTTTGATCTCTGCACGCAGGTGTGCGAACGCCATGGATGGTTCAACCGAAACACCGGCTTCAACCCCTACACCCGCGAAGGCAAAAAAACGTGCAGCTTCGAACTCTGGGAGCAACTCAACGGCGTAATCCCCGACTGGGTGGTCGTCCCCGTGGGCGACGGCAACATCCTCAGCGGCATCTGGAAAGGATTCCGCGAACTGCGTGAAACCGGCCTTGCCACCAAAACCCCGCGCCTACTCTGCGCACAATCCGAATTAAGCGCCGCCATCACCCAAACCATCCGAAAAATCGGAACCCGCTCCGTCGCCGACTGGTCGCAAATCACCGTTGAAAACGTACGAGCCACCACCATCGCCGACTCCATCTCCGTGGATATCCCGCGCGACGGACTCGCCGCCGTACGGGCCGTCATAGAATCCAATGGCGAAGCCGTCACCGTGCCGGATGCCGCCATTCTCGACGCCCTTTCCGAGCTGGCCCGCCAAGCCGCTGTCTTTTCCGAACCCGCCGCCGCCACCGCTTGGGCCTGCGCCAAAAAAGCCGCCGCCGATGGCCTCATCAAAAAGAACGAAACCGTCGTCTGCCTGCTCACCGGCAGCGGACTCAAAGATGTCGCTTCCGCCCGGAAAATCGTGCAGGACCCCGTCCTCATCGACCCGAACCTCCCCGCTGCGGAAGCCGCCCTAGCCGATATCATTGCAGACACCTGATCCATTCTTCGCGGAAATAGCCTTTCAGGGCCCCACGTTCTCTGCTAAATAGTTCCCGTCAATTCGGACAACGAGGAATGATCATGACCGCTGAAGGCATATTTCAAATAGATACACCGGGGGTGGACGCTGCACGTATCGTACGCGAGGTGCAGGAGACCGTAGAAAAAAAACTCGAAGAGGGCATATACGACGATGCGCGGATTGCCCGCTCCGAACGCCTCAACCTGAATAACCTGCGCAATCAGGAACAATTTCTCGGCTTTTATCTGCGCTGCCTGCGCGATGCCGTCTTTGTGAATATCTCGGACTTCGAAATTCACGAGCGCCGCAAGGGCCTGGCCCCTCTGCTCGTCGCCTTTAAAAAAACCATTTGGAATGTGCTGAAATTTTACACCTACCGCCTTTGGTCGCAGCAAAACGAAGTGAACGGACTACTCGTCACGGCCATTGAAACGCTCGATGAAAAACAGACAGCCAAACTCGGCGAACTCGAATCCCAGGTGGCCGAATTGAAGGCGGAAATCGAACGGTTGAAGTCCTGATCCGAATCGGCGCACACCATGACAGCACGTAAGCAGCATATAGCCTTTGTCGCCCCGCGCTTCCCGGAAGGCGCCACCGTCGGCGGCGCCGAAACGCTAATGAAAAATCTGGCCCACCGACTTGCCGCGGACGGATGCCGCGTCACCTTTCTGACCACCTGTGCGGAAGATCACCTAACCTGGGCAAACACCCTGCCCGCAGGCACGCGAAAAGTCGGTCCGATCGAAGTCACTCGCTTCCCCGTGGATCAGAAAAATGACGCTGGCGCCTTCTCGGACATTCAAAGCGAAATCGTCTTGAACGTGGAGCTTTCTCGTGCCGAAGAACAGATATGGATTGAAAACAGCGTGAACAGTCAGGCGCTCTACACCCACTTGCAGGAAAAAGGCGATGCGTACGATTGCATTATTACCGGCCCGTACCTCTTCGGCATCCCTTGGTTCGCCGCACAGATTCACCCGGAGAAAACCCTCCTGCTCCCCTGCCTGCACGATGAACCCTACGCCCGCCTGAGCATCATGCGCGAACTGTTTCATGCGGTACGCGGTGTGATCTACAATGCGGAACCAGAGGCACGTCTGGCCGAACGCCTCTACGGCATTTCTCCCGAAAAAGGGCGGGTGGTCGGCATGGGACTTGATCCCTTTGAAACCAACGCCGCCGCCTTTCGCAAAAAATTCGGCATCGAGCGTCCCTACGTGATATACAGCGGGCGCCGGGAAGTCGGCAA
The DNA here is from genome assembly GCA_964490935.1 of uncultured Verrucomicrobiota bacterium. Taxonomy (GTDB): domain Bacteria; phylum Verrucomicrobiota; class Kiritimatiellia; order RZYC01; family RZYC01; genus JAQVYB01. The sequence continues at coordinate 16,637 of CAZBEO010000021.1, forward strand.
GGGCACCCCCCTGCTCACCCACTACCTTTCCACCTTCCGCGAACGCACCGGGCGGGACATCGCTCTACTCTGCACCGGCAGCGGAACGATCATCGCCCCCCCCGAGATGCAGGCGCACATTCTCGACCTCGGTTTTCTCTCCGAAGAAGACAAACACAACGCCATGGCAGGCGCACTCGCCTTCATTCATCCCTCGACCTTCGAGAGCTTCGGCATCGTGCTGCTTGAATCATTTCTGGCGGGTACCCCCGCGCTGGTCCACGCCGCCAGCGAAGTCCTGAAGTGGCAATGCGAACAAGCCAATGCCGGACTCTGGTTCCGCCATTACCCCGATTTCGAAGAAGAACTGCTGTTGCTCCTCGATCACCCGAAACTCCGCCAAAAAATGGGGGCCTCCGGCAGAGCCTACGTGCAGGCGACCTATTCTTGGAAGGCCGTAGAGGAGCGCCTGCTACGTGCCTTGGAGGAACTGCTGTGACCAAAGCCATCCATCAGTTTGCCGCAGGATTCAGCCGGGGCGACGCCATCAGCAACGAAGCCCTGCTCATGCGGACTATCTTCCGTTCCTGGGGATACCAATCCGAAATCTACTCCGAAACCGCCCGAATACTCCCCGAACTGCGCAAAGACATACGCCACATCGCTGAGGCACCATCCACCCTCCAGCCCGACGACATCGCTCTCCTTCATCTCTCCATCGGCTCCGTGGTCAACACAACCTTTGCCTCGCTGACCTGCCGAAAAGCCCTCCTCTATCACAACATCACTCCCCCGGACATGCTGAAAGGCCTCCAACCGCAAAGCGCACGCAACGCCGAAAAAGGATTGCAACAACTGAAGCAACTCGCGAACACCGCCACCGTGAATCTGGCCGACAGTCACTTCAACGCCGCCGAACTCACGGCACACGGCTACCCGAACGTGCAGGTGCTTCCCCTGATCCTCGATCTGAGCGCACTCGACCGCGCCACCGACCGAAAAACCCTAAAAAAATATCGCGACGGCCTCACCAACATCCTCTTTGTCGGACGCTGCGCACCCAACAAGCGCATTGAAGATGTTCTCGCTGCCTTTTATTACTACCAACGCTACGCCAATCCGAACTCGCGCCTCATTCACGCCGGCTCCTTCCACGGTGCCGAATCCTATCACGCCTTTCTGCTTACCTTGGCGCACGAGCACGGACTGAAAAACACTGAAATGCCCGGCGCCCTGCCTCAATCCTCCCTCAATGCCTGCTACGCGTCAGCCGATCTCTTTCTCTGCATGAGCGAACACGAAGGCTTCTGCATTCCGCTGCTCGAAGCCATGGCGCGGGACGTACCCGTCCTCGCCTACGACGCAGGCGCCGTCGCCGAAACCATGGACGGCGCTGGCGTGCTCTTCCGCGAAAAACGATACGATCTGATTGCCGAGATGATGCACCGACTCACCGGCGGCGACCCCGCCTTCCGTGAAGTCGTCCTCCACGGACAACGCCGACGCCTCGAACGCTACAAAAATCGCAATCTGGAAGAAGAACTGCGGGGCCACTTGGCCCCCCTGATGAAATAAAACCGTTATGCCCCAACAACGCCTATTCTTATTGGTCGCAGGATACAGCCATGGCGATGCCATCAGCAATGAAGCACGCATCCTCCGCGACCTCTTCCGACGCCGAGGCCTCGAAAGCCACGTCGTATGCGAATCCTGCCGCATCCTGCCCGAACTCCAACACGACGCACTCACCCTCGAAGCCTTCACCGAAACCGTGCGCCCCAACGACATCGCCTTTCTTCAACTCTCCATCGGCTCCGCCGTCAACGACGTCTTTCGCAAAGCCGACTGCCGGAAAGTACTCCTTTATCAAAACATCACGCCCGCCGAATACTTTCAGTGCATTCATCCCGGCCTTTCCGCGAGTCTGGCCTGGGGGCGACGCCAGTTGATCGAGCTGGCCGGTTGCGCCGAAATCACCCTGGCCGCCAGCACCTTCAACGCCCGCGAACTCGAAGCCGCAGGACACCCCCCCGCCGCACTCTTCCCGCTCCTCATCGACTGGTCCACCCTCACCACCGAATGCGATCGCGCCCTCCTGAGCCAATGGAACGACGACAAAACCAACATCCTTTTTGTAGGCCGATGCGCCCCCAATAAAAAAATTGAAGATGTCCTCTTCGCCTTTCACTTCTTCCAGAAATACGTGGAACCCGAATCCCGCCTCATTCATGTTGGGTCCTATGCCGGAACCGAGAAATATCACTACTGGCTCAAAACCCTTGTGCGCAAAAACTCCATGCGGAACGTGGAACTCATCGGCACCCTCACACAGCCCGAACTAAATGCCGCCTACGCCTGCGCCAACGTATTCCTCTGCATGAGCGAACACGAAGGCTTCTGCGTACCGCTCCTCGAAGCCATGCAGCACCGCGTACCGATCCTCGCCTTCGATGCCGGGGCCGTCGCCGAAACCCTTGGCGGAGCAGGCATACTCGTGCGCGCCAAAAAGTTCGATCAAATTGCCGAAATGATGGGCCGAATCGCCCACGACAAACCCTTCCGCCAAGCCCTGCTCGAAGGACAGGACCGCCGCCTCGAAACCTACAAAGCCTTCGACATGGAAACACGCCTCCTCGAACTCCTCGCCCCCGTCCTGACCACCCACTAAAGAAATGCGGAATACCGGGGGAAACAAACCACTAATCTGCACTGATTTTCACTAATGGGATGAGTAGGGCGAGCGTCCCTGCGAGCCGCTAATGCTTTTTTTTACTACAAAATACGGGCGCGAAAAGCTCCACCTTCTCTCTATGAGTTCTGTACTACTATCTCTCATAATTGTGTTTTTTCACGCAAATATATATTCTGACCGGATATATCTTGTTGATCATCTTTGTATTAGACAGGATTAACAGGATGGGCAGGATTATGTTTTGCGAAGGGATAAATTTCGGTTTGCTGCTGACAAGCAGGATCATTTTATCACGTAAATCCTGTCGATCCTTTCAAAAAAGCATTTGGTTGCGGCTATGCTGCTCCAAGTACTTCCGCGCCAGAGCCTCCAGAATATACACCTCCCCAGCGTGAATTTTCGTTTGCTTTCCATAATCAACCCCTCCTAATATCGCAATAAACAGTCTATAATGCTTTCCATCCCATAGGGGGATATCATGGAAAGTTTTCCGCTTATGCCACTGTTGGGATTTGAGATGAGAATACTGATATCAATCCTGATCTTGACTGCCTCTCAGCTCTCCTTTGGGCAAGAAACGCTGAGCTTGGAAGAGGAGGTGAACAGTTCCTGGATAAGTAGCAATTACACAGCGATCATCGAGGCCGTTTACGCAGCGTTGCAGGAAGACCCCACGATCTCCTGGCCCTGTGCTTGAAGCACGGCTACTACATGTCGGTAGAAGAAGACATTGATAGGGCAAAGAAGAGTTCTGCTCAGATGGTCGCAGAAGTGGACAGCCGAATTCAGAACGCGAAGGGCGCTGTTTACGATCTCGCCAAAGCGATCGCGGAAATAGAGGGTCCCGACCCGAACCCACCCACGCCTCTCATTAATCCCAAACGCATGGCGTTCCGGCACAAGAAATCCCCTGATGCCTTTCCGTTCATGGCGTTGTACAAATGGTTCAGTGAGAATGTGGAGCTTTTCGAGAACGTAGATGAACATAATCCCAACAAAAGCGGTCGGAGCTTACCGTTGACCCGCTTGGCGATTCAACGGAAGCTCAACCGTAGCGTTCACTTCTGAAAAAAGATAATGCGAAAATGAGACGGTTGTGTATACTGTAGCAAGTGCTTTTGGAGATATTCGTATGAAGAAAGAATTCAATGTTGTGATTGAGCAAGACGAGGACGGCTATTTTGTAGCCACGGTGCCATCCCTTCGCGGATGTCATACACAAGCCAAGAGCCTGGACGTTTTGATAAGTCGTATCAAGGAGGCCATTGAATTGTGCCTGGAGGTTGAAGAGCCCGTTTCCAATCATTTTGTCGGCGTTCAGCGAGTTGCAGTAATGGCATGAGCACGTTTCCGACAATCAAGGGCAGCCCTTAAAAATTAAGAGAAGCCTGCTTCTCCTCCATTTTGGCGACAGCCCCCAGCTGCAACGCACCCCTCCGCTCCGTCTTCAAAAAAACCCACACTGCGACCCGCCAAGACCACCTCTTCAGGCAACCATCCCGCCTCCCTTCTTGCCATCGCAATCAAGATAACGCTCTTTTGACCAAACATCCCCCTTGCCCCCATCAAAAAAGAGCCGTATAAAACCCATGGACACAGGGTATTGCCGCGGCTCCGTTCAACAACGTTTTATCCAGAATGCCGCCGATAACACCCTGCGAAAAATCAACGTAATGAACGGCGTCACTCAGGATAAAACGCTAAATGTTCGGTTACGAAGGCACCATGCCACTCAAATAGGAACCAGCATACCCAATCACCAGAAAGCCCGGGATATTCCCCGGGCTTTTCTTGTGTCGTGCCCGAATATGGGTTTTACGCCATTGAATATGAAATATCCGCACTTTATTCGCATATATAATCAATATTATTAATCGTGATATTAATATTGTTGACTCTCATATTAATATATTCTATTACAGCGATATGAAAAAGCTACCAACCATTTGTCCAAGTTGTGGGGAAAAACTGGGGGTTAAACGACTATGTTGCCGTCACTGCGAAACCGAGGTGGAGGGTTCATATTCGTTGCCGCCTATCGCTCGACTCTCGGTTGAGGATCAAGACTTCATTGTGCAATTCACGAAAGCGAGCGGAAGCCTGAAAACTATGGCAAAACTCCTGGGAGTGAGCTATCCAACGGTTCGCAACCGACTGGATGAAGTCATTGATCGGCTTGAGAATATGGAGTCAGTCGAGGAGGGGCACAGCAATGCGAAATGAGAGTGTTGAGAAAAGAACTGTTACCTCATGGTTATTCAACCCGTTCAAATATGTGGCCGGCACACAATCTCTGCTGATTGGTGCAATAGCCATTGCCCTGACGGCATATATCGGATCACTCAGCAAGACACACTTTGATGGTGTTCTCGATACCCATACCGGCCTTGTCGCCCCTTTGTGGTGTTACTTCGCCGAAGGTGCCATCAGCTGGCTTTGCATGATAGCCGTCCTTCTGGTTATGGGAAGAATCTTCTCTGCCAGTTCCTTTCGTATCGTAGATCTCATGGGTACACAGGCGATGGCACGTTGGCCGATGGTGATGGCAGGTCTTGCCCTGCTGGCGGGCGGTTTTGAACGATTTGCGCAATATCTGATGTGGCAGTTCATGCGCACCGGAACCCCTGTCCCCTTTGTCATGAGTGATATGCTGGTCTTCTCAATCGTTCTAACCATCCTGTTCACGGCGACATGCTGGATGGTCTTCCTCATGTATCGATCCTACAGCATTTCATGCAATCTGAAGGGCGGAAAGGCCGTTGCAACATTCGTTATCGGCCTTGCGGTGGCCGAAGTCCTCTCAAAGATCTTCATCGGTCTGATGCTCAACCAGATTGTTTGTGATCACAGTTGGAAACCCCTTGTTGACCTACCACCGGTAAGTACAACGATTGACCGAAAGTACGCCTATGCCCGGCACATCACTTTTGAAGACGATGCCAACATCGAGATAATCAACGACGACAAAGGTTTAACCGCTTGCGTTGAGAATGGAGAATTTCGCATTCATGGCATCACGACGGACGCGGAATGGAAAGCCGACGCAGTGAAAACCCATTTTGAAGATAACGGAGGTGAACTTGACATCTCCGGAACCTTCCGAATCGAGAAAGAAACAGCCAACGGGCTGGTGTTTCTTGGCCTCAGCACGGAACGCGGCGGCGCCCTCATTCAGATGTATCAATGGGGTGGCTTAGTGCGGCAGTATCAGATCCAGACAAGATGGTACAAAATCCCATGCACCGTTCTAAACAACCGCATGAGACTTCGCGCACGAGGAAACGAGGAAGAAGTATTCAACAAGCTGCGTATCCACATCCGCTCGGATCGACAACATGCGGACTTCTATGTCAATGATGACTATTTTGATACCGTTGCCTTCGAAGAACCGTTCGGGAAAATACTGTCCGTCAAACTGGAACTTCAAACTCCGAGGAAGGATGCTGAGTTTGATATCCGATTCGATGATCTGCTCATTCGTTCGGATAATCCTCTGGAGGGGTCTCAGCCGCCTGAGCAAGAAGAAATAGTCATTGATAGCGCACCCCGCTCAGTAGATGCATTGATCCAGGAGCTGTCCAGCAGTGACACTGCCGTGCGGTACCGGGCATCCATCGAGCTTGCCGACCTTGGACCGATCGCTGAACCGGCAGTTCCCGCGTTGATTGAGGCCGCAAAAGATCTCAAGATCTGTGCAGGCCCTGTCGTGGCGCTGGGTCAAATCGGCGTCGTCAACGACGAGGTCACTGCTGTGATTTTGGATGCACTGACACATGATGCCAAATGGGATCGCTGTCAGGCCGCAATCGCTCTGGCCCGGCTGAACGTCCAGACGGCAAGACCGAACCTTGAGAGTTTGAAAGATGACATAGATGCAGATGTACGCCACCACGCAGACATCGCCTTGGACATGCTCCAAAAACAGAAATAGCTCAATGCAAGGAGAGGACACAATGAGAAGAATATTACTCACGATGATAGCGATAGCATTGCTGGCTCCATTCGTAGCAATGGCTGGCTCCGAACCTTTTCCGCCGCAGGAGTTGATCGGAACCTGGATCGGGAACGTAGAGATCTTCGGAAGCAAATACAAGACTGACCCATACCCAAGCACCGCACCCGAAGACAACCCGGCAGTTACCGTCACCATACATTCCGACGGAACCGTAACAGGTGGCATCGGTGACGCCCTATTCAAGCAAGCCTCTGTCCATAAGAATCGTGGCTGGCTCGGGCGAAAACTGAATCTGAAGTCGGACTACATCGTTTCCGGCGGCATGTTGCAAGGCAAAGTGACTTCCAAAGACAAAGGAACAGACAACAAGTTCACTGTCCCGTTCGATCTCAAAGATGGAAGATTCGAAGGCACCATCATGCTGCTTCCCAAGTTTCCACTGACCCGGCCCATGTACCTAACAAGAGAGAGAACGTGATGGACAGCATAGATATCCTGTTCGATGAGAGGATGCGATAATGAATCAAGATACACTTAACAGAACCGAGTGGGAGAACCCTGACAACTGGACTGGTCCCAAATGGCTCTCCGTGTACTTCAGCAAGAAGGATAACCGAACGTGGGTTCCAAAACAGATTCCGACCATGGGGTGGACGATCAATATCGGCAAGCCCGCCGGCGCCGCGTGGTTGTTCGGCATTATCGTCGGGTTGCCACTGCTCATCATCCTCGTGCAGGCCCTTGCCGGCCAGCCTTGAAAATATGATAAACGAAACAAACATCCTATTTGGCGCTGGCCACCTTTTCTGTGCAGGTCTATTTGCCATACTTGGCGCGGGCAGTGCACAAGGCACGATAGAACGGAATCGATTCGCCGGCATTCGCACGAAGAAGTCGTTGAAGTCCGACAAAAACTGGAAAGCCATGAATGAATACGGCGGCAAGCGACTCCTCTTCTGGTCGGCCATTCTCGCTGTATTTGCGGTCGCGTGTTTCTTCATTCCATTTGGAAGCGAAGAAAACCCCAGGATTGCGCTCATCGTAATGGCCGCTTGTGCACCCGGCCTGATCTTTGTTCCTCTCTCAATAGAACTATACATCTTCGAGAAAAGACTGGATTGACTACAAAACCACCAAACCAATATGCACGTACAGTGCTCATGGTCATGCTGACGGTTCTGCCCGTCCTGGCCATGTTCTGGAACTGGCGCGACGCGCGCCGTGTACCATTCGGCGTTCTCGGCGGCGGCCTGTTCAGGGCGCCATGGCATATCGCCCACGCAGGTTTTTGTATGGACCAGCCAACCATCGGAAAATGGTGTTTCTGGTCGACCGTCTTCAGTGGCGCATGGATACTATTCACACTCCTAACATATCGCATCTGCAGACCATGTTCGCGAGCTGTACGAAAAACATATGCCATCCTGACGCTCAGCGCTCTCTTCATCTACCTACTGGTGCATACCGTCCCGTTCTTCTGGACGATTCAGTATATCCATGCGATGGGCTTCACCCCGCATCGGCTGATCGCACTCACATGGGGGATCACGGGATACGCCGTTTTAATAACACTCACAGCCATGTTTGTGCGACAATCGGTGAAAAAGAAACCTACCGTAGACGACGGTCTGAAGGCCGTGTCTGTGTCTGTGGAACAGCATTGTGGAGGGAGAATGGGTCATGGACATTGACCAAGTAACACTCGAACAAATCATCGCGATATTATCCGGGGTCATCCTAGCCGCTCTCATTCCGTTCATGCGAAGGTGCTTTGATCTAGGGGATCGGGGTCAGGCTGTAATTCTTCACTTTAACACTCGACATGCCGAAGGCTATGTGTCTGGTCGTCGGTTATGTCAAGACCACCATAAATCGAATAAATGGATGCCTTCAATCTTGTGACAAGTCGTGGAAATGGTCGTCTCTGGAGCGGTTGTTATATCCAAAAAGGCCGGGACGTTGACTCCCCGGCACCGAACTGTGGGCGCAACATCCAAGTATCCCTCAGCGACTTGCTCTCCAGCAGTGCCCGCTTCTGTTTCCTTGGACAACCAACCCATCCAACAAACGAACATTGAAATCAACAACAAAAAGGAGTATCACGCCACCCGTTAGATACAGCACTGTTCTCAAATCGGCGGAACCTCACTATGCAATCGTTAAGACTTCATTCCATCTTCCTAACCGGCGACATTACTGATGCGCCACCCGTTCTACCAGAGAGAATAAGGCGGAACGTGGACAGTTTTAAGAATGCACATCCAAACGGCGAACATAGTCTATATACCGACGCATCCTTAAGACAATTCATCAAAGACCATTTCGACCGAAAGGTCCTTGACGCTTATGACGAACTCGTACCTCTCGCTTACAAGGCGGACTTTGGACGGTACTGCCTTTTGTACATCAACGGCGGCATATACAGCGACGTGGCCAACCTGTTCTTAAATGGATTATGCACCCATATTGATAATGAACTCTTTCTCTTTCGCGACAATTACAGCCATGTACCTTGGATTGTTTCCACAGGGATCATCGCTTCGGCGCCGGGAGCGCCCGTGTTTCAAAGATGCACCGAGAGAATTTGCAGGCACACAACCGAGAAATACTACGGACAGAACTCCCTTTGTCCAACCGGTCCGAATTTATTTGGAAAAGAATTGGCCACCAGCAGTCCGTTGAATGGTTTAAGAAACGGACTCGTCGTGCAGGTTAACACAGGATTCGATGCTTATCCCGCACTGGCGTTCGTGTCCAATAAAGGCGAACTGATCGCCTTACGAAACAAAACCTCGGCGGGCATCAAGTCGCTTGGCGTGAAAACTGATGAGACTTATGATCAGCTCTACGATGCAAAAGAAATCTATAAATCGGACAGAGATCGTCCTAAGCTATACTTGGCCAATGAATATTCTTCCAAAGGGCACATTTTCAATGGCTCAATATGCCCTAACAGCGAAAGCGTCCTGTTTACAAAAGCTAATGGGATCACCATCTTTGGCCCCTACACTCTATTAAGAGCTGGAACCTATACGGCTGAGTTTTCATTTTCCGGAGGGTCGGATTGTTCCACCAGCCTATCAGGGGCATACGACATCGTAACCGATGTCGGCAATACGTATTTACAACCCAAGATCAACTTTGATCTAAAATTGAATGGCACCGAAAATATATTGTCCATTAAATTTACCGTGGCGCAAACAATCGATAAATGCGAAATCCGTATTTTTGTGTATTCGAATGCGACATTCTATTTTAACTACATGAAGATTTCCAGGAGATCATAGTATATATTGCCTAGAGTGGGCCACCCTCCTTTCAAACCAAAACCGAGCACCCCCAACTTTCACACAGTTATCCGATAAATATTTGGATTCCCTTGCGAAACGCGGCTGTACCATGCTCACCGTGAAAGTTTATCTTTTCTTCTCTTCGGTTCTAGCGTATTCACGAGGTGTTTTGGGAGGAATAACATGAGCAAACCGATGGTATTGTGTGGAGTTAGCGGAGGTATCGCGGCGTATAAGGCGGCGGAACTGGTCAGCCGTCTGCATAAAAGCGAAACCACGGTGCGCGTGGTAATGACGCCTGCCGCACAGCGCTTCATTCAACCACTTACCTTTCAGGCCATCCTCGGCGTACCCGTCGGGACGGAGATGTTCTGTTCGCCCGAAGTCTCTGCCCGCGAGGGGCTGTATCCGCATCTCTATCCATCGGGGCAGGCTGATCTCTACGTGGTGGCACCCGCCACGGCGGATACCCTCAGCAAACTCGTTCACGGACAGGCCGACGATCTCGTCTGCGCCTCCGCGCTGGGTCTCTCCGCCACCTGCATCCGGGTTTTCTGTCCGGCCATGAACACCAATATGTGGAATCAGCCAGTGGTTCAGGCCAACGTAAAAACGCTGGAAGAGCGCGGCTGGATTCGGATCGGCCCGGATGCCGGGCACCTGGCCTGCGGCACCTCCGGAGAAGGCCGTATGGCGGAACCGGACTTCATTGCTTCGCGCCTGCTTCACCTGCTTCGCCACACCGGGGAACTTACCGGAAAACAGGTCCTGATTCTTTCCGGCCCCACACGCGAGCACCTGGATCCAGTCCGGTTTATCAGCAATCCAAGCAGTGGGAAAATGGGACGGGCCCTGGCCGAAGAAGCACTGGCACGCGGCGGCGACGTTACCTTCATTTCCGGCCCGGTACCCACTGAAAACAAACCCGCCGGGCACCCGCGCCTCACTTTTCAATCCGTGATTTCAGCCGACGACATGCTCCGCGCGGCGCGCGAAGCGTTTCCCTCCTCCGACGTCACCCTTTTTGCCGCGGCCGTGGCCGATTATGCCCCTGCGGAACCCACCAACGTTAAGCGTCCAAAATCCAGCAGAGACCTCACTCTATCGCTTCGGCCTACGCCGGATATTGCCGCCACACTCGGAGCCCTCAAACAACCGCATCAACGAACCGTCGGCTTCGCCCTGCAGGACGAAGAAGGCCGCAAACGCGCCGCTGAAAAACAGAGGGCGAAAAAACTCGATCTGATTGTGCTCAATAGCCTGGCGGCCATGGAGGCCGATCACGCTGAATACGAAGCACTCGGTGCCGATACCTCCGACTTCACCTCCTGGGGGTCCCTTTCAAAGACCGAATGCGCTGCCCGAATTTTTGACGTGCTGGCCACTCGCGGGCCGTTGGATACAGACCTATCCGATTGACTGATACAAAGAAGCGATGCCATTGGCATCTAGGCTGCTTCTTCTGCCTGATACCCTAACCAACAGGCAATAATCGGAAACGCTGGATCATGATACGACACGCCTTCATCACGCTGGTTGCCGCACTGGCACTTTCTGCCGCCCACGCGCAGACCAACCAGTATACCATCTATCTGGTTGAGGAGGACATGAGCCTGCCGAATCTAGCCAACGGCTGTGCCGCCTGGGGTGATGTGGACCAGGACGGGTTCATGGACCTCTTTTTCAGCGGACGGAATACCCAAGGCTTGTTTGCAGGCGTTTACCGTAATGTGGACGGAGTAACCTACAGCAATATGAATGTATCGATTCCCGGCGGTGAAGGCAGCAGCGCCGACTGGGGTGACTTCGATAACGACGGTGATCTGGATTTGATCTATTGCGCCTACACCACCAATCAAACGCACAGCACCTATCTGTATCGCAATGACGGCAACAGCCTCTTCACGGAAATCACGAATCATCCCTTTTCAGGTGTCAGCAGCGGCTCGATTCAATGGGGCGATTATGATCAGGATGGATTATCGGATGTCGCACTATGCGGTTATCAGAGCGGCGGAACCAATCTTGCGAAAGTTTACAGAAACCTGGGTTCAGGCCTTTTCAGTACCAACCCGATCACCTTGACTGGCGTGCGCGATGGACGTCTGATCTGGCACGATTTCAATGGCGACGGCTTCCCCGATCTACTCCTCCATGGCGATACCGGAAATGGACGCATCACAAAACTATATCGAAACGAAAACGGGACCTCCTTCACCAATCTTACCACGAGCCTCCCCGGCCTCGCCCTCGGTTGCGTGGATTGGGTGGATTTTGACTGCGATGGGGATGATGATCTCTCCCTGACAGGCTATGCAGCTTCCGGCCCCATCGGACGTCTCTACCGCGCCGCCAGCAATGCCCCGCCCTTCACCCTTTTAGCCACGAACGTCCCACCCGCCACCTGGCTTGGAAACAGCGCCTGGGGCGACTATGACAACGACGGCGACCCGGACCTGGTGGTTAGCGGGATCAACACACAGGGTGCCTCACTGACCCACCTCTATCTCAATGAAGGCAGCGGAACACTAACGCAGGTAGCCATCGCCCTGCCCCCACAAAAACAATCGCGCAACCAATGGGTGGATTTGAACGGGGATGACATTCTCGACCTTTTCATGTGCGGGAGAAACACCAACGGCCAATACCGAACCTACGCCTTTCTGAATTACGCCGACGTAACCAATACACCACCCACAGCCCCCGCCAACCTCTCCGCCGTACTCTCCAATGACACCTGGCATCTCACCTGGGAGCCGGCAGAGGATGTGCAGACCTCATCAAACGGACTGCGGTACAATCTGTTTGCCGGAACCGCCACGAATCGAGGCGATTTAGTATCGCCCCTGGCAGATATCGAAACCGGCAGGCGTCATGTAATCTGCCTGCCCAACCGGGGAAAAACCCTCACGGCCACCCTCCCCCGCCTTCCATCGTCTACTCCTGTTTACTGGGGTGTTCAGGCGGTGGATGTCAACGGACTAGGAGGCCCCTTTGCTTTTGGAGAACCACTGATCAGCCCTCCCCTACCTGATTTAACCATTGCCGAAATCTCCTGCGAGGAAGTTCCCCTCCTATTCCGTGTGGTCGTTTCCAACGCGGGGCCACTCGACGCAGAGGCTTCTCTGCTGGCCTTCTGGCTCGATTGCCCCGCATCGGCACTCGGTACCAACGGAGCCGATCGGTTGATATCCGTCGCCCCGCTCGCACCGGGCGCTTCGATTGAACTTGTTTTCGCCGACTTCCCGCTGCCTTCGGCTCTTGTAACCAACACGGTTCGGGCTTTCATCAACGCCGATGGAGCGATACGCGAAGAGACGGTCACCAACAATCAGCATACATTCCTGCGCACCACCTTGGTCTACGATCCATTTGTCTTCAGTGCCGCTGCCCTGTTGGACAGCGTATCGCTGCGCTGGACCGACCCGGAGGCCTGCGGGCTCCATTCCCGCAGCGTACACCTGCGCGGCTCCTACACCGCCTATCCCGCCACGCTCTCGGAAGGATTTCTCCTGTATGAAGGAACAAATCAGGTCTTTAGTCAAACCGGCATGACCCCGCAACAGACCTGTTATTACACCATCTGGGTCAGTCACGACGGAACCAGTTTCATCATGCCCCCCTGACAGGCTGTCGGGCTTTGGCCCGCCATCCTGTCAGCCAACCACAGCGATTACGCTGTGGTATCTTGGAAAAATCGCATCGAAACAGCGTAGCATGGACTTCCAGTCCGTGATCTTCTGCGCAGAAAGTGGGAATGGGAGGGACGTTGTCCTCAACGTCCTTCTGTTTTCCCCCAGCTCATTCCTTATTGCTTCTCGCCCTCTTGCTCATTCTCCACATAGCCCGTGGGGACCAGACTCCGCGCAAGGCTACGTCATGGCAAGCTACGGGCCCTCTCAAGACCCCGTCCGCTCGGCGAGCGGACGGCTACTCCGCTTCCAACTCACCTGGTTCCAGTAGCGCAGGCACAAGATGACAATCCAGAACGCCACAGTAAGCGCCCAGGCCGTATAGGTAATTTCCGGATGCTCCCACCAATTCACGCCCGCATATTTGAATTCCGAAACTGGGTAGAGAATCGGCGTTTGAAATCTGCCCGGACCATGGGTAAACACATCCGAAACCACATGAAACGGCCAGGCAAGCATGGGGATAAACAAAGGACGAAACAGCAGCCTGACGACCAGCAGGCACAACGCGATAATCACCAGGCTGTGCGTACACCGATACAACGTGAAAATGTACGGCGGAATATCGCGCCACATACCGTACCCTTCCATAAACAACCTGGGAACCAGATGAATCCCCAACGAAGCCACATCCGGGAAGGCACCAAAAAACAGCGCCGCCCAAAAGGTCCAGTCCACCAAACGTGGCGAACCATCGCGCCGCACAGCGCCGCGAAGTCCACCGGCCAAACCCGTTCGACTGCACAGCGCCGCACCAAGCATCGTATGTGTAATCGTATCCATAATTTAGGCTTTCCGTCCAAGCCAACCCTGCAGCAGCGAACCAATGCTTCGGCAAGAACGCAGCCCGTTGGTACGGGCATCCTGCACCTGAATGCTTCGCAGGTCGTGCTGCACCCGATCCTGCCAGCGCGAGGCAAAGAGACGGGCATTCACCTCGTCGCCGTCTTTTCTCCCGGGGGTGGACTGCCCATAGTGATAAATCACGCTCTCCGGCGTATAGACCACGCGCAAGCCCCGATCACGCGCACGCAGGCAGAAGTCACAATCCTCATAGCCGTTCCGATACGCCTCATCAAGTCCGTTCAGCGCTTCATATACCGCCTTGGGAATAAGTACGCAGGCAAAGGTCACACATTGCAAGTCGCGCACCCGATTCACGGCAGGCAGGTCCGGATCGCTTCCCGGATGAATGTGCCAGGGACGCCCTTCCTCATCGAACGCCATGCCTGCGTGATGCAGCGTATGCGTATCCGGAAAGAGATGCTTGTTCCCCAGCACGCCGATGTCCGGCTCCGTTTCCAAAAGCCGAATCAGTGGCGGAAGCCAGCCGGGAGTCAGCAGCGTGTCGTTGTTCAACAGGCAGAGATAGCGCCCAGACGCCTCCCGTGCGCCCGCATTGTTGTTCACGGCATAACTCCGCCGCTCTTCATTGCGCAGAAGTTTCACTGAGCCTGGAAATGGGCCGCGCAACCATTCGGCGGTTTCCGGTTCGCTGGCGTCATCAATCAGAATGAGTTCATAAGAGCCGTCCGTGCACTCGAAAAGCGATTGCAGACAGGCCTCAGTCAGCGCCCGACAGTTATGCACGGGGATAATGATGGATGTGGTCGGCTGTTCATTCATGACCAGGAACGGCTTTGGCGGCGTTGACGGGCTCAACGCTCATGGAGTGATTCAAATAGACGATGCCGCGGGCGTTCTGCTCGGAAATCACCTCGATGGTCAGTGCCTCCTGTCCGAACAACGGAACATGCTGACCTTCGAGTGTATCCACCACCCCCACGCCCAGTCGATACGCACCCGGACACAAATTCATATCCATCTCAAACGAAATCAGAAATTCCTCGCCGCGTCTCGCCGGCCTCAAAAGTTGATTGCAGTCCTCGCTGGTGATGTCGGACGCAATCACACCGAGCATGGTCCGGGTTTGCAGCGTGATCACTGGGTGGTCCACGTTGTCGTAAAAGAGCAGGCGATATTGTACTCGGCAACGCTCGCCGGTATAGGGATGAATCGTCTCCACGCCCCGCGAATTGATCACTTTTACATCGCAGATTTCCGCGCGGGCGCCGGAAACCTTTTCAGCAGCGTCCTCCGAGTCCTGCGCCATGTCGCTCTCTTTGGACATGGCCGCCAGCATGTTCATATACGAGTCGATCACGTCCTTGGTTTTCCCGTATTCCAGCATGCGCCCGTGATTAAGCAGCAGCGCCTCATCGCACAGCGTATTCACCGAATCCAGTCCGTGCGAAACAAACAAGATGGACATGCCCGACTCGCGCAACGATTCGATTTTTCGGAAACATTTTGACTGAAATTCCATATCACCCACGGAGAGTATCTCATCCACCAGTAGCAGATCCGGGTCCACATTGATCGCCACCGCAAAGGCCAGACGGGCAAACATACCGGAAGAATACGTCTTTACAGGCTGATCAAGGTGGTTGCCAATGTCCGCAAAACGAACCACCTCCTCGTATTTCTCCGCCATCATTTCTTGCGTATACCCATAGATCGAACCGCTCAGAAAAATGTTTTCACGTCCCGTGAATTCCGGATTAAACCCGGCGCCCAGTTCAAGGAGCGCCGCCACCGTCCCGCGCACCGTCACCGCACCCTCGGAGGGGTCCAGCAGGCCCGCAATCAACTGAAGCAGGGTGGACTTCCCCATACCGTTGCGCCCGATCACTCCGAGCACCGTCCCGCGCTTCAATTCAAAAGAGACATCGCGCAGCGCCCAGAAATCATTCGGCTTCGGCTTCATTGGAGCGGGCCAAAGGCAGCGCAGCAACCGCCCCGAGGTCAGGCGGGCCGGATAAAACTTACCCACGTTTTTCAGTTGTATGAGCGGTTCCATATTAAATCACGTCCGGAAATCGTTTGCGGATTACCTGAAACCAGCAGGCCGCCACATAAAGCAGCACCACGCTGACTCCCATAAAGAGCAGCCAGCTCTTCCAGTCGGGCACCAGCCCGTACACGCACACCTTGCGCGTGTTCTCCGTCACGTAGGCCACTGGATTCACAAACAATAACCAACGAAGATACGGCGGAACCTTGTCAGACGAATAAAACACCGGCGTCAAGAAAAAGAGAGCTACCAGCAGGATACCCACCACATGCTGAACATCGCGTATAAACGTCGAGACCGTGGAAAGAATAAAGGAAATGGCCAGACAATTGACAATGAATGGCGCCCAAACCAGGGGAAGCAGCACGGCGGTCCAGGGGATATGGCCCACGACGATCAGAATACTCGCCAGCAGAATACCTGTCGCAATCATCGCATGAATCAGCCCATTCGCAATCATCACCACCGGCAGAATCTCCAGAGGGAAAGCGACCTTCCGCACGTAGTTCGGCTTGTCCAGAATCAGCCTGGAAGAAGAACTCAGCATTTCGCAGAAAAAATTATATGCAATGAGACCGCAATACATCATGATGGCGAAGATGCCGAATCCGGTCATGGTGTCATTCCATTGCGACTTCATAATCGTGGAAAACACCACCGTATAAATCAACAGCAGAACCAGCGGGTTCATCACCGACCAACAGAGCCCAAGCATCGAGCCCCGGTAGCGTTGCAGGAGTTCTCGCTTCGTCAGCGCACGGATCAATTCGCGGTGGCGACGCCAACTCCGCATCATCACGCTTAATCCAGCCCACTCGACCATGCGCTGCGAAGACGCCGCATCCCGGTGATAACACCGCATCTGTTTTTCATTTGCCTTCATAGGATTCCATCAGGAAAGCAGTCGGTATATAGGCAACCGGCAAGCCATGCAAACCAATAATTTTATCGAAATCGTCATCGCTATCGGGATCGAAATCAGAGTTGTCGCTATCGGGATCGGGATCGATTGGGCCGATCTTCACCCAAAGCCCAGCGGATTGCTACGATTCTCATGCATTTCTTGACAAATTATTTCGTTTGTTCATCATAGATCCGGTTCAGTAGAATTCAAATCAAAGCCGATAGCCGAGACCCCCTGAAGCACGCCGTAAATATTCACTTCTGTACTCTGCCATGAAGGCAGAATTTTGCCGCCTAGGTTCACTCCGTTCTATTTCTTCTCTGCGTTCTCTGGGCGCTCCGTGTGGAGCATTCCCTCTTCGTTCGTGGTTCAATCCTTAGCCTGCCGTCTTCGCGCCCTGCGGCTTTGGCATTGGCTCGACGCAGTTCGGCGACAGTTTTCCAATCATTGGAAACTTATCTGTTCGCAAACTAGGCGACGGCGTGGTAAACATCCGCATCAACAGGAGGTTGAAAAATGGAGCTGTTTGAAGTCATTCAGAGAAGGCATTCCTATCGGAATACGTTCGCACCGGGCCCGGTGCCGCGTGAAGAACTGATCAAAATTATTGCCGCAGGGCTCTTGGCCCCTTCCGGCTGCAACAAGCAGACCACCCAATTTCTCATCGTGGATGAGGTGGCAGCCCTGGCACGTATTGCCGCCATACCGGATGCCGCGCCCTGTTTGAAATCGGCCTCCGCTCTGATACTCTGCCTGACCAACACCACCCCTGCTCCCGTCTTTCAGGGCCATCACTTCGAATTACAGGACTGTGCCGCCGCCGTGCAAAACATGCTCCTGGCCATTACCGCGCTCGGATACGCATCGGTCTGGCTTGACGGCTGGCTCAAAAACAAAGGGCGCGCAGAACAAATTGCCGCATGGCTGAATATTCCCTCACACAAAACTATTCAGGTGCTCTTGCCGGTCGGTGTCGCGGGCGAGTCGGCCATCCCGCCGCCGAAAAAAGGCTTCAAGGAGCGGGCCTGCTTCAACACCTATACACTGCCCTGAACCCGGCATCGTTTCGTATGAAAGTTTGTTTCGATCTTCAATCCGCCATCGGCCAACGAACAGGTGTGGGAAACTACACCGCACATCTTGCTTGCGCCCTCCTCGAAAGACACCCCCCGGACATTGACCTCTCCTTCACCTATTTTGATTTCAAGCGCAGTGGTCATGGCCTGCCGATCCCGCCTGACTCCGAATGCGCCATCCGCTGGTGCCCCGGACGCGCCATGCAGGCGGCCTGGAAGACCATCGGATGGCCACCTTACGATCTCATCGCCGGTGGCGCCGATGTCTATCACTTTCCCAATTTCGTCATTCCGCCGCTTCGGCACGGGCGCGCCGTGGCGACCATTCACGACCTCGCCTTTCTACGTATGCCCGAAACCATCGAGCCGAAAAACCTAGCCTATCTGAGCGGGCAGATTCGGCACACCGTGGAGCGTGCAGATGCCATCATCGCCGTCTCGCACTTCACCGCCTCGGAACTCGACCAACTGCTGGGTGTTGGCCCGGAAGAAATTCACGTAGTGCATGAAGCCCTTGGCCCCATGCCTTCGGCAGCAGAAGCAGACACCAAAATTCTCCAACGCCTGGAACTCTTCAACAAGCCCTTTCTGCTCACCGTCGGCACGGTGGAACCTCGCAAAAATTACGCCTTTCTTGCGGAGGTGTTCGATCAGCTCGATGAAGACATCGACTTGGTCATTGCCGGTGGCCTAGGCTGGCATGTCGAACCGATTCTCGAACGCATCGCCGCCTCGCCAAAGGCCCGGCGCATTCATATCACCGGCTATCTTTCCGCATGCGAGTTGGCCGCACTTTACGGCAACGCATCGCTCTTTATCTATCCCACACGCTACGAGGGCTTCGGATTCCCGCCGCTCGAGGCCATGCATTACGGACTGCCCGTACTGGCCGCCCGCGTCCCACCGCTTCCCGAAGTACTCGGAGATGCCGCAGAATGGGTTGATGGATGGGCCGTCGAGCACTGGTTCGAAAAAGTATCCTCCCTGCTGTACGACGCGCCTCGACGCGAATATCTGAAAACCGTTGGGACGACTCAAGCCACCCGCTACAGTTGGGCCCGCGCCGCCGAGGAAACCCTGAACATCTATCGAAAGGTGGCGTGCACATGAGAATCGGCATTGATGCCCGATGGATTTATCCCCAACTCAGCGGGATCGGTGCGCACACACGCGATCTAATCCGCCATCTCGCCGTCCTGCCCGAGACGGCCCAGGATGAATTCATCCTCTTCTTTCATGACGACTCCGTACGCTGCGAGGTTCTATCCGACCCCGACATCGCCGCCAACCCTCGCATCTCCTCCGTTCTGCTTCCCTGGTCTACTTTTTCTCCCGCCAACCAGCTCTTTTTTCCGCGCGAACTACGCCGCTACGGTATCGACGTCTATCACTCCACCAACTACATGATTCCTCTTCTGGCTTTCCCGCGCAACAAAGCCGGACACCCCCGCTGCGTCATCACCGTCCACGACCTGATCCCTCTCAAACATCCCGAATTCACACCGCGAGCGCTCAAAACACGCCTGCTGCCCGTCTTCCGTGCGCTCATTCGGGAGGTGGCGCGCCGCGCCGATGCCGTCATCACCGTGAGCGATTGCTCGCGCAACGATCTGACCGAACTCCTCCGCATGACGCCGGAGCGCGCCAGCGAAGTGCACGTCATACCCAACGGCGTGGATCACCGATTCACACCTGGGCCGGATATCTCCCAACGCGCGCCCGTCATCCTGTACGTCGGACGGCTAGATCCCTATAAAAACGTACCCCTGCTCATACGCGCCTTTGCCTCGCTCCTCCGCGATATCCCACAGGCTCGCCTGCAACTCATCGGCCCGCCCGACCCGCGCTACCCCGAAGCGGAAAACACCATCCGTGAACTCGGCCTCCAAAGCCACATTACAAAAACCGGCTACCTGCCCGACGCCGAACTCCTGCATGCCTACCAATCCGCAGCCGTACTCGTACTCCCCTCCCGCTACGAGGGGTTTGGTCTGCCCGTGGCCGAGGCCATGGCCTGTGCCACACCTGTTGTTTGCACCCACGCCGCCTCGCTCCCCGAGGTCGCCGGCGAGGCTGCGCTGCTTATTCCGCCCAACGATGAAGCCGCCCTCGCGCAAGCCCTGCGACGCATCCTGCAGGATGAACCTCTTCGTCGCCGCCTCAGCGAGGCTGGCCCTCCCCGCGCCGCACGCTATGCCTGGCCGGAAGTCGCCCGCCAAACCGCCGCACTCTATCACGCCCTGGCAATCCGTCCGTCATTGGATACCGACCTGCCCGATAAATGACGCCATCCGAAAAGGCTTTTGCGCTTTACAGTCTTTGGAAGAATAAATATCGTCATTCGACATTGCCAGTGCATACGGATCACGGACCACAGACCATGCAACAACAAGAAATCATCAACGAGGCACAGCGACGCATTCAGGACCTCGAACAGGCGCTTGCGCAAGAACAAGAGGCACGTCAAAACGCCGTGGACGAACTGCGCCACACCTCCGACCTTCTCAAAGCCACCTTGGATCAACTCCCTGTCGTCATTTGCGGCATCGATAACGATGGCGGCATTATTTTTCTCAATCAGGAATTCGAGAAAGTCACCGGCTACACCGCCGATGAACTGATGCGTCGGAACGACGTGACCGACTACCTCTTCCCCGACCGGGCCCACCAAAACAATCCCAGCACAAACCCCTCCGAATGGATCGTCCGAAGCTGCGACAAACAGGAGCGCATCATCTCCTGGTCCGGCATACAAAAGTGCCCCATACCCGGATGGGAAAAATGGAAGGTCGGCCTCGACATAACTCATCTTAAACAACTCGAACGCCTGCGCGACGATGTGGAATCCATTGTCCGTCACGATCTGAAATCGCCACTCGGCGCCATCATCGGTCTCTCCTCCTGGCTCCTAGATGACGCCAGACTCGAAGACCATCAGATCAAGGCCATCAAGAACATCGAGCGAAGTGGCGACCTCATGCTGCGTATGCTCGAAAACTCTCTTGCCCTATACAAACTTGAAGCCGGCCAGTTCGTCTACAAACCCGAACCCGTCAATCTGGCCAAACTACTGCGCGAAACCCTAGAAAATCTGCATGGCCTATGTGAATCACATGCCATCACCTGGGATTGCACCGTAGATGGAATCGAGCTGAACTCCTACACCGAATTTATCGTCCCCGGCGTAGAATCGCTCCTCGACAACCTTTTCACCAACCTCCTGAAAAATGCCGTGGAAGCCTCGCCGAAGAATGAAAAGGTCACCATACGCGTCACCCACACCGATTCCGAAGTTATGGTGGTCATCCACAATGCCGGGCCCATCCCCGAACCCATCCGCGATACCTTTTTTGATCGTTTTGTCACCTACGGAAAAAGCCAGGGAACCGGCTTGGGAACTTACAGCGCAAAACGCATGACCCTGGCCCACAATGGGCAACTTTCCTTCAGAACCTCGGGCGAACGCGGCACCGACCTGATTGTCATTTTGCCGCTCTTTGAGGTAACCTGACCCGATCGGAATTGTATGTGCGGAATAGCCGGAATTTTTGGATTGAACAACCAGGCGGCCTTCGATCCGGCACCGGTGCAGCGGGCGATGGACGCCATGGCCCTGCGTGGCCCCGATGATCAGGGGCTCTACGAAGCCCCCGGTGTCGCCCTCGGGCACCGGCGCCTATCCATCATCGACCTTCAAGGCGGGCGCCAACCCTTCACCGATTCCGAAACCGGCAACACCCTCGTCTACAATGGAGAGATTTACAACTTCCCCGAACTGCGCGAAACCCTCTCCGCACTCGGCCACACCTTCACAAGCCATTCGGATACCGAAGTCCTCCTAAAGGCCTATCGCCAATGGGGCATTGATTGCCTACAATACTTGAACGGCATGTTCGCCTTCGCTCTCTATGATCCCTCCGCGCAGACCCTCTTTGCTGCACGCGATCGCCTCGGCATAAAACCCTTTTTTCACACCTGCTCCAACGGCCGTTTTTATTTTGCCTCCACCCTCGCCGCTCTGCTCTGCCTTTCTCCCGAACGGCCCGTGCTGAATCAGGCCGCCGCCGCACACTATCTCACCACCATCCGAACCACCCTTGAACACCAAACACTCGTGGAAGGCGTATTCACCCTCCTGCCCGGCGAATATATCCTTATTCGCCGAGGCGAATCCCTGCCGAAACCCGTACGCTACTGGAGCCTTCCCCTTCTCTCTTCGCAGGAAAAAGAAAACCCACCTCTGGCGGAGGCCGCGCGTGAAGTCCATGCCCTGCTCGAAGATTCCGTGCGCCTGCGACTCATCAGCGATGTCCCCCTCGGCGGGTTTCTCAGTGGTGGACTCGACTCCACCATCCTGGCCGCACTCGCCTCCCGCCTCACCGCCGGAAACTACAACGCCTACAGCGTCGGCTACGACCGCGACGGCTTTAACGAATGGCCCTACATCGATGAAGCCTGCAATCGCTACGCCATGCAATGCCAACAGATTCACCTTGATGCTCAAACCTACCCTGCCGACTGGCAATTCCTCATTCAACAGAAAGGGCTCCCCCTCTCCACCCCAAATGAAGTGCCCATCTATCACCTCGCACGCGCCCTACGCAACGACTTTACCGTCGCCCTCAGCGGCGAAGGCGCCGATGAAATATTCGGTGGCTACACCATCCCCTACTTCTCCGCCATCGACTTCGATCGTGCGGCGAATCTGCCTGCCGATCCGTCCAACCCACTCGGCGAAGCGCTTCGTCGTCTCTATGGAACCGATCACTTCCCCGATCATGTCACCCAGCACTTTCTGCTCAACTCCTGGATGCCCGCCTCCGCTCTGCGAGAACTCGCCCCGTCGCTCAGCGGCGGCTATGAAACCATGCTCGCCCGCTATGCCGAACGGTACGAACGCCTCAGCCGTTGCTCCACCCTCGATAAGCATCTGCACATTCACGCCGCCATCAACCTCGAAGGCCTTCTCTTCCGTATGGATGCATCCACCATGGCCGCCTCCGTCGAAGCCCGCGTACCCTTCACCGATTACCGCATCGTCGAACGACTCTTCGCCCTCCCCGATTCCACCAAAATCGACTGGGCTTCCGGGCTCGCCCGCCAACGCGCCGCTCGTCTTAATGTGATGGAAATCGACCAGCAAAACCTCGTCATCTCCAAACGAATTCTCCGCGAAGCCTTCCGTCACGAAGTCCCTGCCTCCATCCTCGACCGCCGCAAAATGAGTTTCCCCGTCCCTTTCATTGAATGGTTTTCATCCGACATGAACACCTGGATCGGCGACCTCATTCGCTCTTCCCCGTGGCACGGCACGCTGTTTGACCGCAATGCCACAGACGCCCTGCTGGCGCACGCCACCGAGCCCCGCTCCGCCATGCACCTCTGGCCCCTAGCCAACCTTTGCCTTTGGCAACGGCAGTTCAACATCGCCAACTCATAACGACGAGGAACGTCCAGCCTTCTTTTCACCTTCTGAGGGCGAGCGAAAACGTGAGCGATTGCTTCTGTCCCATCAAACGAGAACCAACGCTGGACAGTCATTTTTAATTTGTGCTATCTCTGGACTTTCAAAACCGACATCCAAGAACCCCGCAGCACGGAGAGAAACCCATTATGGCTCATTTAACTAATCCTCAGGCGGAAGAATTGCTCGACAAGGAAATTCCCGTGCTAGACCACGGCTTTGTACGGCTCGTTGATTACATGGGCACCGACGAACGAATCGTTCAGGCCGCGCGCGTATCCTATGGCCAGGGCACAAAAACCGTACGGCAGGATGCCGGACTCATTGATTATCTCCTGCGTCATGAACACACCTCCCCCTTCGAACACGTCGTACTCGAGTTTCACTGCAAAATGCCCATCTTTGTCGCTCGCCAATGGATCAGGCACCGGACAGCCCGCGTCAACGAAATCTCCGGGCGTTACAGCGTCATGACCGATGAATGCTACCTCCCCCCCGAAGAACAGGTCCGCTACCAAAGCGCCGACAACAAGCAGGGCCGCTCCACCGAAGAAGTTCCCCCCGAACTGCGCCAAAAGGTGCTCGATATTCTTCTGGCCGATCAGCAAACGGTCTATGCCTCTTATCAAACGCTCCTCCAGGACGGACTCGCCAAAGAACTAGCCCGCATTAATCTGCCCCTCTCCATGTATACCGAATGGTACTGGCAGATCGACCTGCACAATCTCTTCCACTTTCTCAAACTGCGTTTGGATGCGCATGCCCAGTGGGAAATCCGCGAGTATGGGCGGGTTATGGCCGACATGGCTCGGGCGGTCGCCCCGAGTGCCTATGCCTCCTTCGAGCGCCACGTACTCGGTGCTCAACGCTTCTCCTCCGACGAACTAGCCGCCCTGCGCGCCTGGAAGGACGGCGAGCCCTCGCCTCTCACCGGCAGCGCCCAAACCGAATTTGAAGCCAAGCTGGCCGACATCACTAAGGCGTAAATAACTGCCCCCCGGATCTCCATCATGCCCAACCCGCTCCCTGCACCTGACCTACTTCACGCCCTGCCCTGGGATGCCCTCCTGATTCATTTCAACGAGATCGCTCTGAAGGGTGGAAACCGCCATCGCTTTGTCGAAGCCCTTCAAAACAACATCCAGCGCGTATTGCGCGATGAGCCGGTCAAGGTTTCCGCCTATCACGACCGTCTAATCGTCACCACGACACAGCAAGGAAGCGCCGCCGCCCTCATCGAAAAAGTTTCCCGCATCTTCGGCATTTCCGCTGTTTCTCCCGTACGTCTCCTCCCTTCCACGGTCGATGCCATGCGTGCCGCCGCCCTGGAAACCTACCGTGCCGCCACGCCGGGCGCCACGTTTGCCGTGCGCGCCAAACGCTCCAACAAACGTTTTCCCATGACCTCTTCGCAGATTCAATTCGAGGTCGGGGGCTACGTCAAGGAACAGACCAACGCCACCGTCTGCCTGGATTGCCCGGACGTACTCATCAAATTCCGCGTCTCGGACAACTGCATCTATCAGGAAGGACCCTCCGTGCAGGGCCCCGCCGGCCTCCCTGTCGGTGTATCCGGGCGAGTGCTCACGCTCTTCTCCGGCGGTATCGACTCACCGGTCGCCGCCTGGATGACCATGAAGCGGGGCTGCACCACCGATTACATTCATTTTCACACCTATCCCTCCCCCGAACAGGTGCTCCACTCCAAAATCTACAGCCTTATACGCGATGTGATCGCACCTCAAGGACGCCCCGCGCGCCTCATCCTGGTCCCCTATCATCCCTTTGAAGAAATGCTCCTCGGTTCAACCATCCCGCAGGAATATGAACTTATACTCTTTCGCCGCTTCATGGCGCGCACCGCCTGCGCCCTGGCCCGAAAATACCGATGCGCCGCCCTCATTACCGGCGACAACCTCGGCCAGGTCGCCTCACAAACCCTCGAAAATCTTTCTGCCTTCGATGAAGCCTGCAATCTGCCGGTATTCCGTCCCCTCGTCATGGCCAACAAAAACGACATCATAGACCTGGCCAAAAAAATCAGCACGTTCGCCGCCTCCGTTGAGCCCTATAAAGATTGCTGTTCGCTCGTCGCCCGAGGCCCGCAGACCCGTCCCCGCCTCGTCACCATTCAGCGGATTGAATCCACCATGCCAATTGCCGAAACGATGGAAGCCGCCGTGCAGGCCGCCACCATCCATGAGGTGGAATAAGAACGCAGTTAATTTCTCCGGGAGGGGCGTTGTCCCCAACGTCCTTTTGTTTTTCTCCAGATCATTCCTTATTTCTTCTCGCGCCCTGTTGCTCCCTCTCCGCACGGCCCGTGGGGACACGGGCCCTCCCGAAATACGCTCACACGCCGCAAGGCGTCGGAGCCCGACGCCCTCCACATTCCCTCCCCTGGACGGCACGCGGCCCGCGTGCCTCGACGTCAAAACATGACCCCACATCGATCGAACCATCCCGCCGCAACGGCTCGCGGGGACGCTCGCCCCCCGGGAGGGACGTTGTCCCCAACGTCCTTTTATTTTTACGAACCCATTCCTTATCTCTTCCCGCGCCCTGTTGCTCACTCGCCGCACGGCCCGTGGGGACACGGGCCCTCCCGAAATACGCTCACACGCCGCAAGGCGTCGGAGCCCGACGCCCTCCACATTCCCTCCCCTGGACGGCACGCGGCCCGCGTGCCTCGACGTCAAAACATGACCCCACATCGATCGAACCATCCCGCCGCAACGGCTCGCGGGGACGCTCGCCCCCCGGGAGGGACGTTGTCCCCAACGTCCTTTTATTTTTACGAACCCATTCCTTATCTCTTCCCGCGCCCTGTTGCTCACTCACCGCGCTCACTCTCCGCACGGCCCGTGGGGACACGGGCCCTCCCGAAATACGCTCAATC
The DNA here is from genome assembly GCA_964490935.1 of uncultured Verrucomicrobiota bacterium. Taxonomy (GTDB): domain Bacteria; phylum Verrucomicrobiota; class Kiritimatiellia; order RZYC01; family RZYC01; genus JAQVYB01. The sequence continues at coordinate 43,442 of CAZBEO010000021.1, forward strand.
TCCGTGCGGACTATTCAACCGGTAAAAGCACTCCATTCCATACGGAAAATCATGCGGCAGGTAGCCTTCGAGGCGTTGTCTGGAAAGACTGTAGTCCACGGGATAGTGCATGAATATCCACGGACAATCTTCCATGATGATACGCCCCATCTCCTCGTAAAGCGCGGTGCGATCCGGGGAATCCTGCATCGTGGCAATGCGGCGGTATAACTGATCGAACGCCTTGTTTTTATAATTGGCGCGGTTGGGCCCGGGCGATTCGTTCGGCCCGTAGAAAAGTTGCAGGAAGTTCTGTCCATCTGGATAATCGGCAAACCAACTCAGACGGAACATCTGCGCCTGGCGTTTCTCGATCTTTTTGAACAGGGCGGGTTTGTTGTTGTAGGAGGGCTTGATGACCACGCCCAGCTTGTCCATGAAATCCACAAACAGTTCGGTGGATTCGCGCATCTCAGAATCAGTGGCCCCGAGTTCGAGGGTCAGCACGAGCCGTTGGCCGGTGGCCGGATCAATTCCCTCGGGATAGCCAGCCTCCGCCAACAACGTCCGGGCGCGTTCGAGGTCAAAGGGATAGGGCGTATCGTCCACCTGTCCGGCCACGCCAGGCGGAATCGGACCGGTCGCCCGCATAATTCGATTGCGGTAAAACCCGACCCAATCCTGCGAATTAAAGGCACAGGAAAGGGCCTGACGCAGGGCTTTGTTTTCCCCCAGCACCGGATCGCTCATGTTGAGACCGATGTAATACACGTTCAATCCGGAAATATGATGATCCCGAATGCCGCGTTCTTTCAGCAGGGGATTGATATTCCCGTCCTCCGCGAAAATGACATCCCAATTGTCGCGCGCAATATCCGCATATAGGTCCAACTGCCCGCTCAAAAAGGCGAGCCAGCGGGTCGAGGAATCGTCCATCACGTAGTACACGAGCCGCTGCGGACGCTCCTCCACCTGGGCAGCAATCCCAGGCGCTGAGCACCAGTCCGGATTCGCGTCATATTCCAAGCGGTAATTACGCACCCAGGAAATCAACCGATACGGACCGCTTCCCACCGGATGCGAACTGAAGGCATCCCCGTAATACTCGACGGCCTCACGGGGCACCGCAAAGGCATAGGGCATGGCCAGAATCCAAAGCAGTTGCGGATAAGGCTGCGCCATCCGAATCTGAAGCGTACGTTCATCAAGCAGTCGCAACCCCTCGACCGGGGCATCATAATCCGTGATCTCGGACGAGGCGCTCCCGTCCCGAAAGGCATCCAGTCCGAGAATTTTTCCGCGAAAAGCCCAAAAACCGCTCGAACCTGTTTTCACATCCGCCACGCGCTTGATGGAATACAGCACGTCCTCCGCCGTCACGGCGCGGCCCTTTCCACCCGTTTTCGCGAAGCAGGGATCATCTTGAAACCGCACACCCTCCCGCAGGCGTATCGTATACGCGCACCCATCCTCTGAGACCTCGGGCAACCCCTCGGCCAACTGCGAAATCAAGCGATACGGGCGGGCGGCATAGTCATAGCGATACAATCCTTCATACACGCGCGACACGGCCAGGATCGAAGAGACATCGCCCGCCTGCACCGGGTCCATGCTCCGCAGTCGCGTCGAAGTCCCATAAAAGGTCTGCGCCTCCCGCTCGGCATCCGGCACCGCCACGCGCCCGCAGCCGCAAAGCAGTGCCACCGCACAGAGGAACAAACCCCATACACCGACCACGCGCCGAACGCCCGGCATCAACCTATCTTTCGCATTCCACATTCCAACCAGCCTCTCTTCATCCCATATCCAAACACAGACAAACTGCAACAGCAGCAGCACAGTCGCAACCAATATTTATTTCTCCACAGATTACGCAGATTTTGCTCATCCACCGCTATTTTTAGCCGCGAAAGAGCGCAAGGAACTCAAAGAATTTTTCTATGTGATCTCTGCGGTGAATTCTCTTCATTCTTCACTTCTTATTCTTTTTTCTCACCCGACAAACGCCATTTTTCTCCCGCACATGAAAACCGATCTTCTTTTTCGATGGTTCAGGAGCCGCCATAAGCTCATTGAGCACCTCAAAGACCATGCGGAACTGCTCATCATACTGTCCTTCCATTTCCGCCAGCTTTTTTGCCAGTTTTTCATGGGATTCCAGCATTTTACGCAATTTCACAAACGTACGCATAATCGCAATATTCACATCAATGGCCCGCTGACTGCGCAGCACCGAAGAAAGCATGGCCACTCCCTGCTCCGTAAAAGCCATCGGCGCATGACGCAAACCCATTCGATCTGCATTGGAGGTCACAAATTGTGACCTCCAATCAGAAAATTCATCCTTTGTAAGAACAAACATGAAATCCTCAGGGAAGCGTTCACTGTTACGCCGCACAGCCTGCTTGAGCACTTTCGTATCCACCTCATAAAGAGCGGCCAAATCCCTGTCCAACATCACTTTTTGCCCGCGCAGCAGATAAATTTTCTGCTCAATCCGTTCTGTCATCACCATTTCACATTCATTCCGGCTCATAACAAATCCTCCTCATCCCAATCTGCGTAATCTGTGGACAACAAAAACAACGAAGCCCGAGCCTTCGCGCCCTTCGCGACCTTCTGTTAAAAAAATCTTTTCCACACCCGCTTACGCTCAAGATCGCAAAGTTCGCAAAGCCCGAGCATCCATTCGCGTCCATTAGCGCCCATTCGCGGTTCAAAACTCCCCAGCACAACCCAAGTCTATGAGTTCTCTGCGCTCTCTGTGGTGAATCCATCCATCCTGTCCAATCCTTGCTTGCCCTCCGTTGCTTTACGCGAAGGAGGGTCAAAAAACAGCAAAGCGGTGTCGCATCGTGCCTCCTTGCCAGACGCGCTTCCGCATTACAACAACGACACCGGATCAATATCCAGGCTGTGCTGAATTTCCTTCGGCCACTTCATTTCCGCCAGTGCGGCCCGCAGTGTTCGGCCCAGTGCGTGTACAGAAGAGGCCCTCAACATCAATTGATAGCGATAATGTGTTTTAATGCGGGCAATCGGTGCGGGACATGGCTCCGAGAGCCGCATACCTGCCGTCACATGCCGCCCGAGGATCCCAAAGAGCGTGCGCGTGGCGTCGTTCACCGCGCATTCATCCGGCCCGCGCACCGTGATGCAGGCCATCTTGCGGAAGGGCGGATAGCCCAGTTCCTCCCGAAAGGCCAACTCCTGATCCGAGAACCCCTCGTAATCCAACCGCCGTGCCGCCTGAATTGCGGCATGAGCCGGCGTGAAGGTCTGCACGATCACTTCACCGGGAATTTCTCCGCGCCCGGCGCGCCCCGCCACCTGCGTCAGCAACTGAAACGTCTTCTCGCCCGCCCGAAAATCCGGCATGTGTAACGAGACATCCGCATTCAGCACCCCCACCAGCGTGACATTCGGAAAATGCAGTCCCTTGGCAATCATTTGCGTACCGATCAGGATGTCGATCTTGCCCGAACGAAACGCGCCGAGTATTTCTTCATACGCCTCTTTTCGGCGCGTCGTATCCGAATCCATCCGCTTGATGCGGGCATGGGGAAACAGCTTGCCGGCAATCTCCTCGATACGCTGCGTGCCGAAGCCAGCATATTTAAAGCGATGGTCCCGGCAATCCGGATTCGGGCATCGCTCCGGCACTGGCGTCTGCTTTCCGCACAGGTGACACTTCAGTTCCTGGTCCGCCTTGTGATAGGTCAGCGAAACACTGCAATCCGTACACATCGCCACATACCCGCACGCCGGGCAGACCAGCGAGGTGGAAAAACCCCGCCGATTCAAAAAGAGAATCACCTGCTCGCCGCCTGCGAGCCGGTCGCGTACGGCATTCACCAGGTCGCTCGAAAATACCGGCGTCTTCCCCTCCTCGCTCACCTGCGAGCGCATATCCACCACCTGCATAATCGGCATGGGCCGGTGATCCGCCCGAACCGTCAATTGCATCATCTCGTATTTTCCACTGCGCGTGTTCTGATACGACTCGAGCGAAGGGGTGGCCGACCCCAGCACCACAGCACAATGCTCCATGTGACCGCGCATCACGGCCACATCACGAGCGCTGTAGCGTGGTGCTTCATCCTGCTTGTAACTGGACTCATGCTCCTCATCCACCACGATCAA
>CAZBEO010000022.1:0-47055 GCA_964490935.1 uncultured Verrucomicrobiota bacterium
GGCATCCGGGGAGGGAGAACGATAAAACGTGCCGACGATGGGTGAATTGATCGCCTCGAGTCCGGCATCCTCATCCTTCGCAGGTTCGGGCGCTGCGGTGGGCGCGGAAACGGCGGGTGCGGGAGCATGCGCCATCATCATCTGCGGCTGAGCGGCCTGACTATAGATCACCGGGGCATCGGCAGCCGCTTTGATTGAAACTCTGAAATCGGGTTCTTCCAGCTCAAACTCCACCAGTTCATTGGCGCGGACCAGTTCCACCAGCTTCTTGATTTCCTTGATATCCATAAAAGTGATCCTCCGTCCCGGTGCTAGCAATCATCCGCCCGGGCCTTCTTATTTCTTATTGATGTGTTCCACCAGCCCCTCGAGAGCCAGCACGTAGCCTTTTCCTCCGAAACCGGCAATCTGGGCAATACAGACACCCGCCGTAAAACTCACCTGTCGGAACGTTTCGCGCTGCGATATATTCGATAGGTGAACTTCAACACAAGGCAAATCCACCGCCTTTATGGCATCCCGCAGGGCGATACTCGTGTGCGTATAAGCCGCCGGATTAATGATCAACCCCTCATACGTTCCCGGTGCATCTCCGATGCGCGTAACCAGATCCCCCTCGTGATTGCTTTGAAAACAATCCACCTCGACCCCCAGAGCCGCCGCCTTCTCTGCGATGGCGCGGTTGATGGCCTCCAGGGAATCCGAACCATACACGTCCGGCTCCCGACGACCAAGCAACTGCAGATTAGGCCCGTGCAAAACCAGTATTCTCATAACCTTCAAGTCCTTCGTACAGCGTCACGTTGAATGGGTATACCATAGCAGGGACAACCCGATCCTGTCCATGCGTTTTTCCAACCATTGGAAAACCCGAAAAAGGCACTCCGGCGACAAGACATCCACCATCTATTCAGGGATGAAAAGCTTCTGTCCGGCCTGGAGTCGGTTTGGGTCTTTCAGAGCGTTTTCCCGGATAATAACGGTCACGCTGACGCCATAGGCCGTGGCAATTTCGGAGAGGGTTTCGCCGGGTTTGACCACATGCTCGTAGCCATATTCACTGCGCGCACTTTTTTTCTGTCCGGCAGGCACTCGGCTGGCACCGGTCTCCTGCATCAGCTTCGCAATTTTCTGGCTCAGGGTATCCACCACGTCCTGCTTATCCTGTTCGCGCTGCTTGGCGAGCAGAGTCGTTTGGCGTTCGAGGTCGGCGAGGCGCGTTTCGAGATCGTGTGAGCCCGTGCGCAGGGTATCGTCCACGCTGGTGCGCAGCCGATCCGAATCGTAGACCAATCGCTGTATTTCCAGTTCGAGGGCCTCGACTCGCCCGGCGAGACGCCGGTTCTCTTCCCCGACTTGGCGCATGCTCTCCTGCATGTGAATCGTTTCCCGGTTGCGCTGCTGAGCCGACTGCGTGGTTTGACATCCGGAATTCAGCGAAAGCACCAGCCCCAAAACCGGTAGTATTGCAAAGGGTTTGCCTGTCCATTTCATACGGTCATCCTTTTCATCTTGTTTGCTGGAAAATATTTTTACCGCATTCGCGAAAAATCTCAAGAGACGCTTTCGTCTTTTTTGTGGCGATACTGGATAATATGCACTTTTTCAACCGTAACCAACCCGCCGCCGTTACTCCGCTCAAATAGTTCATTTAACCTGGGGAGAAAAGCGTTGATAGCATCCGCCTGATCGGCAATTTCGATAATCATCGGCATATCCGAGGAAAGATCGAGCAATTTGGCAGTTTTAATACGGCTGGTGGGTCCATATGCGAGCACACCCCGCCATGCAGTGGCACCGGCCAGTCCGGCCTCGCGTGCTTCCCTTACGATGATTTCATAGAGAGGCACGTGCTTCACTTTGTCGGACTCTCCAACGAATACCCTCAACAGCAATGCATCCGAGTCCGCTTTCATACGCTCCGCCTTTCCTCTTAGAATAATCTCGCGCCTACCCGCACCAGCAGCATACCCGCCAGCAGCATCAGCGCACAGCCAAGCAACGTGACCAGAAAATAAAACGCCGCATAAACCCATTGTCCATCCTGCAACATACGCATGGTTTCATAGGTGAACGTGGACATGGTGGTAAACCCGCCGCAGACGCCCGTGGCCATCAGCAGGCGGACGGGCGGCGAGAGCATCTGCAGATTCTCTGCCAGCGCCATAATCACTCCAAGCAGCAGGCATCCCAACAGATTGGCCCAGAGCGTGCCATGCGGAAAGGTGATGGAGAAGCGCTGAGCCGCCAAGCTCAATGCATACCGCATGGCCGTGCCGATAAATCCCCCCGCGCCGACAATCAGAAATGGACTCCACGATTTCATGCACGCAACATAGCACACCCCGCCGGAACGCCGCCACATTAAATGCGCCCCGACCGCATCCGATCAACCTTGAGACGCCTCCCGCCGCATCGGGTTATGCTCCGCGAGCCCCGGCGTACAGGCCCAGACCTCCAGCGCATATTCCCGGCTGCCCGGACGCATCTCACAGTGAGCACCAGCCGCCTCGGCGATGGCCAGCCCCGCCGCCACATCCCAAAGCATGGTGTCGCGCTCGTAATAGGCATCCATCCGTCCCGTCGCCACATTCAGACACGACTGCACCGCCGAGCCCAACATGCGTATCTTCAGAAACGAGCGAATCTGCTGAATAAATGCGGAAAGCGATGCTTCGCCATAATTCATGCGGGCCGGAAAGCCCGTGGTGAGGACCGCCCGGGCCGGATCGGTCACCTTCGAGACGTGAATCGGTTCGCCCTCCGAGAAGGCCCCGACCCCAACGATACCGGTCACGAGTCGATTTTCGCACAAGTCATACACCACCCCCGCCACCGGTCGATCGCCCTCGCACAAGCCAACCGACACCGCGCAGTATGGAATGCCGCGCAGATAATTCACGCTGCCATCGAGCGGGTCCACCACCCACCGAAGCGCCGAGTCGGCGGACCCTTCGAGAAGTCCGGTTTCTTCGCTGAGAATGGTCAACCCGGTTTCCTTGAGTTGTTTCAACAGGATGTCATTCGTCACTCGGTCGGCCAGCAGTTTGACTTCTCGACCGCCCTCTTCCGTACCGGTAACCCGGGCGATTTCCAGACGCTTTTCCTGAAGATATTTCGCCGCCCCACGAACGGCCACCGCCGCATCCAGCATCAATTCTTCCACGCTTTTCCGCTTCATCCCTGCGTTCCTTTCGTCATGACGTTCAGGAGTATCTCACAGCCATCCCGATTGACAAGTCCCGTCTGGCAACTTCTCCTTCGCACATTTCTCTTTCCCGGGTTCCGTCGTTCCTGATACCATGTGCGGCAAGTCAGTGGAGTTTCCCACCCACCATTTACCATCGAAGGAGCATCGACCATCACCATGAAACGCACGCTGATCCGTGACGCCCTCAACAACGGCCCCCAAAACGAACCCATCACCGTTGCCGGATGGGTTCGCACCCGGCGCGACTCCAAAGGCGGCTTTTCCTTCATAGAACTCAGCGACGGCTCCTGCTTGGCCAATCTACAGCTTGTGGCCGATGCCTCCCTGCCCAATTACGAATCTGAAATTCTTCGCCTGCATGCAGGGGCCTCGCTGCACGCAGAGGGCTTGCCGGTGCCCTCCCCCGGCGGAAAACAAACCATCGAGCTGCGCGCCTCCTCCATTCGCGTCCTCGGCTTTTGCGATCCCGACGTCTATCCACTCCAGAAAAAGCGCATCTCCTTTGAACGGCTTCGCGAAATCGCCCATCTGCGCCCGCGCACCAACACCTTCGGCGCCATCGCCCGCCTACGCAACACCCTCGCACGCGCCACCCACGACTTCTTCCAGCAGCGCGACTTCCTCTATGTCCACACCCCCATCATTACCAGCAACGACTGCGAAGGCGCGGGCGAAATGTTTCAAGTCACCACGCTCGACATGAACAACCCGCCGCGCACTCCGCAAAACAACGTGGACTGGCAGTCCGATTTCTTCGGTCGCCGCACCGCACTCACCGTCAGCGGCCAGCTCGAAGGCGAAACCCACGCCTGTGCCCTCGGTAACATCTACACCTTCGGCCCCACCTTTCGCGCCGAAAATTCCAACACCCGCCGACACCTCGCCGAGTTCTGGATGATCGAACCCGAAATGGCCTTCGCTGATCTGCGCGACGATGCCGACCTAGCCGAGGACTACCTCCGCCATCTCTTTGCCGAAGTCCTCCGCAGCCACCCTGACGAACTCGCCTTCTTTGATCAACACATCGCACCGGGCCTGAGCGACCGACTCGACGCCCTCGCCGAATGCCGCTTCGAACGTATCACCTACACCGAGGCCATCGCGCTGCTTCAACAATCCGGCGTCTCCTTCGAGTTCCCCCCCGAATGGGGTATGGACCTGCAATCCGAACACGAGCGCCAGCTCACCGAGCAAATTTTCCACGGCCCGGTCACCGTCACCGACTACCCCCGCGAAATCAAGGCCTTCTACATGCGCCTAAACGACGACGAAAAAACCGTCGCCGCCATGGATGTCCTTCTGCCCGACGTGGGCGAAATCATCGGCGGCAGTCAACGCGAAGACCGACTCGACGTCCTCGAAGAACGCATCCTCATGCAGGGATTCAATCCGGAGGAATACACCTGGTACAGCGACCTGCGCCGTTTCGGCTCCGTGCCCCACGCTGGCTTCGGCCTGGGCTTTGAACGCATCGTCCAATTCTGCTCCGGCATGCACAACATCCGCGACGTGATCCCCTTCCCGCGCACCCCCGGCCATGCCGAATTCTGAACGCGCCATCTCTCCAAATGGATGAAGTGATCCCCCGCCTTCGCAAAAGACCACGGACTGGAAGTCCATGCTACGTCCGGAAAAACCAGCAAAGCCAGAGCCACTCTCCTCATCCCAATCTGCGAAATCTGCGGACAACAAAAACAGCACAACTCAAGCAAACCCAAAGCCAAACTCTCCGCTTGACCCGTGGGGACACGGGCCCTCCCGAGAGGGAAAGACCATGCTGCTACAGGTAGATTCGTGGGTCGTTCTTCTTTGTGCCTTTGTGTCTTTGTGTGAAAATCTCTCCTTCTCTCCGGGAAGGGCAACTTCTTGACAACTATTCATAAAACGGCTACTGAAAGCAGGGAACTGAAACGCACTGGCACACGCCCAATCACAGGAATGCATCATGACAAAAAACAAACATCTGGATGAGTTCATCCGTTCCTTTCCCCATACGGCCCTAACCTACGATGACGTATCGCTGGTCACCCAGTTCGCCGACTTCCTGCCCGGCGAAACGGACATCTCCGCACGCCTCACCAGCCGCATCCGCGTCAATGTACCCTTTGTCAGCGCCGCGATGGATACCGTGACCGAGGCACGCATGGCCATTCACATGGCGCTGCTCGGCGGCATCGGCATCATTCACAAAAACCTGGGTCCGGAAGATCAGGCCCGTCTCGTGCGCTCGGTTAAACACCATCTGAACGGACTGATTGCCAGTCCCGTCACCTTCCGCACCACGGACACCCTCATGCAGGTGCGCTCCATACGCGCAGAAAAGGGATACAACTTCAGCGGCTTTCCCATCTTGGATCCGGACGGGCGCCTCGCCGGCATCCTGACCGAAACCGACCTCAAATTCGCACGCAACGACAGCGACTTGATACGGGATGTCATGAATCCCAATGTCATCACGGCACAAGAGGGCACCTCACTCGAACAGGCCTATCAGCTCATGCTCAAAAACCGCATCGGCAAGCTCCCGCTCGTGAAGGACGGAAAACTGATCGGTCTCTACAGCTTCACCGACGTACGCACCCTGATCAAACACGACAGGCCCATGTATAACCGCGACGAAAAACACCGCCTCCGCGTGGGCGCCGCCGTCGGGCCGAATGATCAGGCCCGCGTCGAGCGCTTGGCCGAACAGGAAGTGGACGTGGTGGTGGTGGATACCGCTCATGGACATTCCAAAGGCGTGATGGACATGACCGCCTGGATCAAACGCACCTATCCGCACATCGATGTCATTGCTGGCAACATTGCCACCGGTGAAGCCGCACTCGACCTGATGCGCGCCGGCGCCGACGCCGTGAAAGTCGGCATCGGCCCGGGCTCCATCTGCACCACCCGCGTGGTGGCCGGAGTCGGCATCCCACAGATTGCCGCGATTTACGACTGCGCCCGCGCGTTGGGCCAGCGCATTCCCATCATTGCCGATGGCGGCATACGCCACTCAGGCGACGTACCCAAGGCTCTGGTGGCAGGAGCCGATACCGTCATGATGGGTTCCGTGCTGGCGGGTACCGAGGAAAGCCCCGGCGAAAAAGTGCTGTTCAAAGGCCGTCAATACGTGGTCTATCGGGGCATGGGCAGCCTGGATGCCATGAAAACACGAGCTGGCAGCCGGGAGCGCTACGGCTTGGGCGATGTGGCGGAGGAAGACCTCGTTCCGCAGGGCATCGAAGGCATGGTCCCCTATGCGGGCGCCCTCTCCAAGGTACTGACCCAATACACCGGCGGACTCCAGGCCTCTATGGGCTACTGCGGCTGCCGCACCATTTCGGAATTGCAGGAGCGCGGACGCTTCGTGCGCATCACATCGGCGGGCGTCTCCGAAGCTCATCCGCACGACATCATGATCACCAAGGAAGCCCCGAATTACCGAACCTGACGGCTCTCGGCTCGCGGGACGCTCGCCCTCCAACGGGGTCAGCTGTTAAATAGTAAATAAGGCTTCTTTTCCGTCCGCTTACGGGGTCTTGCTCCATTGCACGTTATCCACCAGATATGTGGTGGCGAGGCCTCCGGGCGAGGTGATGGAGAAGAGTCCATACACCTGCTGCAAGTTGATTCCGCTAAAACTGGAGAGCGGAATCGTGAGGTGCTGCCAGGAACCGGCCGTCGGCGTGATGTTGACGTATTTAGCGGTTCCCTGTGGCCCCTGCAGCTCCACTTTCATGGCGCGTGAGGCGTTCACCTTGATGGAGAATTTTAGATAGCCGCCGGAGTAGGCCAGGAGGTTCTGCGTGCCGGAGGTGGCAAAGATTCTCCCCATCCGGCATATTCGCTGTGTACGGTCTGGAAGCTGTAGATACCCTCGGGCGGCGTTTCGCCGGTGTAGAGGCCGTTGAACTGCGCAGCGTTATTGTAGCTCCAGGTGTATAGGCTCGATCCGACCGGCATGCCGGCGTCGGAAAAGACCATGAACGGATTGGTACGGTTCACATAGTTCACGCCGGTGAAAGCATCCAGCAGCTTCAGTCCGATTTTCGCAGGCGCCTTGGGCAGGACATCCTTCTTGGAGGTTGGATGCCCGCCAGTATCATCTGTCTGCTCTTTGAATTGGAGGTCCGACAACCGCTGTTAGTTCTGTACCCGTCTCCAGTTTACGGTTCTACTAATCGGACATTCTTATAGTACACGCTGGTGGCCTGCCTCGCGTCGGCATCGTTCGCGAAGAACAGGTAGCGCCTGTTTCCGGTGTAATGCTGCCCTATCGGGATGCTGTAATGCTTCCAGCCCGAGCCGGAGTAGTTATTGTAGTTCAACAGGCCCCAGGCTTGTGTACCGAACACTTGGAATGCATAGCCTGCGGTGATGTAGAGATCGGTGTCCAGCCCACAGCCATTGATCTCCCCTTTCACGCCGGTGCTCATGAAATCAAACTCCAGAACGGTGTTGGCTGTCACGGCGTAACTGGTCAGATCCACGCACTTCCAGTTGTTGCCCCACATGTGCAGGGTCTCACCGCCATCGAGCACTTCGTACTGTGTCGAGTTCGCATCCTGCGAGGTATCATAGCGAATCACAGGGAACGTGTTGAAGTTCACTTCCGTCGCATTCTCCTGCTCAGGCTGCACCCAGCGGACGTGATCCACCATATACTCCGCCCCATCGTAGGACGTGATCATGAACAGGCCGTACACCTGACTCAGGTCCAGCGCGCTAAACGTGCTCAGTGGAATGGTAATCTCTTTCCACACGCCGGCAGTGGATGGAATATCCAGCGAGCCCTTGGTCCAGCGGGGCGCCTCCACTTCGACCTTGAGTGTTTCCATGCTCCAAAGCCAGAACTTGAGCGAGCCGCCCTCGAATGAACTCATGTCGTAGGTGCCAACCGTCTTGAACACGCCCCATCCGATGTACGTGCTCAGGGAGAGCGCGTAGCAGGACTTGGATCCTTCAGGTGCCGGAAACAGCGTGTAATCCGCATCCACATAGGCGTTGTACGGCCATTTGAAGAGATCGGAACCGAGCGACAACCCCGCATCCGAGTAGACCGGGAATACGCCGGCGGCACCATGTACGATCACTTGTATTTCAGGCTCAACGGGCATGCCGTCGGAGTCGGAGCGATAAGTATCGTCAAAGCCCAGGCGCTCCGTGAATGGATTGATGGCACTCGGCGGATACATGTAGGCCACCCACATGTATTCCCCGTCGGGCGCATCCGTCGAGACGCTCACGCTGATCTGCGCGGAACCGGTATCCTGCGTGATCGTCACAATCGTCTCACCGCACTTGGCTTGACTGCCCACATGCTGCAGCGCCACGGCCAGCTTGACCGGCAGATTGGTGCCGAGCTGCTCCCATTCCACCGGCACCTGAACGGTGTCGCCCGCATTCATCTCGACCGGGAACGATGAGCTTTCCACCATCAGACGCGGCGCGAAGTAGATATTCACAGCACTTCGACTGTGCACGCCCTCGCCGCGCAGGTAGGTGTACCATTCATACTGTCCGCCCAGCGCCGTACCCTCGAACTCCCACCAGTCCGGATCATAATCCGGAATCCACGAGTAGTAGGAAGGCTGATTCGCGTCGGTGGGAACATAGGTGCCCTGAACCGGGATGGTGACAAAGGAGTACTCCTCGTCGGCAATCCGGACATGATTCCACTCGGCGTAACCGCCCGAGTACGGGCTGAGGAAACCGGCCGTCGCGGAGGTCCAGCTCGTGGTTTCGATGGGCTCGCTCAGGAAGACGGGTTTTCCATCCACATAGAGATCACTCATGAGGTACGGGTCGCCGTCGCGAATGCTGAGCGTGACCCTGTGCCAGGCCCCGGCATAGAGCCCCGTGTCGGTGAAGAACTGCGGCGTGGCATCATTCCACCCCGCCATGGCTGGATTCAGATAGAGCACTTTCCCGCGATAGACCACGCCACCACCTGTCGCGCCCGGCGCAAAGTATACGTCGTATTCGATGGTGATGTTCTGATCGGCTAGGTTCAAGCCGCTGCGCGTGACGTAGGCATAGCCCCCGGTGCTCACACAGCTTGCGCGCAACACGCCGGACGTGGGCACCGACCAGGCGATGTTCGGATTCGAGGCCACGGTCCAACCGGTGTAGTTTCCGTCGTCAAAGCTGTCCTCCATCTCCAAGGCGCCTTTTTTCTTCACACCAAAGGTCATATCCAACGATTTGCCCTGCGTGTTGTAGGCCACCCAGGTGTCCCACTCGCGGCCTGCATAGGCCGTGGAGGCCACACCCAGAATCTGAAGGCCTTTGCCTTCCAGGCTCGCGGTCAGACCGCTGCCCGAGTCATTGCCCGAGCTGTAAAATCCACCATGCGACACCCAAGCGTCTTCCGCATCCCAGGGATGAACATACATCACCCAGTAGAGATTCGTTCCGGTCATGATGCCGTCCGACGGGATGTCCACGACCAGCGTGGTCTGTCCGCTACCGGTGAGTATCCATCCATCCACCGTCAGAATCGGGAGGTCCAGATTCACATCGCCCAGCGGCGAGGGATATTTGAGTTCCAGGCGAACCTTGCAGGCCTCGCCCTGCGCCCACTCGAGTGCCCGCTTGGCCACTTGACCGAACGTGCCGGTTAACTGTCCGCCCTCTTCCACTCCGAAATTGAAGCAGAACACCTTCTTCGGCGCTTGGGGGTCCTGCGTCAGCGTGTTGACCAGCAGGGCTGGCACGGACTGTGTGCCATTCGCCACCACGGCCAGCGCCTTCGCCTGAGCCAGGCTGTTCCAGGCATGAGCGGAACCGCTCGCGGCCAGGGCGTCACTCTCGTCATAATCCAGTGTCACATAATGGCCATCGCCCCCAATGGTTGCCTGCTGCAAGCCACTGAGTTGAACCATGGAGGGATTCACGCCGAAGAGCCCTTCAATGCGTCCCGGAGCCGGCACGCCCGCCTCGTTCATCATGGCGACACCGCCATCGGTGGCGATCAGACAGCGCAGCCCGCCGCTGATCCAAGTGGTGACGTTGGACACCTCGATGTCGCTCATCACGTAGGTACCCGGCAGAATCAGCGTCGGATAGAACGCATCCAGATAGCCCCAATCGAGATTCAGCGGATGCCCGACGCCCTGCGGCTGACCCTCGGGCGCCCAGAAGCTGTATTCATCGTCGTCCACGAAGTAATAGCCCTTCTGTGGTTCCCAAATGCCCAGTTGCGCGGCCATGCTTCCCAGTCCGATTTTTCCAGCAAATAGCGCACCACTGGTGAACTGCCCCACCTCTTCGCCATCGAAGTATACGGTGTAGGTATTGCCTTCGGCCTTCACCTTCAGGTTGTACCACGCGCCCTCGACCGGTCGGTCCGCCTTTGCGAATTCGTGAATCCATCCCTGGTCCACAATCGCGGCATTTTCACGCACGGTGTATTTCAAGCGCCAGAAGCCGTAGAAATTACGGATACCGACCTTCACAAAGTTGTCTCGGTCCTGATACCGAACATACAGTTCCGCATCATTCAGATAGGGTCCTTGTTTGTTGTAACAGAGGTCCGCCGAAACCGTGATATCGGTCCAGGCAGCATCGCCCGCCGTCATGATATTATCGCTGTTCCCCAGTCGAGACGCACGCATTGCACCAGCGTCCGACTCCCAGTTCGCGGCACCGGCAGCACGGGCCCAGTTGCCCACGCCTCCGCTGAAGTCATCTGCAAAACTCAGCCCCGCATCGGTAGAGCCTTCATGAATTTGAACATTCTTGAAGTAGCAATGCGTGGCCTGACCTGCGTCGGCATCGTTTCCAAGTACGAGATAGTTTCTGGCACCCGTGTAGTGCGGCCCCACGGCGATCGTGTAGTGTGTCCAGCCGCTTCCCGAATAGTTACGATAATTCTGGATGCCCCATGTTTGTGTGCCCCAGAGCTGGAACAAGCGGTTGTCAGAGAGTCCGAGATCCTCATCCAGACCGATATTGTTTATTTCGCCCTGCACCCCACTGGCCATGAAGTCGAACTCAATGATGGTATCCGGCGTTACCGTGTAGGGCAGTGCAACGGCCTTCCAATTGTTGCCCCACATATGCAGCGTGGCACCATCATCCAGCACTTCGTATTGCGAGGGCTTTATATCCTGGCCGCCGTAACTCTGTACCGTGCCAGCGCTGAAATCGACGCTCGTCGGTTCCCCGGCGAGACCGAGCGTATTTAGTGCGGCGGCACAATAGACATGGGCGTTCTGCGCGCTGATGGTTAAGGCTTGCCAATCAATCGTCGAGGTACGATCCGTGCCGGCGATCGTCCACGTGTGACTAGCCGTACTGGTGCCGGACCTATACACCACCGGCTTCCCGGGGTCACCCCAGAACGTCACAAACACATCCTGTCCGGCTGCCAGATCGAAGGCGATCGGATCGCTCATCACCGTATCGTTCGCCATGACCTCAACACCATTTTCCCAGGTGCCGCCAAAAGTCACCTCGGCGAAGGTGGAGTCGACACCATTCAACGTGGTGCCATCCCGTTTCACCAGAGACACGCGCCGCGCAAAATAAGATCCGCTGGTGCGCCCCTTCAGCGTCAGGTAGCATTCGTCCCCGTCTCTAGTAATCGATGAACCCTCGACCAGAACGCGAAAGGTTCTGTTTTCCCAACCAGAGTTGCCCCAGGACCCGGTGCCCTGCTGAGCATCTGCCGACCAGGCTCCCATAAGAACCATCGTCATCGAGCCGGACACCTGGACGTTGTCGAACGAAATGTCCAACGAATTTCCGCATTCATAGCCAAGACCTTCCAGCCAGTCCGCCACCTGATTCACCTTGTTGAGCTGACCGGGGAACTGCGCCTCGGTCTTCGTCGAACGGAATAGGGCCACCCGATTCGGGAAGGCGCTGTTGCGCGACATCGGTGTTGTTTCCCAAGGCAGGTATTCATAGAGATTTTCCCATTCGATCGGGATTTCGTACTGTGTACCCTTGACCAGATTGGTGGGCACGCCCGCCGTCGGACGCACACCCCATTCCAGGTTCACCGGAGCGGGAATGGCTTCCGCCACCACGCGACCCTCGGCATCTTCCAACCAAGCACGGAAGTGATAGTTTCCACCGTCGGGCGTGGAGATATAATCACTGTCCTTCAAATCGGGATCAGGAATCCATATCCAGAAATTCTGCGACCCGTTTCCGAGAACAACCTGTTCGAGCTGCTCGTATTTTTCGTCGGGCGTTCCGTCGCCATGGTCACCCTTTTCAGCGAAGGCCAGCTTGAGGGTCAAGTCGGTGCGACCGCTGCAATCATAGCCGACTTTGCAGCTGTATGTTTTGTCGCCCATCGGATGCACCACCGACGGCGTATCCTGAATCTGCACAATTTGCCGTGGGCCGCGATTGGCCGCCAGGGCGGCAACTTCCGCATCGCTCAGCGTAGCCGATGCGAGCTTCACCTCATCCATTAAGCCCTTCATCCGTACACCGGTGTATCCCTGTGCGATGCGCACCGGATACGTGCTCGCGGTCGGCAGGACTGCTGCCGTAGAGGAATACGTCGCCGTCTTCATGAGCTTACCGTTCAGATAGCTCTTCATTTGACGGGTCGCCGCATTACGCGTGATCGCAATGTGCTGCCATTCCCCATTCTTCAGGGTGCCTCCGGCGAGAGCGGCCCAACCCCAGTATTTTCCGCTGCTGCGAGCCGTGCCATGGTAATAACTCATGCCCCGGCTTGTTTCGATCGTCAGAGCGAATTCACCGCCATAGCTTTTGTCCACGGGATTGATCCGCGCCGTACCGAGATTTTGAGGCTTGATCCAGAAAGAAAGGGTCATATCGCCGGCCACTTGCAGACTTGGACTGTTTGGAATTTCCACATAGTCATTCACGCCATCGAAGGATCCGGCCTTGAGCACTTGACCGCCCCAAGTGGTGGTCGGGCCGTTGTAGGCACGCCCGTGATTGGCATTGGTCGAGGCATCTTTAACATCGCCGGCCGCAGCGGACCACTTGGCCTCATCCATTTTCCAATAGCCCACGCCAGAGGAAACGTCGCCACCCGGAGTGCCCCACGGGGTGCCGTCGCTTAGGGCTTCAATGTAGCCATTGCCATGAGAAACAAAGACCCAGCCATTCTTCACAAACGGCTCATGATCACTGCCTGCGTGAACCTTCGTGTAAAGCAAGGCTCCGGTGGCGGCATCCAGCACATACAGGTCATCCGCATTGATGTATACCGCCCCATTGGCAATCACCGGCGTGATATTGTCGTGACTCACATCGGGCATCGTGTATTCCCACAGCGCGGGTCCCGTCTGCGTGGCGTCATAGGCCAACACCTTGACAACACCCGGAGTATTCGTGGGCTGTCCCACGATGGCCATGATGCCATCACCCACAGCAGGAGCTGCGAATTTGTTCAGCGCGATGGACGGGTAGTCCCATAGCAATGAACCCGTGTTGGCATCGTAGACCCCAACCCCGGTCGACGTGTTATTACGGGCGACATAAACCTTGTCGCCGACAACGACCGGACAGGACTCCGCATACCAGGGCCGACCGATATAGACACGGAACACCGAAGCACCTGTTTCTTCATCAAAGGCGGACAAATAACCACTATATATTTGGTAGACCTTTTCGTTTCCAAGCGATAGTCCGGCAAACGCTGAAGCACTGGCGCGATTGGTGGTGGCCCATTTCAGGGCTCCTGTATCGGCATATATGGCGCGCACTTCGTCAGCGATAAAGGCCGTAAAGACCACGCCGTCCTTCACAACCGGTGCGACCGCATTGTACAAGTTGCTCGGGTTGGCGTAGGACCACTTCAGTGACCCGGTGCCGGCATCAATCGCGTACAGCGCGCCGTCCGGATAGTTGGTGCCCGAATTATTCTTGGTTGCAGCAAAGACGGTGCCGTCGGCAACCGTAATACTGCGCGAGAAGAACGAATCATTGATGCCGTTTGCCGAGGTGTAGTGCCAAAGGTTGGAACCTGTCTTTGCGTCCCAGCAGCCAATCATATGGCTGAAGTAGTTCTCCACGGCATAAAGCCTGTCACCTGCAATAACCGGCGCTCTCGCATAGGAGCAGTAGGTCGTATACACGCTGACGAGAGGGAAGCTCGAAGGGCCTTCCGCTGTTGAACTGCTGCGACCATTTTCCACACCCCACGTGCGGCCATCGGATGAACCAATCTCGTACTCTCCAACACCCGTTGAATCGTAGACATGCAGCATCTCCATACCGTCGGGCGGCAGGGTCAGCACAATCGTGCCATCCGAGTTTTCTTCAACGATTTTCGCCTGATAGAACGCCTTGATGGTTTTACCTTCAAAGAGAGGGCTGCTGATGGTGAAGGTTTGTGAAGCGCCGCCGCCGATGGGATTCTGCGGCGAGGCCGGATAATTCGGGTCGTACATGTAATTCTTCACCTGCCAAAGCGTCGAACCATCCGCTAGGGTCCGGTAGTCGGCCAGGCACAGATAGGCATTGGTCCCCTTGACTTCCACCTTCGGCTCAATGCCGAAATAGTCCTTCACCACCGCGCCGAAATAATCGTAGCGCCATTGCCAGGCGTATACATCCGGGTCGCCATCCAGATCCCCGTCCGGACGCTGATCGCCCGCCGAGAAAAGAAAGATACACGCCTTGGCCGCGCCGTGATCCTTGACCACCACGCCCGGATTCAACTTCCGTTGATCCACGTAAACCGAACCGGTTCCGCCACCCTGGATGCGAATAACTCGCCGGGCACTCCAAGCCTCTGCCGGGGCCACGGCATCCACCTTGTATTCCATCCAGCCGTTACCCGGCGTCGCGGCGGCCAGATGTGCGCTCTCGGACACGGAAATCAGATTGGTATCCTGATCGTACCATTCAAGTGCCACATACGCCTGCGCGCCGCCGGAGAGCGGATCGGTGCTGTTGCTGCGCAAAAAGGCACTTTGCGCATACCGCCCAAAAGGAACCACCTCAAAATCACTCCCTAGGCCAGCATCGCCCCACATCTGCACCATGTTGTTGCCGTCAAACGCCCAGCCCCAACCACTGCGGACAAGCACATTGCCCCACGAATAATCCCACTTCACGACTTCCGTATTGCTGTCCTCAAAGCCCTTGTTTCGGCCCGAATCCATCGTCGCCCAGACCGTTCCATCGGTCACCTTCACTTCATCACTGTACTTCCACACCTGCGGCCAGCAATGATAGCCGTTGATCGGCGAGTTGGCGTTGAAATCCACTTGCAGAAGCTTCCAGTACCACGAGACATACTCCCGGCGACGCTGCGGTGCTTCGTAGCCACCCGCATTCGAGGCATCAATGCCGAACAGCGCGTTCAGTTCGCTCTGCGCCTGTGGGCGCGGGCGCCCGTGGAAATCCTGCATACCCGGCAGATCTGCCGTAGCCAGCACATGCACCCCGGCCGGAATCACACGCGTCAGCAGAAAGTTCAGGACGCTGTTGGTATATCCCGGAACCTTATCTTCCACGCGCATGTTGCGCGGGAGAATGACCGCCCGATAGTTGGTGTAGGCCCCGGCAGCCAAATCCTGCAAATCAATGAAATACGGCGCGAAACCAAGCCGCTCCAACGCACCCGCAGTCTGCTGCATTTCACATTCATACCGGTTGTATTGCGAGTCATTCGCATCCGTCCACAGAAAGGCAATGTCGGGGGTCGGGTCTTCCGAACCCATCAACAGATTGTGAATATCCACCTGCTCCATCAGATTAAACGCCTCTTTCGAGGTCCACAGCGCCGGCTTCACGCGCCGATCCGCATATACAATTCCGAACCCCTTTTCGCGATCCGTGATGTACGGACGGTCCATCCAGGAAAAAATATGCGTCCCAATCGCGCCCGCAGCCAGACTTTCCCACAGCGAATTGCGGATGAGCGGACCCTGGCGAAGTTCGTTCATGCCCGGCCACATCGTTTCACTGCTGGTAAACCCGGTCTCCGAATACAACACCGGAACCCCGGCGGTTTTCTTCGTGTACGAAATACCCCACTGACCGTTCTGCGATTCATGCCCCAGCACCGACCACGGATAATTGTTCACCGAAAAGAAATCAATCGGCGCACCCGCAGCCTGAGCCGCTTCCGTGATCTTGCCGCGATCTTCCGCATGGTAGCGCCAGTCCTCTTCACCCCACTGCATTCCGACCGTCGAATAGGAAATCAGATGATTCGTGTTCGCACTCTTGGCGGCGACGGCACCCACCGCCGTAAAACTGGCGATTGAATCTTCGCGCCACTGCACCATATCCGCCCAAACCGCGCCATCCACGCCATACGCGCGGTACTGTTCCACAAAAGAGATTGCATCGAAATTCGCGAACGAACTGCCCCACACCGCATTCGCTGCCGCAATTGTGCCGTATTTAGCCTGACACCAAGTACGGAAAGCCTGCTCGGATTCGGGATCATACCCATCCAACAGCCCGCTCCACAATCCCAGATAGCCCGACTCATTGCCGACAATCCAGCCCGCAATGGCCTTAGAATTCTTGTAGCGCCCCGCCACCGCCGCCAACCATTCCGCATACTGAGCCCGTGCCGACGGATGTTCATAATTGATGATATCTGAAAGCCAGCGTTCCGGATGATAAATGCCTTCCGCGTCCCACTCCGGCGGATGCTGCGTATACCACGCATCCGGAAACCAGTTCGGCGGCCACTGATAACCGATCAGGGCAAAAATACGAAGCCCGCGATCTTCGCAGGCCTGAATGAAGTAGTCGTAATTATCCCATTTGAACTGGTTATCGCCGTCTTCTTCGACGTGCTGCCAGACGATGTCAATGCGCACACTATTTGCGCCCATCTTCACAATCTCATCCAGATCATAATCAATCTGCTCAAGCGTCTGCCAGACGCCCAGCGGTCGATTCCAGTTCTGGTAGGCGATGCCGTGCGGCACGAACGCCTCCCCGCTTGTCTTGTCATAGAAATAACCGTCCTTCAGTCCTATGAAGCCGGCCAACTCCGCCTGCGCCATCCCTCCTAGAACCAACCCACTCAATATTAAGGCTACCAAACGCTTCGAGATCATAGAATCCTCCGTATTTATATATTCTAGATATGTACCGGTTATGTACTGACACTCATCCAGGCGCAATCTTTTTTTTGACTTTTTTTTCAAAACTCCGTTAAACCGGCGGTTTTGGGGAATTCATTTCCTCATCGACCGCCTTTTGGAGGGTGAGCGGCGAGGAGGAACGACGAGACGAGGCGATAGATTTGGGGAGGCTTTTAGCGCAAAGAAGCAAGTATTGCGAATTTTGGGAGGGATGCTGCTTGCCCTTCGTAGCTTCAGCGTAGAATGGTCCTCAGCGTCCTTTTATTTATCTCCAGCTCATTCCCTATTTCTCTTGCTCTCCGCGCTCACTCTCCGCTTGGCCCGTGGGGACACGGGCCCTCCCCGAGAGCATTCCTCGTGCGCCTCCGCGCCACTGCGTCTCTGCTTTATATTCTCTACGAAGGCCCTGTTGTTTCACGAAATTCCCGGAAGAACCGAACATGAGTACAAATTCCTGTGGCTTTTTTGTGTAATCCACGGAATAAATGCGTGATGGAACTTTGGACGGTCAGCATTTTATTCGCCACGCTTCTTTACGGAGTGCTGCACTTCCTCTACAAGGCCGCTGCCGAGGCGGGCGGAAAAGGGGATGAATTGGTCAGCATTGCAGGCGGAACTGTCGCCGTATTGGCGCTCATCACCCTCTGTCTAACCGAACAGCATCCCCTGCGACTCTTCACCGGCCCGGTATTCCTGTATGCCTGCCTGAACGGACTGACCTATGCCCTGGCCATGCTGTTTAATTTCGGCGCGCTTCAGCGGGCGCCTGCCGCCGTGGTATTTCCACTGAACCGCATGAACAGTCTACTGGTCCTGCTGATCGGCGTGTGTTTCTTCCATGAACTCATCCGCCCGGTGCAGTATATCGGGATTGCAATAGGCCTTTCGGTGCTTTTTCTGATTTCCCGCGAACAGAAAAAGAGCTTTGCCCTCACGCGGGACCGCCGGATCATTGCAGGCGTTCTCCTGGCCTTGACCAGCGCCTTCTTCACCACGCTTTCCATGACATCCGGCAAACTGCTGGCCGACACCTCGGAAAACCGCCTCGCCTATATGACGGCTTCCTACAGCCTGGTCTTCCTCTTCACCTTTGGCCGTCAAAGTCTGCGGAAGCGCCGACTCGACTGGCTGACCTCGCTCCTGCGCACACCCCGCCTTTCGCTCTACGGCCTGGCCATCGGCTGCCTGAACTTCGCGGGCTACTTCCTGGTACTACGTGCCTTCGGAAGCGGGCCGATCTCCCTTTCGCAGGCGATCTTTAGCAGTTCCATCATCATTCCGGTGATTCTCTCACGCCTGTTTTACCGGGAGCGGCTGACTCCCACCCGGATTTTTGCCATCCTCCTCGCCCTGCTCTCAGTCGCCCTGATCAGCCTCCCCTAACCCCCATCAGGGTCAGCCCTTAAATAGTAAATAAGCTGATTGAGCCCCCATTCGTTTCTTTGTTTAGAATGAGGTTTCCTTGTCATGTTTCCGTTGGTTTTCCTTGCTGAAAATGTTACCAAGACAACGTTTTTGCAAACATCGGAGGTCGTTTATGTTTATTCATCGCGTTCATCTTTATGTCACGTTCTGCCTGTTTGTTTTGCTGAACGGCTGCCGCACCGCGCCGCATCAGACAAAAGAAGCAGCCCGTCCGCCCTCAGAGCCGCTTTTCTCGCTCACCGTGCTGCACGTGAACGATACGCACTCCTACTTTGATCCGTCCATCATTCAGCAGCCTAATGGCGAAGCGATTCGCTGCGGCGGATATCCGGCCATTCAAACCTTCGTACAGTCCGAGCGAGCCACCAATGAGCACGCCCTCTTTCTGCATGCGGGCGATGTCTTTCAGGGCACCGGCTACTTTGTGCTCAATCACGGTGCGGCCAATGCCGAACTGTTGAACCTGATGCGGCCGGACGCGATGACCATCGGCAATCACGAGTTCGATCAGTTGCGCGAAATGAACATCACCTGGAGCGAGGACGGCTCCGTGGCGGAACAAATTGTGCCCGGCAGCAAAATCCCGCTGGACCTTCCGCTGGCCCGCTTTGCACAATCCGTACATT
Organism: uncultured Verrucomicrobiota bacterium; assembly: GCA_964490935.1. Classification (GTDB taxonomy): domain Bacteria; phylum Verrucomicrobiota; class Kiritimatiellia; order RZYC01; family RZYC01; genus JAQVYB01. The sequence goes on from CAZBEO010000022.1 coordinate 19,299, forward strand.
TCCCACTGGTGGCGGCCAATGTTGAATTTCAGGCCGATCCCTATCTGGCCGAGACCACAAACATCACCCCCTGGACCCTATGCGAGGTGCAGGGCGAAAAAATCGGCGTCTTCGGAATCCTGCTGGATGACATGCCCTCCATCTCCTCCCCGGGCAAGGACTTGATCTTCGAGCGCATAACGGATGCTGCGCAAGATGCCGTGGAACAGTTGAGCGCGGAGGGTGTCAACAAGATCATCATGCTCTCGCATATCGGCTACCGCAGCGATTGCCGAGTCGCTGGAGAAGTGAGCGGGATTGACCTCATCGTCGGCGGGCATTCGCATGACCTGCTCGGTGACTTCACAAACCAGGGCTTTGCCTATGCGGGCCCCTACCCCACCGTGGTCACGTCGCCCGCCGGCGAGACCGTCTGCGTGGTGCAGGCCGGATCGTATGCGCTGGCCGTTGGAAAGCTGGACGTGCAGTTTGATCCTTCCGGGCGCATTCAATCCTGGTCCGGCGGAAACACACTCCTCGTTCTTGCGGACGACACCACCGCGACCAATGCCCTCCGCGAAGATCCCGCCATGCGGGCGCTGATTGATGAAAAATACCGCCCGGAACTGCTCAAAACCTATGGCCCGGTCATCGCGCAGGTTCCCGCGCCGCTGAATCACGAACGTACGCCCACCGATCCCGAAGGGCACGGAAGCGAAGTCGCGCCGCTCGCCGCCGAGGCGTTCTGCCTTGCCATGGAGGATCTCGGCATAACCGTGGATGCAGGACTGGTCAATGCCGGCGGAGTGCGCACCTCCATTGCATCAGGTGACTATTTCAAGAATCAGACCCTCCTGGAGGTCATGATCTTCGGCAACAGCCTGTGTGATTTTCAGCTCACCGGGGCCGACATCAAGCGCGTTTTCGAAACCGTGATCAACTCCGCGCTGGCCAATCCGGATGGCGACGGACGCTTCCCCTACACCGCCCGCCTCGCCTACGTCTATGATCCCGAACAACCCACCGGAAGCCGCATCACTTCACTCCGCTTTCTTGATCGAGAAGGAACTTGGAGCGAGGCCGAGGACGCCCGCCTTTATCACCTCGTCTCGAACAGCTACGTGGCCGATGGAAACGACGGATACGAAACCTTGAAAGCCGCCATGGATGCCCAGGGGCCGGTGACGCGCCATGCCGACCTGATTGATAACCAGGCCTTCACCGCCTACGTCCAGCGGCAAGCGCAAGAGGGGCGCGAGCTGGTGCGCCTTCCCTATTCGCCGGTGACGTTGAAATCATCCCATGAAACTCAACCCAGCCCATACTGAAACGATCCCTCGTCATGCGGAAATAGATATTTCAGCGCAACGCCCTTTTTATGGCATGCGTCCGGTGGACTTACCTCATCCCGGCGGCGTTCTTGCATAGTAGCCGTCCGCTCGCCGAGTGGACGGAGGCCGTGCGTCACACGCCAAAACACCGTGGCGCTCGGAGAACACCACGCTACCATCATACACATCTCGCATACCTTGCCCTACCATCAGCGTAAGTCCGCATGTACTCAACTACGGAAGCCCCCCTTCCAAGTGCGGTTTGTTTGCATCAACCTGCTCCACCCGACTAGGCCACGTTCAGCGGATGCAGAGGCTCTTCATCGCAGACGGAAGATGGGTGAGAATATCCTCGGTATGCATGGCGTGCTGCGTTTGTTCCAGCGCGGCAAAATCGCCTGCGCGCCCGTGGATGAACGCCGCGCAACCTGCCGCATAAAACGGTGCCGTACCGCGCCCGACAAAACCCGTAAGCAGGCCCGCCAGCACATCACCGCTACCGCCGCAGGCCATGCCGGGATTGCCCGTCAGGTTCAACCGAACGGCCCCGGAAGATTCGGCCACCAGGGTTCCAACTCCTTTGAGCATCACCACGGCATCCGAACGAACGGAAGCCTCCCGCACAAGCGCCAACCGCTCACGAAGCAACTCGCCCGTGGTCATGCCCATTAACCGGGCCAACTCCGCCGGGTGAGGCGTCAGAATCAGGGGGGCGCGGGAATGCTTCAACGCGTCCAGTTCACCCGCAAACACATTGAGCGCATCCGCATCCAGAATCACCGGACATTCCACGCGTGCGATCACCAACTCGACGATCCGCCGCGTGTCTGGGTGAGTCGTCATGCCGGGGCCCAGAAGAATGGCCGAATAACTATCCCGCGGAAGATCACGCACGGACTCCAGGCTTAGGCTGCCCGATTCAGTCGCGGTGCCGCTCTTCACCATGGCCGGCGGCAATTGAATGGTAACCGCATCGGCCACGCCCGAAGGCGTCAGAATGGATACCAGGCCACAACCCGAAGAGAGCGCCGCCGACCCGGCCATCATGACCGCACCGGCATAGCCGGGCGCTCCGCCAATCAGCAGCACATGCCCGAAGGTTCCTTTGTGCGCATTGAAGGCGCGTCTAGGAAACACGCCGCGCACATCTTGCGCACAGAGCAGCTCTGGCTGCAGGACGGCGTCCTTTTCTTTTGGGATGGCGATACCGATATCCACCACGTCCACCGTGCCGAGCCACGCCTTAGCCTCTTCGGCAAGAAATCCGGTCTTGGGTGCCGCGAGGCAGATCGTTACATCGGCCCGCACCGCATCACCCTCAGCGAGGCCCGTATCGCCATTTACGCCCGAAGGAATATCGATTGAAACGACATACACCTGTTCCGAAAGGCGATTGATATAGTCAATCGCTGCGGCGGTGACGCCGTACGGCGCGCCCTGCGCGCCGGTACCAAGCAGTCCATCCACCACGACTCCGCACGTCTCATCCATCGGCGAGAGCGTAAGCCACGCGGAAGCCTCCGGGCAGTCCAGACAGATGATTCCATCCTCCGTCATCCGCTCATAATGAAACAACGCATCGCCCTTCAAATCCGCATGCACGCCCGCCAGCCGCACGGCCACATCGTATCCCCAGATCAGTAGATACCTCGCCGCCGCAAAGGCGTCGCCGCCGTTATTGCCTCGACCGGCCAACAGCAATACACCCGGAAAGCAGCCTGAACGCTCGATCACATTTTTCACGGCCAACGCCACCGCATAACCTGCGCGATCCATGAGAATACGTCCCGGAACCCCTCCCGCAATCGTTTGACGATCTAACGCCCGCATGACTTCCACCGATAGTGCCCTCATGATTTTCCTCCCCGATAAGCATCCATGGCCGCACGCATTTCACGCACCGCCTCCGGGAGGCCGATCATAACGGCCCGCGCCACGATGCTGTGTCCAATGTTCAAGGTATCCATCCAGGGAATTTCCAGCACACCGGTTAAATTATCCAGATTGATCCCGTGGCCTGCATTCACCTGAAGGCCCAGTTCATGGGCAACCTGCGCACCGCGTATCAGGGCCTTCAGTTCGCGTTCCCGGTCTCCGCCGGACGCATCGCAATAGGCTCCCGTATGCAATTCCACCACCGGCGCACCGATATCTGCCGTGGCCTCCAACTGGGCGGCGTCATGCGTTACAAAGAGACTCACCTGCACCCCTGCATCGGTGAGACGGGCCACAACGGTTCGCAAATACTCCTTGCGCCCCGCCACATCCAGGCCACCCTCGGTGGTCAGCTCCTGCCGCTTCTCCGGCACCAGACACACCTCCTGCGGGCGCACCTTCAGCGCGATGCCCGTCATTTCTTCTGTGGCCGCCATTTCCAGATTCAGCGGAATATGATTCAGCGCGGAGATGGCCAGCACATCCGTATCCTGAATATGTCGTCGATCCTCGCGCAGATGCACCGTGATGCTTTCCGCGCCAGACGCCATGCAGCATTTCGCCGCCTCGGCGGGTGAGGGATACTCCGTTCCGCGCGCCTGCCGTACCGTGGCTACGTGGTCCACATTCACGCCCAGCTTCAATCGTCTGTTCATGGCACCTGCTCCCTTCAAAATCTATCCACTCTGTCATCATGACGGCGCCGCTCCCGAACGAACGTTCGGTCAAACAGCAGGGCCGCATTGCCTCCGCGTGCACGCGCCTCCTCCAGGGCCCCGTTAGCCAGACGAAACAGTTCGCCCGGCGTGCGTCCATGCTCTGGCCAAGCCGCCACACCCACACTAATCGTTATCCGCAGTGGCCATTTTTCATGAAGGGCCTGCTGTCTGCGGGCGGAGGCGCACAGCCGCCGGGCCACCGCCAGCCCCTCGGCCATGGGGCAATGCATCAGCACTAGGAAACCATCCGCTCCATAACGCCCGAGCAAATCATCCTCTCTGGTCTCCCGCTGGAGCAGCTCGCCCGTCATCCGCAGTAGGGCATCATCCGCGCCGCCGCCATACTGCTTGATGTAACGTTCCACATGGTCCACCGCCAGATAAAGCATTGTCACCGCACGTCCTTCACGCCGATGCGCGGCCATGTATTTCGCCATGGCGGTACCGATCCGATCGCGCCGGATCACCCCCGTCAGCGGGTCCACCATGGGATTGACGCGCCGCTTTTCATGACTCTCCGGCGACTCCACTTCTTCCTCTTTTTCCTCTTCCTCGTCTTCCTCCTCATCACGCAGCAACCCCTCGTGTCGCGTATGGACCGGACGGGCTGGCGGCTCGGCAAAAACCAAGCCGTTTTCCGACTGGGAGGCGGAAAAGGCCTCGTCCAGCTCTTCAATCAACGTCCGCATCGTTTCCCCGTTTTCCGGGAAAACAACACATCCTGCGCACGGCTCGACATGCCCGGCCCACCCGTTGGAAGTCCTGCACAATCCATCGCGCACCGTTTGAAGCAGGCGTTCCATGACGGGCACCCCCTGCTCGCGCTGGCAGGACGAAAGGATCAGCCCCAGCCGTTCTTCATCTATCTGCAAGACCACATCCGCTTGGCGTACTGATTGGTTCAGGAGTTCCCGCATCCAGCGTCCAACTTCCTGAAGCCCCGCAGGCCCTCCCACCTGAGCACCCAGCGTGTCGCGATCAAGCAACCCGATATAAGCCACCACCAGCGAAACATGTTGCGAGCGGCCTCCTCCCATACGCCGCAACAATTCAGTCTGAAACAGATTAGCAGCCTGGAATTCTTCATCCTCAGCGGGCATCGCCAGGTGCCCCGTCATTCGTTGAAAACGGAGAAAGCTCACCAACAGGACAATGGCTGAAAAAGACAACCCGACCACCAACGCGAATTGAACGGTCCCCTGCATCAAGGTGACCGACTCCAACACGGCTATAGGCAAGGGAAACATCATCCAGAACCTTTCATCCAATCGGGCGGCGGCAGGCGGAGCCATGCTGCGTCAGACTATGGCGAGGCCGCTTTCCGCATCAAAATAGTGGGCCTTCTTCATGTCGGCCACTATCGAAATTTCCTGATTCACCCGGGCATTGTTTTGCGTACTCACTCGCGCTACAAAGGAATGGGCTCCGCTGTTCAGATAAAGGTAAACCTCGGCACCCATTGGCTCCACCACTTCCACCCGGGCCTTGAACTGATTATCTGGTCGGGCATTCACCGCGTACAAAGCATCGTTCAAATCCTCCGGCCGAATCCCCAAGGCCATCGCCTTGCCATCATAACGATCCAACGCCGCTCGGTGCGCATCGTCCACCGCCATAGTAAAGTGCTCTTCCACAAAGCAAAGCTTCGCATCACGCCGCTCTATCCGCCCCTCGAAAAAATTCATGGGCGGGCTGCCGATGAACCCAGCCACAAAGCGGTTCACTGGGCGGTGATACAATTCAAGCGGTGCCGCCGTCTGCTGGATAAGCCCGTCCTTCATCACACAAATACGGTCACCCATGGTCATCGCCTCCACCTGATCGTGCGTCACATAGATCATGGTGGAAGAGAGCCGGGTATGCAGCTTGTTGATTTCCGCACGCATCTGTACGCGCATTTTGGCATCCAAGTTGGAAAGAGGTTCGTCAAAAAGAAAGGCCTTGGGTTTGCGGACAATCGCGCGCCCCACCGCCACGCGCTGCCGCTGCCCGCCGGAAAGCGCCTTGGGTTTACGTTCAAGTAGCGGCTGAATGCCGAGAATTTCCGCCGCCTCCTGTACTCGCTTATCAATTTCCGCCTTGGGATAATGACGCAACTTCAGGCCGAAGGCCATATTGTTGTACACGGTCATGTGCGGATAGAGCGCGTAATTCTGAAAGACCATGGCGATGTCCCGATTTTTCGGCGGCACCTCATTCATCTTTTTCCCATCAATATAAACGCTGCCGCTTGATATTTCCTCAAGCCCCGCCACCATCCGCAACGTCGTGGATTTGCCGCAGCCCGATGGACCCACCAGAACCATAAACTCCTGATCCTCGATTTCCAGGTTCGCATCGTTCACAGCCATGATATCGCCGGGATATATTTTGCAGACATGCTCCAAGACCACTTTTGCCATAACTCATTTCCTTAATCGTGGGAAGTCTCCGTATACCGCCACCAACCTCCATGGTTGGCCCGTGTTGAGAGCGCTTAAAGTACCACGCTTCCTGAAAACGTGTCAAAACAGATTCGGGCGAAATAGCCGAGGGGGGGGGGCTGCCGACGGACACCGCAGTGAATAGTTTGATAAAATTGCTGTGCGTCCGGGCTTTTGTGCTATGCTCATTTCTAATTTTGCGCGAAAAACGTCGGCTAAACAGAAGGAAAGCGATTCCCGATGAAAGAACTGAAGGAGCGAATACTGCGCGATGCAAAAGTCATCGGCGACACCATTCTGAAGGTGGACAGCTTCCTGAACCATCAGATAGACCCCTTGCTCATGCAGAAAGCCGCACGCGAATTCGCACGGCGGTTTTCCGATGAATCCATTGATAAAATTCTGACGATCGAGGCCTCGGGCATCGCCGTGGCCATCCTAACCGGGCTCGAACTAAACAAGCCGGTTGTCTTTGCCAAAAAAGCCAAACCATCCACCATGCCTGCGGGCAACTACACCGCTCGCGTCAAATCCTTCACCAAAGACACCCATCACGACGTGGTCATTTCTTCCGAATACATCAAAAAGGGCGACCGCGTACTGATCGTGGACGACTTTCTCGCGGGAGGCCACGCCGCCTGCGGACTCATCGAGATGTTGGAGCAGGCTGGCGCTCACCTCGTAGGGGTGGGCATTGTGATTGAGAAGGGCTTTCAGGAGGGCGGCGCGATCCTGCGCAAACGGGGGATACGCGTGGAATCGCTGGCCATTGTGGATTGCTTGCAGGGAAACACCATTACATTCCGTGAATAACGACGGCGGGATGTGGTGTGCTTAAGGGGTATGCGTCGTTAATGAGTTAGATAGAAAGGATGCCAGTATGAGAAAAGTATGGACTGCGTTTATGGTTTGCTTGGCCGTCTCCGCCCTGTGCGGATGCGGACAGAAGAAAGAAGCGGCCGCGCCGGCAGGCGCTGCGGCGGATACGGAGGCGCCCGCTGCCCAACCTGAAGTGAAAATGGGTTTGATCTACATCGGCCCCGTTGGCGATGGCGGATGGACCTTCGAGCACGACAAGGGCCGTGCTTATGCAGCAAAAGAAACCGGCATAGAGACTATCTTTAAAGAAAACGTGCCGGAAGGCCCCGAGTCGAAGGAAATCATGCGCAACATGATTGATCAGGGCTGCAACGTCATCGTGGCCACCAGCTTCGGCTACATGGATTACATGGAAGAAATCGCAAAAGAATATCCCGACGTTAAATTTCTCCACTGCTCCGGCTACAAACAATCCGAAAACATGGCCAACTATTTCGGACGCATGTATCAGCCGCGTTATCTCTCCGGCATCGTCGCCGCCATGAAAACGGAAACCGGGAAAATCGGCTACGTCGCCGCCTTTGAAATTCCCGAAGTAATCCGCGGCATCAATGCTTTTACCCTTGGTGTACGCTCCATCAAGCCGGAAGCCGAAGTCATCGTACGCTGGACTCATACCTGGTATGATCCGGCCAAAGAAAAAGCCGCCGCCATTGCCCTGCTGGATGAAGGATGCGATGTGATCGCCCAGCATCAGGACACCGCCGGACCTCAGCAGGCCGCCGAAGAACGCGGCAAATGGGCCATCGGATATGATTCCGACATGAGCAAGATGGCACCCAAATCCAACATGACCTCCCCGATCTGGAATTGGGGCCCCTACTATGCCGAACAGGTGCGCGCCATCCAAAACGGCACGTGGAAAAGCCATGCCTACTGGGGCAGCATGAAAGACGGCGTCGTCCTACTCGCTCCGCTGACAACCCTCGCCCCTGAAGGTTCTCAGGCCAAGGTCGATGCCGCCGCCAAGAAAATCTTCGACGGCTCGCTCGTTGTCTTTGCCGGCCCGATCCTGGGCCAGGACGGGAACGAAAAGGTACCGGCAGGCAAAGCCATGACCGATCAGGAAATGCTCAGCATGGACTGGTTTGTCCAGGGCGTCATCGGCAACGCACAATAAGCCGGCTCATTGTAAAACAGACCACGAAGGGGCACCCGAAAAGGTGCCCCTTTCACTTTTTCCAATGATTGGAAAAAACGCTGGAAAAAGTTCCAATGATTGGAAAAATCACCAAAAAAGTTTCCAATGGTTGGAAAAATCCATTGCAAAAGAAAAAACAATGCGCTACACAGCCGCGATCGTAACCGGTTACAACCACCGTCGGAATGCATAAGGAATCCTTCGCCATGAAACGCTCCAACCAGTCGGCCTGCTCCATTCAACAACGTGCTTTTCTCCTCGATGGAAAGCCGGTTTTTCTGCATTCCGCTGAGATGCATTATTTCCGCGTACCCCGGAAATACTGGCACAAACATCTTGAAGCAATTCGCGAAGCGGGGTGTCAGGCTGTTTCAACCTATATCCCGTGGTCCTGGCATGAAATGCAGGAAGGCGTGTATGACTTCACCGGCAAGACGCATCCCGAGCGCGATCTGAAAGGCTTTGTGAGCGAGGCGGCGGCCTGTGGTCTAAAGATCACCCTGAAACCCGGCCCCTACGCCCTGGCCGAACTCACCGACCAGGGAATGCCCTCCTGGGTCACCACCCAGTATCCCGAAACCCTGGCCCTCGGCGAAGATGGCCGCCCCTGGGGCCCGGCGTTTATTTCCTATCCAAGCCCCGTCTTTCGCCGCATTGCCGCCCAATGGCTGAAAAAAGTCTGTCGGGACGTGCTCCTCCCCGCGCAGAAAGCCGGGCACCTCATCATGGTGCAGCTCTGCAATGAAATCGGCATGTTCCACTGGCTGCGCGGCGGCGGCGACTATTCGGAATCCGGCCTCAACGCCTGGTACGCCTATCTCGCTAAGCGCTATCCCAACCTGCAGGACCTCGCCGTCCTGCTCGATCGCCCACTCAACGCCTACACCGATGTCGCCCCGCCCAAAGACCGCTGCGCAACGCGTCGTACATTCGTGCTCTATACCCTCTGGCATGAATTTCACCGCTGGTTGTATGCCGACTATGTCGATTTTCTGATGGACACGCTCACCGAGGCGAAAATCACCGTTCCGCGTTTCACGAATGTGGGCGGATGGGTCTACGGACGCGCCCATGAAGTGCCACTCAATGGCACCTTCCAACATCTCACCGCCGAACGGCAGCCCGAGGTACTCTTTGGCATCGACCACATTCCCGAATTCATTTCCCCCAACAATTTGCACGATGCCGTGGTCGCCAATCAGATATGCACCGAACTGCAACGCGACAAACTTCCGCTCTACTCCGCCGAATTTCAGTGCGGCAGCCGCGAGTTCGGCGTGCAAACTTATCCCGGCGAACTCGGACTCTTCACGCGCTTGTGCATTGCACACGGGCTGACCGGGCTGAATCATTATATGTTTTCCCAGGGACGCAACCCGAAGGGCCGAGGGTCCGACGGACCGACGTTCTACTGGTACAACGCCGTCAACTATCAGGGCGTGAAGCAACCCATGTATCCCGAAGTGGCCCAAATCGGGAAATGGCTGAAGCAAAACGGACCCGCCCTCGTGCAGAGCGCCAAAAAGGCCACCCTCGGCGTGCCCTTCTATCCCCCGCAGCATCAAAGCGAATTTCTCACCCCCATTCTTCACAAAGTACACAAGCTCGATTCCTGGGGCTCCGGCCTTTCCTTTGACCGCAATGCACTGCGCGACCGCTGCTGGTTCGACAGCCTGTTGCGTACGCTCAACCGCGCCAGTGTTTCGTATGACCTACCTGACCTGCACCTGCGCTCTGCGCAGGACCTCGCCCAATACGATCAGCTTGCGCTGGCCTGTGATGAAATCATGGATGCCGCCACACAGCAGAAACTGCTCGACTATGTGCGCGGCGGCGGCACCCTCACCGTCTTCCCAACACTCCCCCGCTACGACCTGGAACTCAAACCCTGCACCATTCTGCGCGATGCCTTTGGATATGTACTCGGCTCCCCCAGCCGCTCCAACCGCATCCGCCTCGGCGCGATGAAGGACGTGCCCGTCATGTATGGCCCGATCGAAGTCTCGATGAAGAAGGCCAAGGTCATTGCAAAGGACATCGATAACCGCCCCGTCGGACTCGAAGCCAACGCCGGAAAAGGTACCCTGCGCCTCTTCAGCTTCTTCCATGGCTACAGCATTGAAGAACATCCGCGCCTCTGGGAAGCCATGCTGAATTTGAAAAGCGTGGCAACTAATGTGGAATGCGATAACTCCGCATTGCACACCGCCCTGCGCTGCAGCGGCGATGAAGGGTTCCTCTTTGTCGGAAACTTCCACCGCATGCCTCACACCGGACGCCTTCGCCTATCGGCAGGGCCAAACGGAGAGGCTCTCGATCTGGGGTCCATCGAACTGCCCATGCTCTCCGGCCTGATTCTCCCGATCAATCATCCCCTGAGCAAAAACATTACCCTGCGCTTTGCGTACGGAGAACTCACCGGACAGGAAGCCGAAGGACGCAACCTCCGCTTCACGCTCAAGGGATTGCCGAACACCACGGGTGTCCTGGAACTCAAAACGGCCTCGACACCCAAAGAAATCCGGCTGGACGGAGCGCCCGTGAATTTTGAATCAACGAATGGCCTGATCCGCCTACGCTACGCGCAGAACGGACAGGAGCAGACCTTCGAACTGGTCAGTTGACCGACCTGGCACTGCTACATCCATATCCGCTGCAATGCGCTGGGTGCCCCTGCATTCATGATGGGTTCGACGGTGACTACACCCTCCCCCCCGGAAAGCAGCGATGTCCCCACCAAAGCACCCTGCTGCATGACGCGCAGGGCACCGCTTTGTGCGGCACCCGCTTCTGATGAAATTTCGGACATACCTTCGTTGGACTGAATGGACTCAAGAGCCGACATAATCAACCTCCTTAATAAATTTTGATGGCCCGACAAAGAGAGCGAAAAAAACTCTTGTAGAGCGCTTTACGTTTATGGGTTAAACGTTTTTTCAGCGCACTTCAATGACTTTTTTTATTTATTTTTTGGAGGCGAATCGTTTTCCCAATCATTGGGAAAACAGGATCAAAGGCTTTTGCGGCGTTTCAGGAGGCGCTCGATCGTGGCGTCTTCAATGTCCAGATTTCCGAAGCCGCGTCCGATCACGAGGTCCGGAGTCAGCGCGCCGTGATAATCGCTGCCTCCCGTTTCGACCAAATCAAAGGCCTCGGCTAGTTTTCGGAATCGTTTCCGCATGTCCTGCGTGTGTTCGGGATAGTAGACCTCGATCCCCTGCAATCCAGCCCGCGCGAATTCACCAACCACTTCGCGAAGTTCCAAACCACCCACCCCAAGGGTCATGGGATGTGCCAACACGGGCACGCCGCCGGCCTTCGCAATCAGTTGAATCCCGTCGTACGGATTCATGCGGCGGCGTTCGGCGTAGGCGGGGCGCCCTCGGGCCAGATATCTTTTAAACGCCTCGCGGGTATCCGTGACGTATCCATGCTGCACCAGGGTTTTCGCGATGTGCGGGCGCCCAATCACATCGCCTCCGGCACAGGCAATCACGTCATCCCAGGGGATAGCCATTCCAAGTCGGCTCAGATTGGCGTGAATCTCAACATTTCGTTCGTCGCGTCCCTCGCGTATCCAGGCGAGCCCCTCATTCAGTTTCGGATCATCGGGATTCATCCCGTAGCCGAGAAGGTGCATGGTGCCTTTTGGAAAGTCGGCGCTGATTTCCACCCCGGCCACCGTGATCACTCCCGATTCGGCGCCGGCACTCATAAAGCGGTGCAGGCCCTGCGTGGTATCGTGGTCGGTCAGGGCGATGCCGTAGACGCCCAGTTCCCGCGCCTTCTGCACCAACTCCTCGGGAGTGCAGGTGCCGTCAGAAAACGTGGAATGCAGATGAAGGTCAATCATCAGGCCCCGAGTCGTTTCACCGCATCGGCAATGGCTTCCGTCGTGATGCCGAAATGCGCCCAGAGTTCCGGGAACCCATCCGCTGGGGCAATGCGCGGATCACAAATGCCGATGTAGTCCACCGGAATGCCGAAGTCCGATGCCGCTTCGCTGACCACGCCAGCCAATCCGCGCAGACACGTCGTACCATTGGAAACAATACCGTCTTCCACCGTCACGATGCCCTGCGGATACCGCTGAATCAGCGTGGCAAGTTCCACAGAGGGAATCGGCAGGGCGTTGATGATATGCACGTCCACCGGGGTTCCGGTCCGTTGCAGCGCTTCGGCGGCCTCGGCTGCCAGATAACTCGGCGCACCGATGGTTAGAATCGCCTTCTTCGCTCCGGGATAGGTGCGATAGGCAGTGAGATTGCTCCAAGCCTCATCCGCCGTCCAGAGAGGCGCATCGGAATCCTGCCGCGTGAGCGTGGGCAGATTGTCGCGCGGGATACCGATGATGTGCGCCCCGTAATGCGCGGCAAGATCGCGTACGGCCAGAAAAGCGCTGCGTGCATCCGCAGGGGCATAAAAGCGGCGCAGATAGGGCAGATACGTCAATGCCAGGTTGATCCAGTCCAAGTCCCAACCCGAAAAATGATCGCGTCCGGTGCAGGCGCCCACGTGAGACAGGTGCATGGTCACGTTCAACCCCTCATTCATGCCGTTCAAATTCCGCTGATAGCGCCACATCTCGAAACCCTCGCGTGCGATGCCAGCGAAGAAAGCCGAGAAGGTGGAAAACACCACCAGTTGCGGATCATAGGAACTCATGGCCAATCCGTTGGCCATGATGGCCGATGCCTGTTCCTCGATGCTCATCTCAAATTGATGCGAAGGCGCGAGAAAGGACCGTGCCTTACCGAGTTTGGTGGAGGGGTCCAGATCGCAGCCAATCACAAACAGCGCCTCCGGATGCCCCTTGGCCAGCGCCGCATAGGCCGCTTCCGATCCGTTGCGCGGCGACGCCATAGCACCTACCTCGGGGAGCTTGACTCCAGCGAGAGCGCTCGCCGAAAGCATTAGATTCGCCGTACCGGGTGCGGGGCGGGCACGGGTGACAACCTCCAACGGTTTTTGGGCACGGAGTTCTTCCAAGGCCTTTTTCTGTTCGCTGTTCATCGAGAGCATGGGACTGCCAAGCACCTGATCCAGGTCCCGTCCCTTCATGTGCCCATCGTGATGTCCCTTGCCACCCGGGAGCTCATTCACCAAAAACAAACAATCCAGCATGGATTCCACATCCCGATAGCTCATCAATGCGCCGGGAATCCAAATTTTTCGGTCCATGCCTACGCCGTTTTTCTCTGCCTTTTCACGGACCTGCTCCAAGATGCCGTATTTTTCTCCGTAGAATTGCAGGTCCACGATTTGATTCGCATCCGAGTGCAGACCCGCTGGATAAATCATGCAGGGTTTTCCGGAGCGGACCAGCCCCCAGGCCGTCTGATAGGCGGAATACAGTTCCTTGAAATCGTGCAGGCTCTGCAGCTCGACGATGGTCACACCCATCGCCTCCACGATGCCGCGCGGGTCTTTGTTCATAATGGACTTATTCGAGCCGGAGAGCTGAATGCCGTTGCGGTGCATCACAAAGACCACCGGAGCACCGTGCAGATCGGCGGCATTGAATCCGTTCAGGGCCTGGCCGGAAATCCAGCCGGCATCGCCGCAATGACAAATCACCAAGGCTTCATCACCATGGCGCGCCTTTTTTCCGAGGGCCTGGCCGACGGCGGCGGGCACCATCACACCGAGGCGCCCCCCATTGAGCTGCGTACCGCCCGGCAACCACGAGACATGACCGGGAATATCCAACCCGCGACGAAACGCCTCCACCACATACTCGGGGCTCAAAAAACCCAGCGTGGCCAGCGAGGAAAAATAGCCGATGCTCGTGTGCGCATGTTCGATCGTATATTCTTTCTTTGCGCCATCCACCACGGAAAGCGTCAGCAGAAGGGCCGTAATCAGGTCCAATCCCCCGCCCATGTGGTCCACCTCATTCAACTTGGAGAGTGAGGCCACCGACCGAATCGCCGTGCGGGCCGTCTCGATGCTCATTGCTTCGAGCTGTAGAACCTGACGTTCGGAAAGAGTCGCCGACGCGGACAAGTCGATATGGAACGGGAGTACGGCGGAGGCTTGATCGCCGCTCAGATAGCGGCAGGAATCCAGCAGAGCGGCATTTCGTTTCTGTTGGCTTTGGTAAAGCAGTTCAAGTCGTGCGGGCATGGTTGAGTTTCTCCATTTTAAAGCATTTCCGGCCTGTTTCAGGCCAGCTTGACGTAAAGGGATACTTACTAGCGAAGCCCGTCCAAAGTTGCAAGCCTTAGTGTGGATCGGGTCACGCGAACAATCAAAAAACCCGGCGACTAGTCCGCCGCCCAGTCCGTTTTCTCAATATCGTTGAGGAGTTCATCGAGTTCACGCCCGATATGCTGCACGTCTTCATCCCGGATGGCCATTCGGCCCTGCCTGGTACGGTCACCGCAGTCCGCCAATAGCTGTTCCAACCGCTTCCCTCCAATATTTCCAACCGAACCTTTCATCTTGTGCAAGACGATGTACTGCTGTTCAACGGAGCCCGCTTTGCAGCAATCACGCAGCGATTGGTATTGCCGTTGGATATCCGCGCAGAAATTCGCGAGAATACGTTCAATCAGGTTCTGATCGCCGGTTGTAATCTGAATCAGCCGCTGCGGCTCCAATATGGAGCAGGCGGATTCATCCGGCGGCGAGGACATGGTCAGTTCCTGTTGCGGAAGGTGATTCGACCCTTGGTCAAATCATAGGGAGACATTTCGACACGGACTTTGTCTCCGTTGGTAATGCGGATAAAATGCTTACGCATTTTTCCGGATATATGGGCCAATATCTCATGCCCGTTGGACAATTGTACGCGATACATCGTGGCTGGAAGCACCTTCAGCACCACACCTTCCACCTGTATCAATTCCTCTTTCTCACCCGCCATAAATACAAACTCCTCTTCCTGACTTGCTAATGGCGGGGGATGTTACACGCATTGATTCCGCAATACAAGCGGGCTTTAAACAAAGTTTTACGCACCGGAAAAGCGGATCGAGGCCGACCGGGCGTGCCCATCGAGCCCCTCGACCCGACCAAAGGTTTCAATGGTCGGCAACAGGGTTTTCAGTTCCCGGCGGCTGAGTTCCACCACGCTTGATCGGCGCAGAAAATCATCCACCGTGAGCCCTGAGAACAGACGCGCCGTCCCGCCGGTGGGGAGCACATGACTCGGCCCAGCCACAAAATCGCCCGCACTCTCAGGCGTCCAAGGTCCCACAAAGACCGCGCCCGCCGCTCGCACCCGCCGCACCCAACGCCGGGGATTCTTCACCAGCAGTTCAAAATGTTCCGGCACGAAGGCATTGCACAGGTCCATCCCGGCATCCAGCCCATCGGTCACCACGATCAACGCGCCCTTCGCCAAGGCCCGGTGGATCAACTCCTTTCGCGACAGTGCTTCCGTCTGCCGAAGCATCGCTTCGCGGGCGGCATGGGCCATCTCCGGGCTCGAGGTCACCAGCAGCGATTTTTCCAGTCCCGTTCCATGTTCCGCCTGCGAGAGCATATCCGCCGCCACATACTCGGCGTTGGCCCATTCATCCGCCAAAATCGCAATCTCACTCGGCCCGGCCACCATGTCCAGCGCCACCTCTCCGTAGACCACCCGTTTCGCTGCCGTCACATAGGGACCGCCCGGCCCGACAATCTTCTGCACCTTTGGAATGCGGCGCGTGCCATAAGCCATCAGACCAATCGCCTGAATGCCCCCCGCCCGATAGACCTCGGTGGCACCCGCCTGCTTCAACGCATAAAGCAGATAGGGATTAACGGAACCATCCGGGCGAGCGGGCGTACAAGCCACGATTTCGCGTACGCCGGCCACGCGGGCCAGCGTAACAGTCATCAGCACGGTCGAGGCCAGCGGCGCCGAACCGCCGGGAATATAGGTGCCAACTCGATCATAGGGCGTCATCTGCTCGCCCAGGCGACCGCCCAGCGGCGTCGCCATGTGCCAGTTCTTCTTTTTGCCCGCTCTTGAAAAGGCGGCAATGCGTTTATCCGCCTCGCGCACGGCCCGCTTGAAGGCGGTGTCCACCTCGCGTTCGCACGCGGCGAACTCCTTTTCGTCCACGCGCAACTGCTTCGCCGTCAGCGTGGCCCCGTCGTACCGCTCGATGCACTCGAGCACCGCTGCCTCACCCCGAGCACGTATCTCCCGCAACGTTTCCCTGGCAACCCGGTCCGCCTCGGCATCAATCGAGGGCCGTTCCAAAAACGCTTTGATCACCCTCGATGGTTTTTCGGGATTCCAGTGTGCTATGCGAAGAATCGCTCCGTTCCGTTTTTTTTTCATTTGCCCTCTCCAACCTGCTGCGGCTGCCGCGATACGCAATGCCGTTAATTTCTCACCGGCTCATTCAAGCACCCGCAACGCGGACAGCGCACCAGCCCGGTGAAACGTGCGTCAACATACACATGACTGCACACCGTACAACGATAAATTCGATCCTGCGTTTTTTTTCGCTGAATCAGCCTTGCACGCACCGTGTAAAATACGGTGCAGAGCGCCACCAACCCAATGCTGAAAAACATCGGCAGCAAAACCAGCGTCGTCCACGTCACCCGAATCATGGCGTGTCCTCCGCGCCCGTCGAGGCAGACGGACCATAACTACCCGATTGTACCTCCAACCATCCGCGCCGCTTCTCGCTTGAGGGTGCCGCACGCCATTGCTTCACTCGGGCCGCCACCCGATTGTCCCACTCTATGTCGCCTGAACTCTGCTCCACAAAAACCTGTTCAAAGAGCCCGTCTTCCAAAAGCTCCACGCTGAGCACCACATCCCGAACTCCGCCCCCGAGACCTTTCAAATTCACCGTGCTTTCCAGCATCACTTCGGCACTTAAATCACCGATCCATCGAATCGCGAGGTCGGAGGAGACGCCCCCGAATGGAGGCGGGAACAGAGAAAGCTCTGCCCGCTCGGCCTGGCGCATGGTGCGCCATTGCGCATAGCGCATCTGCGTCGTAATGTCGGCATCCACCGTTTTCGTTTTGTAGGCATCCCAGTTTTGGGGAATTCGGGCGGGTTCCGGCACCGCCACCTCAGGAAGAGCGGCGGGCGGCAGCGAATCGCCCGGCTGCTCCAGAAAGAGACTGCTGAATCCAGCACGTGTGGGAAGAGAGAACAGAATCGGCGTCCAGACCGCTTGCAGCGCACCGCCATGGCCCAAGTCATTCCCGCTTGTCAGCACCGGGCGATACGCGACACGCGGAAAATCCCGCTTCGGGGACGGCCCGGGAAAGCCGATAGGGTCCAGCAGACCCCAGGCCCCCAGCCCGAGCAGACCCAGCACACCCGCAGCGGTCCACGTCAACCAGGATCGGTACTCGTCGCCATGCCGAAGCCGCTCCATGAATTAAAACTCCTGTCCCTGAACCGATATTTTCGTTCCCAGAATGACCTTCCGGATTCCTGCGCTCATGGCCCGGTTATAGATTTCCACCAGCAGGTGATAGGGCACCCGACGATCCGCCTCCACCAGCAAGCGGGCATCCGGATCTTCATGTGCCGCCTGCGCAAAGGCGGGTGCCAAACCATCGAGCGTCGTCCGTTCATCACCGAAATACACATGGCCCTCCTGCGTCACATACACCACCAGCGACTGGTAATCGGCCCCGGAAGCAAACGCGCTCTCCGGCAGGTCCACCACCACGCCCGGATGACGCACCACCACATGGCTGATCACGAAAAAAAGCACCAGCAGCAGCACCGCATCCAAAAACGGCGCCGAATCAATCAGCCCGTTCGCAATCCGATTTTCCCTCCGGTATCGGCGGCGCAAGTGAATCAAGCGCTCATAGAGCGGGGCGGTCGTGGCCTTCATGAATTCTTTCCGGGCAGCGTTTTATCCGTCAAAAACGCCAATATTTCGATCGAGCTTTTTTCCATATCGAGCACAATGGATTCGACCCGTCCGACAAGAAAGTTGTAGCCCGCGTAGGCCGGGATGGCGATGGTCAGCCCCGTTACCGTGGTCAGCAGCGCCTCCAACATGCCGCCCGCCACCGCACTCATCGGCACTAGCGGCGCATTCTGCTGCATCACCATAAACACCTTGAGCATGCCCAGCACCGTCCCGAGCAGACCCGCCAACGGAGCAATTTTGGCCACCGTCGCCAGCATATTCAGATTGCGCTCTAGACGCGGTACCTCCACGAGCCCCGCACCCTCGATGGCCCGGCGGATAGACTCCGGCTCTTCATCATGATGCAGAATGGCCACCCGGGCGATATAGGCCACCGGCCCGGGCGTCTCTTCACAGATGCTCACCGCTTCGGCCACATTGCCCCGCTGCATCACATTATACACGCCCTTTAAAAAGTCCTCGGTTTTGATCTGAGCCCGGTGCAGATGAAAGACGCGCTCCAGAAACACCACCGCTCCAAGCAGTGCGGCACCCACCAGAAACCACATCACCGGACCGCCCTGTCGAATTAATTCCACCATAACCACCTCCCGTCTGATCAATTAACATCACTCCCAGAAGAACCAGTGCTCCAACTGAATTTTCTGCATACGCGCCTGAGCCTCCTGCGCCGCCGGCACCCCAGACTCGCTGACCCGTTTGTAAATATTCATCGCCTCTTTCCACCGGCGGGCGGATTCACAAATATCCGCCGCATTGAAGGCCGCCCTGGTAAACCAAATGGCACCCGTAGCCGACTTCCGTCCGGGCAGGGCCATGAAATCATAAACCACCTTCATATAATGATCGAGCGCCCGATCATCAGACCCAGACTTTTCTTCGCAGCGCCCTATTTTATACTGCGCCTGCAGCTTCAACTCCAGCGGACTATCCGACTGATTCAGAATCGCCGTATAGGAGGCAATAGCCTCGGCATAGCGGTTTTGATCATCGGACCCCAGCGTAAACTGACAGTCCCCTTTTCTTCCGCGTGCCAAATCCGCTAGATAGCTCTCGGGGTAATTCTTCACGACCTCGTCAAACGCCAGAATGGCCCCGGCGAATTGCCCCAACTCACTGAGCGCATCGCCCTGCGCAAAACGGGCCTCCGCCATTTTCGGACTGTTCGGATACCGCGCCGTCAACTGATTGTAATAATCAATCGCTTTGACATACTCATGCCGTGCGGCGGCGGAGCGCCCGGCCCAATACAACGCATCATCCGCCAATTCCTGCTCCGGATACTGTTCCGCCAGCCCAGAAAAATCATGTTCCGCCTCTTCATACTGCTGCTGATTGAACCGATACTCCGCAAGCCAGAAGAGCACATTCGGTGCCCAGGCCGACTGTGAGTGCACCTGAATAAACTGCTGGCACACCTCCAGCGCCTCCGCCGACTTGCCCATCAGGTACAGCGTCCATCCCCGCATGAAAAAGGCCTGTTCGGCAAGCGGATCATTCGGCCCAAGCTTCACCACCTGCTCGAAATCCGTCATGGCCTGCTCATAGAGTCCCAACCGGTATTCCACCAAGGCCCGCTCGTGAATCGCTCGCAGGGCGAGTACACTCTCGGGGTAGTCACTCAGAAAGCGGTTGTAGCACTCGAGCGCCGCACCAAAATCGCCCGCGTATTCCTTTAGCTGCGCCTCGCGCAGGACCGCCCGCTGCGCATACTCGGAGGCTGGCTGTTCCTCCTCCAACCGACGAAACAGCTTTTCCGCCTGTTCCGTCTCGTTGAGTTTGGCCAGACATTCCGCCGCCTGATACAACGCGAGGGGCGTGGAAACATCGGCGGGATAAGCTCCCGCATACTCCAAGTACCGATTCTTCGCCTGCTTATACTGCGCCCCAGCAAACCAAGCATTGGCCGCCTGCAGCAGCGCCTCGCGCTTCTGCGCTTCATCCGTGGTGCGGGCGGCGGCCTTTTCAAAACCGGACGCCGCCTCGGCATAGCGTTTCAATTCATAGAACGCCCAGCTTCGACCGATCAGCGCCCGCACCACCCCCTCCGCATCCGAAAACGCCTCCAGGTAATGCTGAAACTCCGTCGCCGCCTGCGCATTCTGCTTCTGTTTCAGCAGCTCGAACGCCGCATTCAGGAGGGCATCTGCCGCACCGGGCGACGAGGCGTGCAGCGCCACCCAGCGGTGCAACAACTCCGTACCGTTGGTATACTCCCCGCTTTGAATCAGCAATCGGGCACGCAGCAATCCACTCTGCTGCTCCAGCTCCGGGTTTGGCTGATTCGAGACCGCCAGGTTCAACGCCTCGATAGCCTGCACATAATTCGTTTGCTGCTCACGGGCCTGCGCCACGGCAAACCACGCACGCGACCGGACATCCTGATCCACGTTGGTAGCCGTCGTCAACGCCTCCAGCACCGGCATCGCCAAGTCCGGAGCCCGCTCATCCAAATAGAGTTGCCCGTCCCAGAGCCGAGCTTCCGCCGCCTCTGCCGAAGCGCCGTACTCGCCCACCATCCGTTTGATCACCTTGCGTGCCCGTTCGGTCTGCCTCATACGGATCAGCGAGGCGGCCCAGTCCAGCAGAATGCGCGGGACATCCGGCGAATCCGCAAATTCCTCGAGAAACCGCTCATACTGCCCCATAGCGGCCTCCATGCGGCCCGAAGCCATATTGCAGCGAATGCTCAACCGGAGCATATTCCCCCGTAAAGCGACATCCCCCACGCCTTTTGGAACCCCCTCCAGCAACGCCTGTGCGGCATCCCATTGCTCCTGATCGAACAGCATCGAGGCACGGGCGTAAGTGAAAGCCGCATTCAGCGCCGGATTTGTCACGCCGACCGCGTGTTGATCCAGCAGCAGCAGGGCCTCATCGTATCGTTCCAAATGGCGCAGCGCATCACACCAAAGCAAAACGCCTTCCGCCTGACCGTTCGTGACCGATACCTTTTCCACATAGCGTTGCAGATAGTCTGCCGCCGTATCGTACAAGCCATCCTGCAGCGCCGCCCGACCGGAAACAAGCGCTGCCGCCTCCTCCGCCGCAGGGGTTGCCGCCGTGTCCACCGGCTGTGCCGCAACACCCAAGGTCACCCGCAGCGAAAAAAGGCCTGCAGCAACAATCACCCCTAATCGGAATACTCTGAAATTACAAAAACTCATACCTATCCATCTGTTCATTTAAACGGCCCGATTTTCATGGTTCACTTCCAAATAGCAAGGCATTTATATGCGACCCGACCTTGGTCCAATCGGGGTCAGCCCTTGATATTTGACCTTTCGTTTGCTCTTCGGGCATTGGGCAGCAGCTCTCGCAGGAAGTGCCCGGTGTAGGATGCGTCGCATTGGGCCACCTCCTCGGGCGTTCCGACGGCGACCACGCGCCCACCGTCCTCTCCGCCTTCCGGCCCCAGATCAATGACGTAATCCGCCGTTTTAATCACATCCTGATTGTGCTCGATAATCAGCACAGTGTTGCCGGCGTCGCGCAGTTTATTCAGCACATTCATCAGCGTGTGTACATCGGCAAAGTGGAGGCCGGTCGTCGGTTCATCCAAGATATACAGGGTCTTTCCCGTGCTGCGCTTGCTCAGTTCGGAGGAGAGCTTGAGGCGCTGCGCCTCCCCCCCGGAAAGAGTCGTGGCTGGCTGTCCGACGTGCAGATAACCCAACCCCACCTCCGAAAGCGTACGCAGTTTTCGTTCAATCGCCGGCACCTTTTCAAAAAATTCCAACGCCTCGTCGATGGTCATTTCCAGTACATCGGCAATGCTCTTGCCGTTGAATTTCACTTCGAGCGTTTCCCGATTGTAGCGCCGTCCGGCGCATTGCTCACAGGTAACGTAGACATCCGGCAGGAAGTGCATTTCTATCTTGAGCAACCCATCGCCCTTGCACTTCTCGCAACGTCCACCCTTTACGTTGAAGCTGAAGCGGCCCGGTTTATAACCACGCACCCGGGCTCCCGACAACTTAGAGTACAAATCCCGAATCTGGGTGAAGGCATTCGTATAGGTGGCCGGATTACTTCGGGGGGTACGCCCGATGGGCGACTGATCAATCACGATAACGCTGTCGATCAGGTCGAGTCCCTTGATCTTTTTGTGTGCACCCGGCTTTTCGCTTGAACGGTAAAAATGCTGAAAGAGCGCCCGGCGCAGAATATCATCCACCAGGCTGCTCTTTCCGCTTCCGGATACGCCTGTGATACACACCATCAGGCCCAGCGGAATGCGTACATCCAGATTTTTAAGATTGTTTTCCGCAGCACCGATCACCTCGATCCAGCCCCGCTTCGGCTCAAGGCGTTGGGCGGGGATTTCTACCATTTTCACCCCCGTGAGATACTGCGCCGTCAGCGACTCTTTGCATTTGAGCAGTTTTTTACTGTCACCGGCATAGAGTATTTCGCCGCCGTGCCGACCCGCGCCTGGACCCAGGTCGATCACATAATCGGCGCAGCGGATCATCTGCTCATCATGCTCCACCACCACCACCGTATTGCCCAGATCGCGCAGTCGGTTCAATGTACGAATCAGGCGCTCATTATCCCGAGCATGCAGCCCGATGCTTGGTTCATCCAGCACATAAAGCACCCCAACGAGCCCCGCACCGATCTGCGTGGCCAGCCGGATGCGTTGCGCCTCGCCCCCCGAGAGCGTACCGCTCTCGCGGTTCAGCGTCAGATAATCCAGCCCCACGTCCACCAGAAACTGAAGCCGCTCGCCGATTTCTTTGATGATTTCCCGGCTGATCTTCTGCTCCGTCTGCGTGAAGGGGATCACCTGAATAAATTCCGCCGCCGTACGCACCGGCATGGACGAAATGTCCATGATGGATTTTCCGTGAACCAGGCAGGCCAGCGCCTCCGGCTTCAACCGCTTGCCAAGACACGCCTGACACAGACACTTGTTCATGTATTTGCGCAGTTGCTGGCGTACGTTTTCGCTCTCCGTTTCCTCCATCCGACGCGCCAAATTCGGGATCACTCCCTCGAATGGTTTTTGGAACTTACGGCTCGCTCCGCCCCGCCAAAACGAAAACTCAATGTCCTCCTCCCCTGAACCGTACAACAGCACCTGACGGGCCTCCGCCGACATCTGATCCAGCGGCGTTTTCAAATCCACGCCGAAATGTTTTGTCACCGCCCGCATCAACGCCTTGTAATAAATCAGCAGCCGCCGCCCGCCATAGCGCCACGGCACAATCGCTCCGCCGTCAATACTCTTCGACGAATCGGGCACCACCAAGTCCTCATCAAACACCATCATCATGCCCAGCCCATGACAAACCGGACACGCCCCGTACGGACTGTTAAAAGAGAAATCGCGCGGCAGCAGTGTGTCGAAACTTATCCCGCATTCCACACAGGCGTTTTTTTCGGAATAGAGCCGTTCCTCCCAGACCTCACTCCGGGTTCCGCGCTGATGCAGCACCTGCACCACCCCCTCCGAAAGTTTCAACGCCGTTTCCATCGAGTCGGTCAGACGACTTCGAATGCCTTCCTTCAGCACCAGCCGATCCACCACCACTTCCAAGCTATGCTTCTTCTTTTTGTCCAGCTCAGGCGCTTCATCCAGCTCCATCAGCGCGCCATCTATCCGCACCCGCACATAGCCCTGTTTTTTCGCCGAGGCCAGCACCTCTTCATGCGCCCCTTTTTTCCCGCGCACCAACGGCGCCAGAATCATCACCTTGGCCTCTGCGCCCAGCCCCATCACCTGCTCCACAATCTCTTCCGCACTCTGACGGGCAATCGGCTTGCCGCACTTCGGACAATGCACCTGCCCGACGCTCGCAAAAAGAATGCGCAAATAATCATGAATTTCCGTGGTCGTGCCCACCGTGGAACGCGGATTCGAACCCGCCGTGCGCTGTTCGATTGAAATCGCTGGCGAAAGACCCTCGATATGGTCCACATCCGGCTTCTGCATCTGTTCCAAAAACTGGCGGGCATAGGCCGAGAGACTCTCCACATACTTCCGCTGCCCCTCCGCATAGAGCGTATCAAACGCCAGCGAGGATTTGCCGGACCCACTCAACCCGGTAATCACCGTCAACTTATCGCGCGGAATCTCCACCGTGACATTCTTCAGGTTATGTTCACGCGCTCCAACCACTCTGATGCAATTCTTCATAATGCGCCGCCTTCTTCCATACCGTCACGCCCCCTCTTCGGGCCCGAAAATCAGCCCGCATATATACACGGTTACGACAAGCTATGCCCACAAAAAAAGGCACTTCGTCGTGGAGGGCGTCGGGCTCCGACGCCTTGGGCGTGAGGAGTCACTCCGGGATTGGGACACTTCACTAAGCCAGTGGGCGATGGGCTTCTCCGCGCAAGGCACGCGAGCCGCGTGCCGTCCAGAAGTCCTGAAACCCGAGTCATGGGCATTAGGAAAACCGAACAAAAACAGATTTGAACTTGTATGAATCGGGCGTTCCGCTACCTTTTCCTTTGCCAGCGGCACACGCCGGATTACGGCGTGGCCATCCTGGGAAGGAATACGCTGTTGAGTACTCTTTTTTCAGCACAGTTCTGTCGCACCCTCGTACGAAGGCTCTTGGCGTTCATGGGCGTCTGTGTCCTGTTTTTCATTGTACTCCAGTCCACGATTCTCCCTGGCATGTTGGAACGCTCACTGCAACGCACCATGGAAAACGCCGGACTCCCCGTGCAGTCCCTCGAAATCCGATCCGTCTCTTGGTCCCATGCGGCCTTTTCCTCCGTCACACTCGGGAGCGGAAGCGAAATAAAAATCGACACCCTGCAGATGGAATACACCCTGCGCAACCTCCTGAGCGGACAGATCGCAGCGCTTCGCATTTCGGGCGCCCTCATCACCCTGCCCTGGGATCGCGAAATAGCGCACCGCGCCGAACGAACACTCCCCTCCGGTGCCGTCCTTTCCACCCTCCCCTTTGACAAGCTGATCCTCTCCTCTTCCAGCCTTCTCTTTACCCGCGACGACGCCCGCTTCCGCATACCCTTTGAAGCCACGCTGCAACGCCAACCGAATCATCTCACGCTCGACCTAGACACCGAATTCCTAGGCGGACAGGCCACCCTATCCATCACCGCCTCACCCGAAGGCAGGCCTCAACGCCTGAATGCCTCGCTGCGCGGCATTCAACCCGGCCTTCTGCCTCAGCCCTTTCTGCCTGCGTTCCTCACGGCCCCCCTGCAAGGCGCTCTTAACGGGACCGTTCAAGGAGTACAAAAAATGGAATCCTGGGAAGCCGGGGCCGACCTAAATTTCCGCCTCGCCGGAGCCTACCGAAACATGCCCTTCTCTTTCCAACCCGCCCGCATGGAAATCAAGGGAACGCTCACGCCACAGGGTGCCCCGAAACAGATTCAGCTTGATCTCGCCTGCGAAAACATACAACTCGCCCACTGGATGCTGAAGAATATTTCAGCCACCGGGCACGGCGACGCCCAAGACCTCGCCATCCAGCTCTCCGGCACCGGCGATTCCTGGAATTTTGATGATGCCGAGGCCCGAATCACTGGTGCCATGCCACTCCTGAAACAGTTGCTCCTGAACCGAACAGAGCCCGGCGAGCCGCCTCACCTACATCTGGTCCTCAACAAATTCAACAGTCGCCTCCCAGTCGGCACCCTCTACGTGGAAGAAGCCATCTACGATGCCGACCTCGCCTTCCACCCCTCTGCCCCCCGACTCCTTCATGCCAAGCTCAACGTCCAAAACGGACAACTCATCGGAAGAAACGTCCTGCTCAGCGGCATCCAAACCACCTTTCACATCGAAGAACACTTCCCCCTGACCACCACCCGCGACACCCAGCAAGCCTACGTGGACCGTGCCGAGTTCGGAGGCCTTGTCCTGACCAATGGCACCGTGACCTATCAACTGGAAAATCCCGAATCCCTCTTGATCGATCGCTCCGAATGGAGCTGGTGCGGCGGACGTCTCTCCAGCCGCGCCTTTTCCATTCCATTTCACGCACCCGAAATCAAATGCGACGCCTTCTTTGAAAATATATCCCTCGACGAGTTGGGACGTCTCCTCACCGACGGCCAAATGCAGGGAACCGGCCACCTATTCGGTCGGATGCCGGTCAGCCTGCGCCTCGCACCCGAACTCGCGCTCTCTTTCGGCAAAGGCCATCTCTATGCTGTACCCTCCTTCGGTACACTTAAAATCCTAAACCCCGACATGGTGGGCGAAACACTCGTCGGCCCCGAGAGCGAAACCCACATTCCCCGGAACACATCCCGCGACGAACTGGTACGCCAAGCACTCCGGGAATATCACTTCCAGCAGATCAAAATCAATTTTGACCGGCGGCGTGGAAACGGCCTTTCTGGCCACATTCAACTGCGTGGAAACGGCCCACCCCCCCACGAGCTGCCCCTCGGACTCAACATTCCCTTTGCGGTGGATTAACGCCTCCCCGCAGACCGCCGTGAATACACCAGCAGCCCGACTCCGAAGATAATCATAAACAAGCTGTAAAACATACCGCGCGAAAGCCCGAGAATCAGCCCTGCATCCGGCTCACGGAACGTCTCCCCGATCAGCCGCATCACCGCATACAGCACCAGAAACTCCCCGCCGATACGCCCCGGATGCTCCGGTGCCCGCGTGCCGAACATGCGCCACAGCACATACACCATCGGCAACAAGCCCTCCAGCCCAGCCTCGTAAAGCTGCGAAGGATGGCGCGGCGCAATCCGATCCAACGGCACACCCGGCGCGCTCGCCGGAAAAATCACCGCCCACTTCACCTGCGAAGGAATGCCCCACAACTCGCCGTTAATAAAATTCGCAATCCGCCCGAGCAGCAATCCCGGCGGCGTCATCACCGCCAACGCATCCCCCAGCTCCAACACCGGCACACGATGCTTCCGAGCAAACAGACAGATCGCCAGAATCACCCCCACGAATCCACCGTGACTAGCCATACCCCCGTGCCATACCTCGAACACCATCCATGGACGTTCCATAAAATCCGCCCACGCATACAGAATCACATAGCCCAACCGCCCACCGAGCAACACCCCCAGCAACAGATAACTCATCAGCGACTGCTGTTGCTCACCCGTCAGACACACCAGCCCCCTTCTGCGCATCAGCGAGAGCAGCGCATACGCCACCACAAACGCCAGCAGATACGCCAACCCATAGTAACGAATGCCGAACTCCCCAGAAATGGGAATGAGAATCGGATCAATCTGATGCACCCAATGTGTAACCTGATTCGTCATACAATCCTTTGTTTACTCTTGCTCCGCAGCCCAGTAATCCCGGAGGTTCACCAAAATCCGGGAGCGGCATGGGCCCCATGCCATCTTCCGACACGTCAAACTCCGCTCTGCAATGCCCGCGAGCCGCGGGCGCTCCCAACCCGGAGCTTCATCCATCATTACCACCGCAATTCGTTCAGACATCCTTTATAGGGCCACTCCTCCATGCAATGAACCAACCCCTTACGCACAGGATTCGCTGATACATATTCCCATTTTT
>CAZBEO010000023.1:0-39459 GCA_964490935.1 uncultured Verrucomicrobiota bacterium
TCCTTTTATTTCTCTCCAGATCATTCCTTATTTCTCTTTCCTGCTCACTCTCCGCTCAAACTCTCCGCCCTCATTCTCCGCACGGCCCGTGGGGACACGGGCCCTCCCGGGAGGGACGTTGTCCCCAACGTCCTTTTATTTCTCTCCAGATCATTCCTTATTCCTTGCTCGTCACCGTGCCGCTCTTGCTTTCATCCGGGCTATAAAGATACGTCATCACTTCCTCGTAACTTTCCTGTCCGTGATCGGACCAGGAAATGCGCAAGGCCAGGCGAAAAAGCCCAGCATTTTCATCGTCGCTCTCTTCGCTCACTTCTTCGAGAGTCCAGGTCCCCCGATATTCCTCAAAGGGGGCATTGAACGACCAACTTTCCGTATCAGCAGCCAAGGGTTCATCCTCTTCGCGCTCAATGAGGTATTCCTGCCACTTCATTTCCGCTTCGCCGAGCAGGCGTCGGGTGTTTTCATAATTCTTCGCCTGGCGAGCCACCGCCAGACAGCGCGAGGCCGCTGCGATTAGACCCGCCAGACCAATTCCCATAATCGCCAACGCCATCAGCACCTCAATCAGGGTCAGGCCAAGCCTGCTTCTGCGTGCCTTTTTTCTTCGTGCTCGTATGGATTTGTGCTGCATGGCGTCAGTTCAGAAATTCCACGGCGGACTTTCCGGAAAGGGGGTCCACGGTCATTTGCATCCGTTTGCCGCGATCGTCTTCCAGTTCAATTTCGTAGGCATCGCACATGCCGTTCGGATAGTAAGAAATATAGTAAATGCCTTCGACCTCCGGCACGTCGTCCTCTCCGGTCCCGCGCACCTCGACAATGCGTACGCCATCGGGCAGGGTATGACGGAGCAGTGACGTGACCGAAGCCTCCCCGTCCTCCTGTCCACCGCCGGATTCATCCAAAAACTTATCGTCGCTCCCGCCTGTGCTGATCGACACGATTTCGCACGAACCAAGTTCCGAATCAAACAGCAGCGACGTTTGCACCTGCTGCAGGACGGCCACACTGCGGGCGTAGCGGCTGGCCATCACCAACGTGCGGCCCGACGTGCGCAGCTTGGCCCCGCGAAAAGACCGGGTGAACGACGGTACAGCCACCACCATTGTGATCATGATGATCACCACCACCATCAGTACTTCGACCAGCGTAAAGGCGCGTCGATTCAACTCAGCCGCCTTAGTTTCCGGCGGTTTGCAGCGAAATTTCACTGCCACCCGGCGCACCGGTGGATTTGAGGGAGAAGTTATTCTGCTGAGGCGCATAAATGTAAGCATTCCCCCACGGGTCTTTCGGAAGGCCCTGCTTCAAATAAGGCCCGTGCCAATCCGGCCCCGAACCGCTGACCAGCTCGCTCAGCGAAGCCGGATAATTCCCGCTATCCACTTCATACATATCCAGCGCCAGTGAAATCGCCTGCAAACTGGCCCGGCAGGCACTCTCCTTGGACTGCCCGATACGACCCGAAAACTTCGGCACGGCCACCGCCGCCAAAATACCGATAATCACCACCACCAGCAAAATTTCAATGAGTGTGAAACCCGCCGTTGCCCGCTGAATTGTCTCTCTTTTCTCATTCATAGCCACGCTCCTTGGTTAAGCTGTCTCGGTTGCTATCAAAAATCCGGCGCCCCGGCGAGTCGAATAGTCCCTGCCAAGAGACCATCAGGTTGCAACTTATTTATTATTCCAATGTTCCATGGCCTTTCGACTCAGCTCATCGACCGCGCTGCCAGAATACAGCGATTGCTGCCATTGAGTATAATCAAAGGGCTCTTTTTGCATAATCGCCAAAAAGCGTTCGGACTCCACCAACCCGAGAGAATCGGCCAGCAAATGAACGCCCTTCATCCTAAGCTCTGTGTCCGTCATCATAATAACTCCTGTGCAAAAAACTCAACCGGATTTATAATACTACAGGACTCTTTAAACAGTTCCGCCTTCTTCAAGAGACCATTGTCCGTATAACAGACTGATTATCATACGGTCGATTGAAGCAACAATTATCCAAATATACCTTCATGAGGGAATCTCTCATCCTTTATTCATAGCATTTTTTCATTTCTGAAAAAATACCCCAAACCCACCCCGCTTGAAACAAGATTCTATGCGACATTTTACCGCAGGCATCCAGCAATCCAAACCAATACCGCCTGTTCCATAAGGTATTATTCAAAAAACAAAAGGACGCTGAGGACAGCATCCCTCCCGAATGCGCTCCCCACGAAATCGCAAACGGATGTTTGCATGCAGCAATCCGTCATAACATCCCGGAGCAAACCACACCCACCCTCGTGGTAGACCTCTATCGGGAAGAGCTGCATCCAACGTCCGACGGATTGCTCGTCCAGGCCTTGCACCGCCGTCCGACGTTCTCCACCAGATTGCTATAGAAAAACGAGTAATCATACCGATGATACACCCCGGGCCCCATACTCATGTTCAACTGATCCTCGATACTAGGCGCAGGAACCTGCAACCCGCCCGCCTCATTGATGTGTGCCGACGTAAAGTGCGGGATATTCGTAACCGTTCCATCGTTCAGCCCAATCACTGCGCAGCGATTCAGCGAGGCCGGGGCCTCCTCCTTCGCGTCCGTCCAGGTCAGCGGATTCACGCAGACACCGCCGGCCTTCAGCGTAGGCGAATGCCCGCCCTCGCCCACGGTATTCCACACAATCAGCCCCCCGGTCTGTTCCGGCGTCACTGCCAAAGGAAGGTGAAACGCCTCCAAATCCTGGCGGGTAAACGTCCAGCCGATCAGATAGGCGGCGACCAACTGATCGTCTGAAATCATTTCACGATGCTCCGCCAGCACATGATGCATCAGATCGGAACCCTGACTGTGCGCCGCCAAAAAGAAAGGACGCCCCCCATTATCATGCTCCAAATAATAGGCGAATGCGGCCACCACATCGCTCAGCCCAACCCTCAAATACGGTTCCTGCTCCTCATCTGACATCGAAAGCCCCGCTATCGACATTTGCCGGTAGCGCGGGGCGAAAATGTTGCAGTATTCCTGAAAAACCAACACCTGCCCACGCACTGCCCCATCCGTTAACTGACGGTTTTCTGCATCATCCAGCGAGGCATTCATGCCCATGTTGGTTGTACCGTAGGTGGTCGGATGCACAAAAAACACATCAAACGGCTTGTCCGGCGCTTCCGTCCGAATGCACCAATCCTGTGCCGAGGCATAATCCGGCGGACGATGCAAAGTGACCGGACCCTCCCCAACCCATCCTCATGCCTCCAACGACCAACCACAGCACAATGAACAACCGAACACTCCGAATAAAAATCATAACCGCTTCCTTTCGTTTAGCAAAACCCGCAAGTCAGCTTAGGGGCAAAAGAAATATTTGTCAAAGTCCCCCGCATCCATTCAATCCCGAAGGCCCGAGTCGAGCTGGTAAAAAAGAACACTCAACCGGGTGCGCCCTCTGTCGCGCACAGGCCATCGACATACGACCTCCCGAACATCCGGTGAGGCATGCTCGATCGCCCATCGAAGCTCCTCCCCGCCCACACTCGAATCCCCGTCCACCGCAAGCTCCCGCGCCAATGCCGCATAGACCACTGGCCCCAAGGCATGCTTCGCGTGATGAGGAGCCGACAAGGCCTTGGTATAAGCGGTCGCCGCCGCAAGACCCGCCGATCGAGCTGCCGCCGCGCCCGCCGGATCGCCGACTTCGCGTGCGGCGGCCAGCGCCGCTACCGCAGCATTGCGCAGGTGCGCCGTACGCTTCCCTCCGCCCGCAAAATTCCGTATCTCCTCAATGGCCTGACGCGGACGCAGATCACCCGGGGCCTCTGCCTCGAACAGCGCCAGCACGCGCTCGGCACAATCCGCCGCCCAGCGTCCGATAAGACGACGGTCCTCCAGGCTCAGGGCTATTGGTTCATTGTGCATCTTTTGCTCACCATGCCATGCCTCGCGTGAGAATATCTCCCCTCTCTCATTTTTCGCACTCTCCGCGATCTCTGCGAGAGAATCTCTTACTTCCTGATTGCTAGGGAAGAATGACCACCACGCCATCCTCCAGATCATACCGGGCACCTTCGATGGTCAACTCATCTTTCTGAACCAATCCCTCCAGGATTGGTTCAGACGACTTCAATTGCTGAACAACCTGGGTGACATTGGCTCTGACAGCATTGTCCAGCAGGTCGCCGGGTTGGTCTTTGACACTGTCCACGGCCGGCTGGATGGCTTTAACTATGCTGCCAATGTGCCCGGGAACCTCGCCACCCTTGACTGCGGCACCCACGGCGCCGCATCGTTCATGCCCCAGAACCAAGATGTATTTTACCCCAAGATTCAGCACGGCATATTCGAGACTCCCCAAAGCCGCATCATCCAGGATGTTGCCAGCCAGTCGGATGACGAAGAGATCTCCCAAGCCTTGATCAAAGATGACCTCGGGAGGCACTCGAGAATCAGAACAGCTCACAATGGCCGCAATGGGATATTGCCCTTTGGCAACCTCGGTACGCCGGACTGCTGTTTGGTTCGGGTATGTCGATTTCGCATCTACATACCGCTTGTTGCCATCGATCAATTTCCCTCGGGCAGCCTCACCGCCCATGGACCCGCTCTTTTCGGCGGCCAGAGTGGCGATGCCGAAAGACAGCAGCGCCATCAGGCCGATCAAAATCACTCTTACGTTTTTCATCTTCGCTCTCCTTTTTTATCCATAGTAACGACACCGCCCAACGCGGTGCTTACCAGCTTTTCTGGATGTTAACAGACGCAGTCTGCGGACGACCAGACAAATTTGGTGAAGCGGAAAAGCGAGCTTTTTGCGATGGACCGACATTTTATGATAGGGAAGAGCGGGGGGGGGAGGGGCGGCAATGACACAGGGAGGGACGGACTGGGCGTTTTTTCTGGACTTCAGGAGTGATGGGCATAGGTTGGCTGTCGGGTGAGCATTGGAAACGGGCAACCGCTTCGATTCGTTGCTGCTCGGAAAACGCACCTCATGCGGAAAGGCGGCATACATGAACTGTCCAACTCGCGCATCCACGCTGCTGCAAAAGCTGATGACCCGCAAGTATCCGGAACTGTTCAAGGCCGATAAAGCGGATCTTGACCACGCCGGGCATCCCCCCGACAGCACGCCACTGCTGGAACCGGCGCTTGAATATATCGCCGGAGCCACCGCCGATCTGGTCATCAGCAATGCGCGGCTGGGGACCGGCGATGATGCAGCCGTCCAGCATGTTGCCATCACCGATGGCATCATTACACACGTGGGATCAGTCGAAGAAATCGCCACCGTAACCGGTCCTGAAACCCGTGTCATTGACGCACAGAACCAATCCGTTGTTCCCGGCTTTACCGACTCGCACCTGCATCTGGCCGTCGCCATGCAACGCCTGAGGGCCTGCGATGTGGAAGAGGTGAAAACGGCTGATGCCTTCAAGGCGTGCATCACTGAATTTGCGCGGCAACGCGCTGATGAAGACGTACTCTATGTGTTCGGGCTGCACTATTTCGACGAGCCGATCATTCCCGCCGAAACCTGCCGCCACATGCTCGACGAACTGGTCAGCGACAAGCCACTACTGGTCCATGCACACGATCTCCATACCGCATGGGCCAATACCAAAGCCCTTGAAGAAGCTGAATTGCTGCATACCATGCCGCCCTACCCGCATCTCGTTGAAGAACTCGACCTGAAGGAAAAAATGGTCCTCGGGGCCGATGGCATGCCCTCCGGCGAATTCCGCGAACCGGAGGTCTGCTACTTCGTCAGCGGCCCCCTCGAAGCCCACTTCCCACAGACCATCGAAAAGCAACTGGATGACTTGGAAAACGTCTGCCAGACGCTCGCGTCATTGGGTATTACCGGCGTACACCGCATGGCCCTGGCGCAACCTGCAGAGGATATCGCTTTTCTTCTCCTGCTCGTTGAACTCGAACAGCGCGGCCGTTTACCCATCCGCGTCAGCACCTCCTTTTCCGCCATCGCCGACAACCATATGCTGCCTGATGTCCTGCGAGCCTACAAAGCACGTAACGCATTAATCAAGGCGCGCCGCCAGGAACTAAGTGCTGCGGAACTTCATGACACACTCATAAATTTACTGCATCAGGCCGGTGGCGGACGCCATGACTCGCTGCACGGGAAAATAGCCTCCAACGAAGCCCCCATTCACCCGCATCTCCGCAAAATCCATGATCTGTCAGCACATATCCGCGATGTGGTTCACCACGCACACATCCGCCATCACGTTGAACGTATGAATCCCCATCGCGATGAAAGCATGCCCGATCACCTCAACTATCACACCAAAATCCGATGCGATACGGTTAAAATCTTCATGGACGGCATTATCGAAAAAGACACCGCATTCCGCCTGGACCAGCCCCCCACACAGGGAATCCCCGAATTTCACCAGCACGAACTGGATACGCTACTGGAAATGGCCGATAAACTGGGCCTTCAGGTTGCCGCACATTCCATTGGGGACGGCTCTGTGCGCTCCGTGCTCGATGCCATTTCCCGTGCGCGGACCGCCAACGAATCAGTCGACCAGGAACGCGGACACCGGATTCCGCATCGCATCGAACATATGGAGACCTGCAGTCAGCAGGATATTCCGCGTTTCGGCAAAGAACACGTCGTAACCTCCATGCAACCGTTGCATGAACGTCCGCCCGTCACCCTGTGGCATACACGGGTTCCCAAAGCAGCGTGGAACAGCGCCTTTGCCTGGAAAGAAGTCCTGCAAAACGGTGCGGTTCTGGTGTTCGGAAGCGACTGGCCCATCGTGACCTGCGATGTACGGCTCGGGATCAACCACGCCGTCACGCGCAAGCCCTGGTTTGATGGAGCCCGACAGCAGGCCGTCAATCTTAACGAAGCACTCAACGCCTACACCAGCGGTGCTGCTTTCACGGAGTATTGCAGTCGTATTAAAGGGACCATTCAACCCGGCATGCTCGCCGACATCACCATCCTGTCCGGACCTATCGATGCCCTGCTGCACCAGAACCCGGAGATTGAAATCCGACAGACCATCTGCAACGGCCAAGTCACCTACGACGCCTGAACAGAAAAGCCCCTATAATTTTTACACCGTATAGCGGTGCACGACGGACGCCGTCTGCCAACATTTCGGAAAGGCGCCCATTTTCCGTCTCAGAAAAGAGCCCAAAACCAAAAGATGTCAGCCTGTTTTCTTCACGTTGAACTGAAGGTCGTACAGGTATTTGTAGTGTCCACCCTTCGCCATCAGTTCGGCATGGGAGCCGGTCTCTACGACGCGCCCCTTGTCGAGCACGATGATCCGGTTGGCGTGGGCAATGGTCGAGAGCCGATGGGCAATGGCGAATACCGTGCGATGCGCCATCAATTCATCCAGCGCGGCCTGCACCTGACGTTCCGACTCGGTGTCGAGGGCGCTGGTGGCTTCATCCAGAATCAAAATCGGGGGATTGCGTAGCATGGCCCGCGCGATGGCCAGGCGTTGACGCTGCCCTCCGGAAAGCTTGGCCCCCATCTCGCCAATCACGCTATCGTAACCCTGCTCCATGCCCAGAATGAAATCATGCGCGTGAGCCTTGCGGGCCGCCTCTTCAATCTGTTCAGGCGTGGCCGAGTCCGATCCGTAAGCGATATTGTTGGCCACGGTGTCGTTAAAGAGAATGGATTCCTGCGTGACCATACCGATCTGACGGCGAAGGGACTTCACGGTATACTCGCGCACGTCCCGCCCGTTGATCAACACCGCCCCGGAAACTACATCGTAAAACCGGGGAATCAGACTAATCAGGGTGGTCTTCCCTGCGCCGGAACTCCCCACAAAGGCGATGCACTCCCCCTTGCTCGCCGACAGATTCACGCCCGCAAGGATCTCGTTCTGTTCATATGCAAACCCGACATCGCGAAACTCCACGCGCTCGATCGGTCCGGCCAACTCCGCCGCACCGGGATGATCAATCACCGAACAGGGCGTATCCAGTATCTCAAAAATACGATCGGCCCCAGCCGAACTTTCCTGAATCCCGATGTGAATCCGGCTCAGCTTCTTGGCTGGTTCATACATCGCTATCAGCGCCGCCGCATAGGCAATGAGCTGCTCGCCCCTCATCCCGCTCCATTTCGCATACAAAAAAACCAGTGCCAACCCGATAAGCGAAATCGTCACGATAATCGGCTCCACCGCCGAGCGCGCCTTCGCCACACGCATCAGACGCGAAAAGACGCTGCGACTGCGTGCGCTGAAACGCTCCTTCTCATAGTCCTCCATGCCGAAGGCCTTCACAATGCGCACCCCGGCGATCGTTTCCTGCAAGATCGTCACCAAGTCAGCCAGTTTTTGCTGACCTTCACGCGAGGCGCTGCGCACCCGCCGTCCGAAGATCGCCACCGGCACAATACAGATGGGAAACAAGACCAGACTCGCAATGGAAAGCTGCCAGTTCAGAACCATTAAATAGCCGATCATGAAAATCAGCACGAAGGGCTCGCGAATCAGATCGCCGATCACATTGGAAACCGCCCGCTGCACCATCATCGAATCGTTCGTCGTGCGCGAAATCAACTCACCGGTCCGACTCTGCGTGAAATAATTCAGGCCCAGATCGTGGATATGCCCGAATGTTTCATTGCGCAGGTCCATCACCACGCGGTTCCCCACCCATTCCACCAGATACTTGCTCGTGAAATCGCCCACACCCCGGAGTACCGCAAAAATCGGCAAAGCCGCCGCAATCAGCACCACCGTCCAAAGTTCGAGGCCGGAGGTGTCGCCCAGATTCCTGAAATTTCGTTCAAGGGCCACCACGATGCCGGCGGTCGAACCGCCAAACAGGATGCCGCAGAAAATGCCAACGCCCAGACGCGCCTTATACGGCATGGCATAGGCCATGAGCTTTTTATACGTCTGCCACTCGTCGCCGGTCATTTTTTTGCGTTTCGCCATAAAGGGTTTCCTGCTTTGCGGATGCGCGGCGTGATACCGCCCGCCTCGTCCGCCGCTGTGTTTTTTTTGGAGCGCGCATTAAACCACAACGTACAAACGGCGGCAAAGGTTTAATAACGTTATCCATTTGATCCCCCGCGGCCACCGTGTTACGTTGCGCCCATTCAAACAACACCCCTTTATTATGGAAATGAGTGACCCACATGAGTAAAAAACAACTACCCTGCACCGAAGCGCAACTCGCCGCTATCGTCAATACGCACCCCACCCCGCTTCATCTCTACGATGAAAAGGCCATCCTCGCCAACGCACGCGAACTCAAGGCCGCCTTTGCCTGGAATCCCGGCTTCAAAGAATACTTCGCCGTCAAAGCCACCCCCAACCCCTTCCTTATCAAACTCCTGCATCATGAAGGATTCGGCGTGGATTGCAGCTCCGGCGCCGAACTCTCGCTGGCCGAACGATGCGGCATCACCGGCGAGGAAATCATGTTCACGTCCAACGATACTCCCGCCGAAGAATTCCGACAGGCCGCACGACTTGGCGCCATCATCAATCTCGACGACCTTTCGCACATCGCCTACCTCGAACAGGCCGCCGGGCTCCCCGAACTGATCTCCTTCCGCTACAACCCAGGAACCCTCAAAGAAGGCAACGCCATCATCGGCCATCCCGAAGAAGCCAAATACGGCCTGACCCGCGAGCAGCTCTTCGAAGCCTACCGCATCTGCCGCGACAAGGGCATCCGACGCTTTGGAATCCACACCATGGTCGCCTCCAACGAACTGAATCCGCAATATTTCATTGATACCGCCGAGTTGCTCTTCACCCTCGTGGCTGAACTCTCCAAAAAACTCGACATCCGTTTCGAGTTTGTGAACCTCGGCGGCGGCATCGGCATCCCCTACAAACCCGAACAGCAAGCCGTGGACCTCCAAAAAGTCGGCAACGGCATTCGCGACCGCTATGAAAGCATCATCACGTCCGCCGGGCTCGACCCCATCAACCTCTTCATGGAAAACGGACGTATGGTCACCGGCCCCTACGGATGGCTCGTCTCGCGCGCCCTCCATATCAAAGACACCTATAAAAAATTCATCGGACTGGATGCCTGCATGGCCAATCTGATGCGGCCCGCGCTCTATGGGGCGTACCATCACATCACCGTGGTCGGCAAAGAACACCTCCCACACGATGTCCTCTGTGATGTCACCGGGTCCCTCTGTGAAAACAACGATAAATTCGCCATCGACCGCCTGCTCCCGTCCGTCAAGCCGGGCGATCTCGTGGTCATCCACGACGCCGGAGCGCACGGACATGCCATGGGCTTCAACTACAACGGCAAGCCCCGCTCCGCCGAAGTGCTCCTGCGCGCCAATGGAAGCCTGCAACTCATCCGCCGCGCAGAAACCGAAGCCGACCTCTTCGCCACACTCGATTTCGACGACCTAAAACGCTTCAAAGTTTAGCCGCAGATTGCGCTGATTTCGCTCATCCACCGCATAAGACATTCACCACAAAGTAGCGTGGACTTCCAGTCCGCGATCCCCCCTCTCCGCAGAAGACCACGGACTGGAAG
This sequence comes from uncultured Verrucomicrobiota bacterium, assembly GCA_964490935.1. Taxonomy (GTDB): domain Bacteria; phylum Verrucomicrobiota; class Kiritimatiellia; order RZYC01; family RZYC01; genus JAQVYB01. The sequence goes on from CAZBEO010000023.1 coordinate 10,520, forward strand.
TCCATGCTACGTTCGGGAAACCAGCAGCCTGCTACGCCAAGGCTTCGCAGGCCAAGAAGCCCGAGCCTTCGCGACCTTGCACCTCTGCGTGAAAATCAGGGAGTCAATCTATGCGAGCAGATTCAGCAGGGCGTTGGAGGCGGCATCGAGTTCATCTAGGTCAATAAATTCCTCGGAGGCATGGGCCTGCTTGATACTGCCTGGGCCGAAGACGATTGTCTCGTCGGAGCGCCCGCAGAAAACGGAGGCATCGCAGCACCACCCCACCCCAGTGATCTCCGGCGTGAATCCGGCCTGTGTGCAGGCAACACTCATTTGCCGAACCAGCTCGGAATCGCGCGGGGTCACAAGCGGTTCATTGTTCTGCGTTCGCTCAACGGCGTAATCTAGGCAGACACCTTCCGATTTCAATCGTTCGAGAAGGACCCGCAGGTCCGCGAGTACCTCCGAAGAATTCTGAGGTGGCACCACGCGCCAATCTAATTCCACCCGACACTTGGGCGGGACCACGTTGGGCGCAATGCCGGCATGAATTACGCCCAGATTCATCGTGGGTTTCCCCAGCACCGGACTATCGAATTTCTTCCCCGACTCCGTTGCATAAAGCTTCAATTCTTCAATAAAGCGCATGGCGGCATAGACGGCATTGACGCCCACATCGGGATTAGAACCATGTGCCGAGCGTCCGACGAAATCCACACCGAACCAACTGATCCCCTTGTGCGTATGCACGATGGCCGACTCGGTCGGTTCAAGCACAATGGTTTTGGTCAGGCGTGGCGGAAGGCGTTCGAGTACGGCACGCGCCCCGTTATTCCCGGTCTCTTCACCCATCGCGCCCACATAATAAATCGCCTCGCCCCGCCGCTTCAAGGCTTCTAGGTCTACCCGAGTCAAGGCGTACAGCGCGGCGGCCATAGCACCTTTGCAATCCGAGGCCCCTCGGGCATACAACTTGCCATCTCGTATTTCAGGTGTAAATGGCGGGTGTTTCATACCTTCGACGCCCACGGTGTCGAGATGCGACTCCATTAACCACGTGACGGACGGCACTTCCGCTCCAAAACGGGCAATAACGTTTGGACGCCCCGGCTCCACCTGTTGCAGGGAAATTTCAAAGCCAAGCCGCTCCAGGTAATCGGAAAAAAAGGCGGCGATGCGCTCTTCTCCCCCAAAAACCGGATCGGCGGTTTGGGAGGGCGTTACACTCGGGATGGAAACCAAATCAGACAGCAGGTTGGTCAACGCTGAATCACTCATATAATCCTCCAGATTTCTCTTGAAAAAACAGGCGGTTCAGGCCATAAACCGTGCCCCGTGCTGCAACGTTCCGAACGGCGTTTTCCCGGACACTGCGCATCGGAATCTGTGTGCGCCAAGCACGGTGAATGGTCTGTCACACGGCCCTCAGGATGGGCTTGGGTGGATGTTTTGTCAATCCGTTCGCCGCGAATAGTTGGGCCGGTGGTACGGCTGTGGAGGAATCTGAAATTGTATTTAAAGCAACTGGAAATGATTGGGTTCAAGAGTTTTGCGGACCGTACCCGCCTGGAGTTCATTCCGGGCATGACGGCGATCGTCGGGCCGAATGGCTGCGGGAAAAGCAACGTGTCTGATGCCGTCCGCTGGGTGCTCGGCGAGCAAAGCGCGAAGGCCCTGCGCGGCGCCAACATGCAGGACGTCATTTTCAACGGCACCGACTTTCAAAAACCGATGGGCATGGCCGAAGTCAGTCTGACCCTGGCCGACTGTGAAGCAACCCTCGGCACCGAGTACAACGAAATGACCATTTCCCGCCGGGTGTTGCGCTCCGGTGAAGGACAGTATTTCATCAACCGCGCACCCTGCCGACTCAAGGATATTCAACGCCTCTTCATGGATACCGGCATCGGAACCAACGCCTATTCCGTCCTCGAACAGGGACGTATCGACCGAATTCTCAGCTCACGCCCCGAAGATCGCCGCGAAGTCTTCGAAGAAGCCAGCGGCATCACCAAATACAAAGCGGATAAAAAAGAAGCCCTGCGCAAGCTCGAACATACCGAAGCCAATCTACTGCGCCTTGAAGACATCATCACCGAGGTGAAACGGCAAATCATTTCCCTCCAACGGCAAGCCGGCAAGGCGCGCCGCTATCAGGATATGCACGCCAAACTGCGAACATTGGATATTTTTGCCACCCGTGCCCGCCTCGCGGAAATGACGCAGCTCATTCAATCCGTCGCCAACCGTATCGCCTCACTCACGGAGAAAGAGGAGGCCTATCAGGAAGGTATCCGCGAAACGGAAACCACGCTGAACACCATCCGCGAACAATTGCACGAATTCGAAGGCGGTATCAACGAAACGATGGACAGCGCGGTTAAATCAAAAACTGAACTCGACCGCACCCGCCAATCCCTCGCCACCAACAAGGAACGTATCCAGGAGATGATTGATCTCTCCGAGCGCAACACCTCGGAAGCTCAAACGGCTCGCGAACGCCTAGAATTGCATCAGAGCACACTGAATGAATTAGTCAATAAACTGGGTGCCGCTCAAGAGGCGCTGCAATACAGTGAAACCCTCTTTCAGGAACGAAACACGGTTTACCGTGCCTTTGAAAAAGGACTCGAAGAGCAGAAGGAAGCCCTGCATACCCTGCAAAACGAATCACTCGACGTGGAGACCAAGGCATCGCATCTACAAAACGAACTGGCCGATCTCGAATCACGCGAACGCGGCGCCATGGTCAAGCGCGAGCGCCTGATGGCCGAGCACAAGGAAATGAAACGATCCGTTGAACTGCACGGCCAACGCGTCGCCTCCAAAGAAACCACCCAGCAGGAAATCCAGCAGGAAGTCCTCCGCCAGGAAGAACTCCTGAACCAGATCAAACAGCTTAAGCACAATCGCCACCAACAAATTCAGGAAACCAAAGAGGCACTCAACGCCGTCCAGAACAAGCTGGCCGCAAAAATGGCCCAGATCGACATGCTCAAGCGCACGGACTCCGACCACGAGCCCTTCCCGGGTGGCGCACGTTTTCTCATGAAGCATTTTCCCGAAGACTCCGGCCTCGACAAGTCCTGCCTGCTAGGCTCACTGGCCGATCAAATCGAAGCGAAAGGCGATTATCGACGCCCCCTCGAAGCGGTCATGCGCTCGTGGCTCGACGCCCTGATCGTGAAGGACCGCCAGGCCGCCCTGAGCCTGCTCGATCTACTTCAACGCGAATCGGTCGGTGCAGCACGGTTCGTGATTTGCGATACCCCTGAAATTTCCCTGCCGGAGAGTGATCTCCCCGGCGAGCCGCTGATCCGGCATGTGACCTGCGGCGCGTCCGCCCAGTCGCTCATGTCGCGGATGCTGGGCCAGGTGCGCGTCATCTCTTCTCTCGAAGAAATTCCCGCCGATGTCCCGGATCGGATCACCTGGGTCACGCATGGCGGCATTATCCTTCATCCGGGTGGAGGCGTGGAATACTGGATGCCCGAATCCGAAACCGGAAATCCGCTGACCCGCAAGCACCTCCTTTCCGAATGGACCCAGGATGCCGAGACGCTCAATCAGGAGGCTCAACGTCAACGTGAACTCCTCAGTCAGGCACTCGCCGATGACTCCACCACCGAACAGCAGATCAACGAGGCCCAGGAAACTCTTCTTCAGCAGCGCCGTGAGCTGGCCATGTGCCAGGGGGAAACCCAGCAGATTCAGCGTGAGCTGAAACTGTGCCGCGAGCGCGAAGAAACCATCGAGTGGGAACTCGGAGAATTGCAGGAACAGGATTCATCCGGCGGAACCCGCCGACTCGACATCGTCCAGGAAATTGACCGCCTGCGCAACCGGCAGGCCGATATCCGCGCCACCATACAGCTTCATAATGAAGAACTGCGCAAAAAAGAAGCGGACCGGAATCGCCTGCACGCTGAACTCACGGACTCCCGCATTGCCGTGGCCGAAAAGAAACACCAGGTGGATCAGATTCTTCATCAGGAGGAGCCCCTCAAATCTCAGATACGCAGTCTGGAACAGATCATCGAAGAACGCTCTCGCGGCATCTCCTCGTATCAGAAACATATTGAAAACCTTCAGATCGCCATTGCGGAATCCGAGCGCAGCATCGCCCCGCTCGAAGAACAGGTCACCCGCGATGATGAAACCCTCATCCAACTGCGCAATCAACAGCGCGATGCCAACCGCCGACAGACCTCGCTGGAAGAAGAGTTGCGCCTGAAACGTCAGGCGCTCGAAGACGTCCGCCAACAGAAAAGCCAATCTGAGGTGCAGGCCACGGAACACCGGATGCGGCGTCAAAACGTGCTCGACCGCATTCAGGCCGACTATCAACTGACAGAAGACAAACTCGCCAGCGAACCCGCGCCCGAATGGGAAGAAAACGAACCGTGCGACCGCGATACCATCGAAATCAATATCGCCGAATTACGCACCAAAATATCCTCGATGGGCCCCGTGAATCTCGTCGCCATCGAAGAACATCAGGAACTCGAAGAGCGCTTCCAGTTTCTCACCCAACAGCAGGATGACCTCGTCAACGCCAAGCAGCAACTCATTGAGATGATTAAACGAATCAACATCACCACCACCGAACTCTTCTCCGAAACCTTCAACAAGGTGAACGAAAACTTTCAAGAAATGTTCAAGCAGCTCTTCGGCGGCGGGTCCGCCAAGCTTGTGCTGGTCAATGAAGAAGATGTCCTCGAATCCGGCATCGAGATCATTGCACGCCCGCCAGGGAAAAAGCTCCAGAACATCTCGCTGCTCTCCGGCGGCGAACGCACCATGACGGCGGTGGGCCTGCTCTTTGCCCTCTACATGGTCAAGCCCAGCCCCTTCTGCGTGCTCGATGAACTCGATGCCGCCCTCGACGACAGCAACATCGGGCGCTTCGTAAAAACCGTGCAGAGTTTTCTAAACCGCTCGCAATTCATCGTCATCACGCACAGCCGCCAAACCATTTCTGCATCCGATGTGCTCTATGGCGTCACCATGGAAAAACACGGCGTATCCAAAGTCGTGGCCGTGCGCCTCGCCGATCACGAAAAAGACGCCACCCCCGAAGAAAAAGAAAAAACAAAAGACTCCTTTGCTGGGAAACAATAAAATGAACCAACTCAAAATTTACCTTCCGATTCTATTTCTCCTCGCCGTCGTCGTACCGTCCACACGGGCGGAGTCGAAGGCACCGATCATCAAGCATCGCCCACTCACCAGCGCCGCCATGAATCAATCGCTGAACTTCCGGGCTCAGGTGACGTCTCCCGCCGCTCCCCTCGCAGCCGTCACCCTGCACTTCACCACATCGACCGATTCCGCGCCCGTGAAGATACCCATGAAACAGTTGGACGGTGCTACCTGGTCCGGCACCATCCCCGCCGCCTTTATCAGCGGCTACCGCTCCATCAACTACTACATTGATGCCACGACCACCGATGGACTTCTCACGGAAACCGACTGGTATCGCATCGGCATTCTTTCACTCGAAGAGACCTCTGTATCCCCCGCTGCGTCTCAACCCTCCGGCACCCACCCGGAATCAGGCGGTGAAAGCACCTGGGTGAAACCCGCCCTGATAGCGGGTGGCGCCGTTGTGGTGGCCGGAGGTGCCGTGCTGCTCCTGGCCGGAGGCGGAGGTGGTGGAGGCGGTGGTGGAGATTCCGACGCGCCGAACACCGATTCCGCAGGAACCTATGCCGGCTCCGCCACCACCTGTTATGCCACCTCCACCAACACTACCTGCGAAAGCGGATTGATCGCCATTACGATCTCAGCCGATGGCTATGCCACGTCCGACACCCTATCCCCCAACCAGTTTATGCGCTCGCCGCTGAATGGTGACTCCTTTACCATGATGGCGGAGACTGAAATCGGCCAGTTGATCTATTCCGCCTCCATCGTGAACGATCGGATCATCGGGTCCATTTCGGGCAGCGGAAATGCCGCGCACGGCTCAGGTACCTATTCGGGAACATTCAACGCCACCCGGCAATAGCTCATACCTCGGGAAACGTCGCCGCGTACTTGCTGATCCACTCGCAGGCGGCCTCTTCATTCGTCAGATCGCGCCCCTCTTTTTCAAGAATCTCCTGCCGGTAATGGGCAATGCTGCACAACTGTTCAATCAGGCGAAAATGAAAAACATCCGAGGTCTCATCAAACTTAACGCCAACCTCGTAAAACAGGCCCTTCTTCACGATCCACGCCACGACCCCCTTCACCTCCGCCGAAACGTCTCCCACGTTGATGGCCACGTTGATATTTGAACCTACCGGGATTTTCTCGTCCGACCTGAAGCAGAGCCCGCCCTTGCTGATGTTTCGCAGGGATGGATTCCCAACTTGCTGATCTTCGATCGTATATTGAATGGGAATATTCATGGGGTGCCGCATGTAACTCCGATCTGCATCAACCATGATTCCCTCCACCTTCGCCATACGGCGACTATGCACCGAAAAATACGCATCGAATGACGTGCGTTCTATTATCAAATCATCACCTGCACGTCAATCAAACGCCAACGCACAAGCGGTGATGAAAATCCCTATTCCCATTCAATGGTGGACGGCGGTTTGTTGGTGATGTCATACACCACGCGATTCACGCCCTGTACTGAGGAAGCAATTTCTCCGGCCACCCTAATCAGAAATTCCAAAGGCAGCGGCACCACTCCGGCCGTCATGAAGTCCGTCGTCTGCACGGCACGCAAGGCAATCACATAACCGTAGGTCCGCTCATCCTGAGCCACACCGACCGACTGCACATTCGTCAGAACCGCAAAATACTGGCTTGCATCGCTTGAGAATCCGCCGGTATCCATAGCCTGGCGAAAAACGGCGTCAGCCTCGCGCAGCATATCTAGTTTTTCTTTGGTCAGCTCGCCAAGACAACGCACCCCCAGGCCGGGCCCTGGAAAAGGTTGGCGCTGCGTAATCTCCGGCGGAATGCCCAGAGCTGCTCCCACTTGGCGCACTTCATCTTTGAACAGATATTTGACCGGTTCGATGATTCCCTTGAAGTCAATGCGCTCCGGCAGACCACCAACATTATGATGCGCCTTGACGCTCTTTCCACCTTCCCATCCGCTCTCAATGATGTCCGGGTAGATCGTGCCCTGCACAAAATAGTCCAGATCCCCCAGCTTGCGTGCCTCTTCCTCGAATACGCGGATAAATTCCTCGCCGATGATTTTACGTTTGATTTCGGGATCGGTCACCCCCTGAAGCTTTGCAAGAAAACGGGCCTCGGCATCAATGGAAATCAAGTGGATGCCGAATTGATCCCGGAACACCTGCGCAATCTGCGCCGGCTCTCCTTTCCGCATGCAGCCGTGATCCACGAAAACGCAGGTCAATTGGCTTCCGACCGCCCGATGCAACAAAGCCGCGCACACGGAAGAATCCACCCCGCCGGACATGGCCAGCAACACCTTCCGATCGCCCACCTGCTTCCGCAAATCCGTGACGCATTCCTCGATGAAACGCTCGATAGTCCAATCCTGTGTAAAACCGCATTGCTCAACCAAAAAACGCTGAAGCGTGGCGTCATCGCAATTTTCCGTCAGCAGGTCTAGCATCGGGAGACCAAGCTGCGCGGTTTCTTCAGGAAGCTCGCGCCCAAGCGTACGCTCGCCGCAAGCCGCGCCGCGCTGCAGGATCAAGGCCTTTGCGTTGAGTGCCTTTATCCGGTCCGTACCGACCGACCAGGGCAGCACTTCGCAATAAATATTCAGCCGCCTCACGGCCTTGGCCGCCATTTGAGCATTGATCGCTCCAAAATCCAAAATGACCACACAGTCATGTTTCATTGCCATGAGAAATTCTCCTTTTTGCCCGGTTATACAGGCACGCTCGTATTCAATCAATCCAGATACTCCCACACGCAGATATTTTTTCAACATACGGCATGCTGGTTTCCCCCATTTTTGCACTGTGCGCCGATCATGAAAAAGAGTAATATTATGGGCACTTGAAAGGATGTGTACTATGGAAAATCTAGTTACGGGCGGCGCAGGCTTTATCGGTTGCAATCTCACGAGGGCCCTCCTGGCGGAAGGAAAATCCGTCCGCATTTTCGACAATTTTTCCACGGGGCGCCGCGAAAATCTGACCGACGTCGAGTCGGATGTGGAGATCGTCGAAGGGGATTTGCGTGATGCGGATGCCGTGGCAAAGGCCGTTCAGGGCGTGCGCCACATTTTTCATTTCGGCGCCCTACCCTCCGTGATTCGCTCCGTGAAAGATCCGTTGAGCACAAATGAGGTGAACATTACCGGAACGCTCAATCTGCTCCTGGCGGCACGCGATGCAGGCGTTGAACGTCTAGTATTCAGTTCTTCCTCCTCGGTTTATGGCGACACGCCGACGCTTCCGAAGGTGGAAAGCATGAAGCCCATGCCGCTCTCGCCCTATGCCCTTTCCAAGCTGGCCGGCGAGCATTACTGCACCATCTTTCACCGCCTGTACGGACTGAAAACCTTCGCGCTGCGCTATTTCAACGTCTTCGGTCCGCGCCAGGACCCCGCCTCGCATTATGCCGCCGTCATCCCACTCTTCATCGACGCCTTTTCCAATAATCGTGCTCCGATGATTTATGGCGATGGAACGCAGACCCGCGATTTCACCTATGTGGAAAATGTGCTTCGCGCGAATCTCACCTGCCGAACGGCCCCCGAGGAATCCGCCGGTTGCGTGTGCAATGCCGCCTGCGGCGACCGCATCAGCGTGAACGAACTGGCCGCTAAAATTAAAGCAATGACCGGCAGTACCGCCGAACCAGAGTATCACCCCGCACGTGCGGGCGAGGTGCGCGATTCACAGGCGGACAACGCCCTGGCACACGAAAAACTCGGCTGGTCGCCCGTGGTGCCTTTTGCAGAGGGACTGGAAAAAACAATCGCCTGGTTCACGAAAGCGTGAGTTCCCTTCCCGACCTCATCTTTTCGCCATGAAAAGCGCTTGGGAGCGTCCGCTTATGAACGACAACGTATCGACCAAGCGTTGTTTTATTTATCTGAACGCGGCCATCCTGCTCTGGGGCATCACCCCACTGCTGGTGAAGGTCATTTCGATTCCCGTGGTTCCACTGATTGTTCTGCGCTGCCTGATTGCAGCGGTGGCCCTGCTGGCGGTCTGCCTGCTTCGGCGAGTTGACTTTCGTCTGAAATCCGCGAAGGACACCCGCCGCGTACTCTTCTGTGGTCTTATGATGGGACTTCACTGGGTCGCGTATTTTTTGGCCATCCGCGTGTCTTCCGTGGCCGTAGCGGTCATTGCCATGTGCACGTACCCGGTACTCACGATTCTCCTGGAACCGTTGATGCGACGGGAAAGGCTACGGCGTAAAGACATCCTCACCGGAGTGGTCGTGCTGATCGGGGTGGCCACGCTGGTCCCGGATTTCAATCTGAGCGATCACATCACCCAAGGCGTTCTTTTCGGCATTGTATCCGCCCTGCTTTTCACCTTTCGAGGCATCGTCAGCCGCAGCCTAGTTCAACGCTACGACAGCACATTGATGATGATGTATCAAACAGCTCTGGCCGGACTACTTCTGTTGCCCGCACTCTTTTTTACGCCCATCACCTTTGCCGCCCATGATATTTTCTGGATCGTTATCCTTGGATTGGTCTTCACGGCGGCGTCACATACACTGTATATCGCGAGCTTGGTTTCCTTGAAGGCAAAAACCACCGCCATTATGCAGGCGCTCACGCCTCTCTACAGCACCTGCTTTGCCATTCTGCTGATCGGCGAGAAACCCTCCCTGCGCACGCTGATCGGCGGCGTCATCGTGCTTTCAGCCGCCCTCTATGAAGCCTTTCGCGGATACAAATAACGCCCCTGCAACCCAATCCAACGTATCAGGGAGTTATGCTGTGCGCCCGATAATACTTTAGGTCATCCCGGATGGGATCGGGCCAGCAAATGGTACTTCCGGTCCCGGAGACATTCCCCAGATTGGTCCAGGATGTGCCACTCGATAGGTTCGTTGCCGCGAGCAGGGCATAGCTTCTCTCGCCGGTGGTTTGGCTGGAGAAGAGGTTGGCAAAAGACGCGGCATCGTAGGATAAGCGGAATACGGACGCGGAAGCCGTCGGATCGGTCAGGGCCTGATACTCCAGCAGATTGGAAATGCCATCGTGGTCGTTATCGGCTTCTCCATCGGCCACATACGGCTGCAAAGAAGACGCTGACGCATCGGTGGTGTTGGTATAGAGAAATTCCCAGAGGGTAGGCATCCCATCGCCATCGTCATCGGCAGGAGAACCATCCAGAACCAGCAGCGTCACCGAATAGGGCGGCGTTACCACCTCAAAAGACGCCGATACGTTGGTAATCGCGTCGGCTTGAATTAGTCGATCTGTCCACGGTTCGCTCAGCCGATAAACCCGTGCGGTCGCTCCAGGGGAAAAGCCGCTCAGGTCAATCGAGGCAAGCACCTGTTTATCGGGCGATTTATTAATCAGAGCCAGGGTCAGACGATCTCCGCCACGGCTGCGCGAGGCATACGCGCTGAGCAGGTCCGGGTCGGAAGCCGCCGTTGGGCAAGATATCGGCATAAACCGGCCTCCCTCCCCATCATAATTGCCATAGCTTTCAAACGCCTGACACGCTGGCGAGTTGGTGGGCACATCATTACCCCAACGCCAGTAGCAGGCCATGTAGAGATCCTCACGACCAAAGACGCCCAACCCATCGGCCACCGCTACTCCCGCGCTGATGTCATTATCACCGCCCATCTGCCATTCGCTGATGCACAGTTTCGTGCCGGGATAATGATTGGCTATGAGTTCTTTAAAACGTGGAAGAATGTACGGCTTATTATTGGCGGGCTGATTCGTGGTGGCCCATGTATTGCTGGAAATACAGGCACACCGATCGACAAAATTCGTGTTCCAGAAGGAATCAATCTCTGCAATACGGGTGGCGCGTGTGGCGGCATCCGACTTGGCGTTAAAAATAAGGTCTTTGGCAGGATAATAGTGAATATCGAGGGCATCGATAAGCCGGACACCGGTCTCATTCTCATGCTCCTGAAGTTTCAGCAGCAGCCACTCCAGAAAATCGTAGCCTCCATTGGCCGCTCGATCCGCCACATGGTCCGCAGCATCTGAGTTCCAATAAAACCACCAACCGGTACTGACCGGACCGTGTATTTGAAGGTTGGGCATGTTGGAGCGGATCATGGAGGCGTACCGAGTGATCTTGTCCAGCATGACCGCATAGGTCATGTTCGTGGGATAGGTATCGTGATGCACATCAAACCAGATGTCGATTTCGTTATCGAGCGAGACCATCGGGAAGAGCTGTTCGGTCAATTCACCAAACTGTGACTTCAGTTGCATCAGCCATTCATCCATGTAGACGGTATCTGCCGCATCCCCTTCGCTGCTGGAAGCCGCAGCCGGGACATAGGCATCGCGTGGATTGTTGCCAGTGATACGCAAACGCCCTTCCCCATTTGTTACATAGCCGTTTCCCATATCACCATACTGAAATTGCTGGGGGCCGTATTCAGCGACAGAAAAACTGTAGGAGGAAAAATCCTTGGCCACCCAAGCCTGCATGGGCATCGTCCAGAACATGGCCGCACCGGCGCGTGCATTCATCAGGGCCGTCAACTCCATGGAGTTGGTCGAATGCACTGGGTCCCATCGAAAATTCTGATACCAACCATCTTCCGCCTTATTGGAAGCCTCGATCTTCCAGTTATAGCAACTGTTATCGTTGCCCGACCGGCGGTTCACGGTAAAGCCCGCACCTCGCAGATAATTTTCATCAGGCGCCAGATTTACCCCGTAAATATACGGACTGATCACGTGCTCGTTTTCGCCCACGGTGATGTCCACCGAGGCACCCACCAGCGAAAAAGTCGATGTGGTGTTGGAAGGAATCGTTCCTCCGGCAAGGCTCTCAAAGCCGGATAGCGCCAGCGTGTAGACACCCGCCGTCCCGAGAAGGCTTGAAAACCGAATGGTCAGAGCCTGGGAATCGGACTGATAGTCCGCCGCACTGAATGCACCAGAAACGGGCACTGCATAAGCGGGATCATCCGGATTTTGCAGCGACGCCGCAGATGCCCCAAAGCTTGCCGGATTCATCGCTTCACTGAAATAAACCAACACACGATCACGCCCGGAAACCTGAGTTCCGACCAGATCCGGCGGAGCATTCGCATCGGTAAGCTTTAGTTGATCCAGAACAAAAGCCGGACGACCCGCGCTGGTGACTGCCTGGAAATCCAGACGGGTAATGGTTTCACCGGTGATGGCAAAGTCCGCCAAAGGAATGGATACCGTCTTCCACTGCCCCGTACCCAGTGTGCCTCCCGTCACGTACGTATTCAGCGCCACGTTGCCAAAGGGCGTAACCCCATCGAGAAAAAACAGCTTCACCTCAGCGTCTTCCGTCAGCCCGTAGGCGGCAAACTGGAGGGATTGATAGGCAGAAACGGTCACGGCACTGTGATTCAGGGCCAAAGCGCCCCAATCTCCAGTAACATCAACACGCAGGGACCGGCTTCCCTCGTAGACGGGATTGACGCAGGCCAAGTCTATAATCGAGTTGTATGACCAGTTTTCCCACCCGCTGCCCAAGCCATCATCATAGAGGTACAGTTCCGCAGCCTCGCCCGTGATAGGGCGAGCGAAAAGAGACGCCGAAAAAAAGAGAAAACACACAAACCGCCCTGTCCTGCTCATTCAAAGCCTCCTTCAGCATCCACCATACGCCACATACAGGTATACATACTACCTACCCGCGTTTTGTTTGTATACTTCTATGGCAGGAAGCTTGCTTTTCATTGTTCGGAGGTACTGAAACCCATGGAAATTCAGCAAGCACAGCAAATCACGGTACAAGACGCCTTGAAGGCCCTCGCCGACTACCGAGCCGCCGCAGGAATTCGGACGGTCAAATACCAGCCCTCTTCAGAAGATTCACTCGCCACCGGACTCGAACAGACCGACGGCATGTCGGCTCACGCACTTCCCCGCATCGGACGCCACATAAACATCATGGCGTAATTCGGTATTATGCCAATTCCGCCTGCGCCAACGGGGGCAACTGCGCGTCCCTGGGCGACAACAGGGGCTCACGCACCGGCCACTCGATACCCACCGCCGGATCATTCCAGCAAATACCCCGCTCCGCTGACGGCTCATATTCCGCCGTGACCTTGTAGGTAAACAGCGCCTCTTCACTCAGCACGCAGAATCCGTGGGCAAAACCGGGCGGCACATACATCATACGCCCCGTGCCAGCCTTCAAATATTCCCCCACCCATTGCCCATAGGTCGACGAACCGCTCCGAATATCCACCGCGACATCAAAGATTTCTCCACGCAGCGGCATCACGAGTTTGCCCTGCGCATGGGGAGCAACCTGATAATGCAGTCCGCGCAGCACACCCTGCGTGGATTGCGACACATTATCCTGCACAAACCGTTCGGTAATTCCCTGCTCTTCAAACACGGAACCCCGATAGGACATCATGAAATACCCTCGCGCATCCCCGAAGCACTTTGCCTCAATCACCCAGACCCCCGGAATCGCCAGTTCCTTGAAATTAAAACTCATCGTTCTAAAACCTTTCCCGTTTTCGGCTCACACCAACAGAGCCCCGGCACACCTCTACTTACCACGCAGCCTCTTCATACGGGATAGCAAGACGCCTTTGCAATTTAAACATTCATTTCCGACTATTTTTCCATCCGGATAAAGGATCGCACAGCGATTTTTTTCAGCCGCGGAGCGGGCATGTTGCATTCAAACCAGGCCTCCGCAGGTTCATCCAGTCCAACGCCATGCATGTAGTTATACACGGCGGCCTGAAGCGCTGTTCCTATACTCTGATCCTTCAGGCCATTCGGCTCGACATACGCAATCCCGTTTTGCGAGAAGCCGCCGTCGGAAAGCACCGAAGGCTCAATGCCGAATATCTGCTTCTGCTCGTAAACCGGACTATGCACGGTCAGGGCAAAGCGGTGCCAATAGGCCGAATGCAGACACCCCGATCCGAACAGTTGCCTGACATATTCCAACGCATCCACGATTTCCTGTCGCGTCTGCGTGGGAAATCCATACATCAGGTAGGCGTGCACCAGAACGCCGGCTTCGGCCAAGGAATGAGCGGCCTGCGCCATCCCCTTCAACGTCATCCCTTTTTTCATCAGAGCCAACAAACGATCCTCCGCACACTCCATCCCGCCTGTAACGGCCAGACATCCGGCACGCGCAAGCAAATTGCACAGCTCCGCGTCGAACGCCCGCTCGAATCGGATGTTGGTCCACCAGCTTATTTGAATATTCCGGTCGATCAGTATTTCGGACAGGCGACGCAACAGCGAGGGCGGTGCGGCCTCATCCACAAAATGAAAATCGCGACGGCCCGTTTCTGCGATGATCTGCTCGATCCATTCCACTATTCGACCGGCAGGCGCTGGATCGTAGCGTCGAATATAATCTAGGCTCGTATCACAGAATGCACAACGATGCCAATAACAGCCGTGTGCCAGCATCAGTTTGATCCAGCACCGATCCGACCAAAGCCTGTACATGGGATTCGGACTCTCAATCATCGGGCAATACTGATCCAGGTTCAGCCCGTGAAAGCAGGGAGCGGGGCGATCTCGATGCCGCACTTCCGGCGCGGTCGCATCATCTACATACGTCACACGACTATTTTCCAAGAAGCGCGTACGCACCAGTTCGCTGCGGGTGCGTTTTCCTTCCAAAAATTCCACCAATCGCAAAAGCGGGTGCTCACCGTCGTCATAAAGAATATAATCCAGATAATCGAATACACGCACATCGGAAAGCCTTCGCCATTCCGTGTTCACATAGCCCCCGCCCACCGCAATTCGAACCTGCGGCGCGTGCCGACGGATGCACTGCGCTATCCTGAACGCTGCATACACATTGCCCGGAAAGGGAATGGTCAGGCCAATCAGATCTGGCATCCCCTGCGCCGCCAATTCCCCCACCCACTCGTCCATCAAACGGTCCATCAGGCTGGCCGATTGATTCAGCGCCTTGAACAGAGGAGAAAATGAATCCGCCGACAAGCCGAGTTGTTCCGCATATTTTGAAAGGCCAAACCGCGAATCCACCCCTTCGCGGATCACGTCGGCCAAATCATCCAAATATAGACTGGCCAGAAAGCGCGCTCGCGCCGCCTCATCCTTCGCATAGGGAGCGCATCCGCGTTCGGTCAGTTCGCCAACCAGACGAAAACGCGGACCTTCCGGAAGCCACGACCCATCCAAAATACGCCGCGCACTGCCTGACTCTTTCTGCTGAAGAAAGGCTACAACCGCATCAACCGAATCGGCATAACGCTCCACGCGGTTCAGAAAAAGTCCGACGCCTTCCGTGCGGTGCGCACAAGGTATCTTTTCCGCTTCAACCGCCATCAGGTGAATGCCGCGCCGCGAAAAAAGCGTCAACCCAGCCCTCAGCGACCAATCAGCCTGCCGCGCATCTACCCCATGTGCCCGCAGAAAACCAGTCAAATGCGGGGTAGCGGCGTAGGGCGCATTGAATTGAACCATCGGCGGCGTCAGCAGCAGCACACGTACGGGCATTTTTGAATCAAACAAGTTCGGCGGCCCACTTTTTGAAATCAAGTCCGGTTCCAACCATCTGTACACCCACGGTTTTTCCGGCCCCGTCCAACACGCGAATGCGGCAGCTTTTTTCATCGGTCTCCACCACGTCCTCCCGGTCGCCTTCCTCGGCCACGCGCCCCACGGAATGGACCTCAAAGTCGTTAAATTTATAATTCACCGCCGCGTCCGAAGGTTTGTAAGGCGTGGGTGTTCCGCCAGTCAGCGCGGCCAACATATTGGCTGCTGCGAGACGCCCCTGGATCGTAGCATCGAGCGCGGAGCAGCGGTTGAGACCAGGTATCTGAATGATATCACCAGCCGCCCATACCAAGCCGTCCGATGCGCGCAGGGTTTCATCCACCAACACACCCCGATCCGTGTGCAGGCCCGCCTGCTCCGGCAATTGAACATTGCGGCGGGACCCCACCGACATCAGCACCAGACCCGCCTGCAACGAATCCATGCCGTCCAGATCGAGTCGCACCGATTGGCCCTCCTGCCGAATGGAGGTGACCGATCCCCCTGCAATCACACGGATACCCTTTGCATTGAGCACCTCTTGTAAAATCGGCGAGGCATTCGGGCCGAACTGCATCGGCAACAATCTTGGCAATCGTTCCACCACCGTCACACGTATCCCGATGGCTACGGCCCGCAAGGCCGCTTCGATGCCAAGAATACCGCCGCCGATGATCACCAGCTCCAAACCTTCTTCCGCCAGTTCGGCAATGCGTTCTGCATCCGCCAGATTCCACAGCGGAAGCACTCGATCAGCTTCGCCCTGCGTTACCGGAGGAATGAATGGCCCCGAGCCACTTGTCAGAATCACGCCGTCAAAGGTTTCTTCCCGCCCGGATGCGAGGATACTCGCGGCATCCGCATTAAAGGCTTCCACCGGTGTTTCGAGGCGCAGTTCGATTCCATGCTCTGCATACCATGCCTGCGGATGCATCAGCAATTCTTCCGGCTTGGCCTGCCTGAAGGCGTAGGCAATAATTTTCGGACGGTAATACGGTGGGGCATTTTCGTTTGAATAAATCACGGCTTCGTGTCCTGCCGTCTGAACCGTTTCCGCCGCTTTTACACCCGCATGTCCGCCTCCGATGATGCCGAATCTCATAGTGTTTGCTCCTTTTCCTGCCGTTGAAGATTGATAGCCCGCCGCACCCTCGGAATCAGCCGGGTACTCACACTCACGGATTCAAAACCAAGTTCTCGCAGGCGCACGGCATATTCCGGAACTCCGGCAATTTCACCGCATAGCGTGATTGGTTTGCCTATCTTTTCAGCCGCCTGAACCAGCGTTTTCAACAACCGCCAGAGCAAAGGATGGTCCGTCCGGTAATCCGGTGCCACCTTTTCATTGTTCCGGTCCACCGCAAAAAGATACTGAATCAAATCATTACTGCCCACGCTGGCAAAATCCGCCTCGCGAAGAATCTCTTCCGCACTCAAACAGGCGGACGGTACCTCGAACATGACCCCTTGAAGAATCTCGCCGCATTCCAGTTCCTGTACGGATTCCCGGAACATCAAGCTGGCACGTAGAAACTGATCCCGGTCCACAATCATCGGATACATCACACGCACGGGACCAAGCCGCGAAGCCCGCGCGATGGCTCGCGCCTGAGTCTGGAATAGATCAGGGAGGCCAAGCAGCAGGCGCGTACCGCGCCAACCCAGTGCCGGATTGTCTTCCTTCGGCAAATCCAGAAACGCAAATGGCTTGTCTCCCCCCACATCCAGCATACGAAAAGTGACCGTACGCCCCTCCATGGCCTGAACGACCCGTGAATATCTTTCCGTCTGTTCCTCTTCACTCAGCAACCGTCCCGCTGCGATAAATTCAAACTCCGTCCGGTAGAGGCCAATACCCTCCGCATCCACATTCAAGGCCTCCGCCGCATCCTCGGACGTGTTGATGTTCGCCGCCACGGCAAAGCCGGGCACCCGCAGATTCGGCAAGGGCTCTGCCGCCGCACGCGTGGCCCGCTGTTTGTCTCCATCGTCTGGCCAAACGATCACTTCCCCGGTGCCGCCATCGACCAGCAATTCGGTTCCGCAGGAAATCCGACTGTGAATACGTTCAATTCCACTGACGGCCGGAATACCCAGCGCACGCGCCAAAATCGCGGCATGGGAGTTTACGCCGCCCCGCTCGGTTACAAATCCAAGCGTTTCCGAGGTGTTGATATCCACCGCCAGTGAGGGCGTCAATTCCACCGCCACAATAATGCGGTGTCTACCCCGGCGACAATGCTCCTGATCGGCACATTGAAGGGAGGGCTGCATATTGTTCAGCACGTCGAGCAGTCTTCGACGCACCTCCCCCAAATCCGTAGCCCGCTCCTTGATATATTCGTTATCAATCTCAAGCAGGCGCGTCTCATACCGATCCAGCACCTCAATGACTGCCGCTTCGGCGTTGCTGTTCTTATCAGTAATCTGGCTTCGTATTTCCTGCAGGACCTTTTCATCCTCCAAAATCATCTTCTGCGCTGAAAAGATTTCCGCTTCCGCCGCTCCGATCTGAAGAGCCACCCGCTCACGGATTTCATCCAGCCGTTGCGTGACCAGTTTCAACGCCCGCTCAAGGCGGTTCATCTCCCGCTCCACACCCTCGCCCTGTACTTTGTACATGGGCAAATTGCTGTGCCGATTCTCGTTGAAAAGACATACCCGAGCCACCGTACAGCCCTGGCTCAGCCCAATCCCACGCAACACTGTTCTCTCATGTATTATTTCACTCATATCATTCAAAAAAGACGGCTCGGGCATGGTGCCATGCCCGACCGTCCTCCATTTCAAACCAATATCACCGATTATTCAGCGGTGAATTCGTCTTTCCCCACACCGCATTCTGGACAGGTCCAATCATCCGGCAGAGCTTCAAAAGAAGTGCCCGGGGCAATCCCATTGTCCGGGTCACCTGTCGCCGGGTCATAGACATAACCGCACACATTGCAAACGTATTTCTTCATGATGCGCATTCCTTTCTCTGGGTTGTTTTCTTTTCTATCCGACCAATTCAGCCTCTTTCACCAGCAGCCCGCCAGCTTCCCGGCACGCCGCCAACGCCTCTTCATCCGGGGCATACTGGCATTTCAGCGGTTCACGCAAAATCCTGAATTTCATTTTTTCCAAATAGTCGTTCACGGCCTCTGGTCCGCCCTTTCCCCATCCGTAGGAACCGAAGGCGAACCCGCATTTGCCGGAAGGCTTCAATCCCATCAGATACGTCAGAGCTGCTGCAACCTGCGGCATCAACGTCTGGTTCAACGTGGGCGAACCCACGGCAATGGCCGCCGCATCCATGCATTCAGTCACAATGTCCGTTATATGCGTAGCGCGGATGGAAATCAGTTTGCACTCCACGCCGGCATCCACCACCGTTTCATACAACGTATGCGCCATTTTTGCTGTACTCTGCCACATGGTGTCGTAAAGGATCACCACCTTGCGGTCGGCCTTGCAGACCGACCAATCGGCATAAGCGCTAAGAATTTTATCCACGTGCTTTCGCCAGATAATACCATGGCTGGGGGCCAAGATTTCCGGGGCCAGGCTCTTCACCGCATCCAGCGCATTGTTCACCGGGCGCTCGTAGCACATCAAGATATTGGCATAGTAGATTTTCGCCTCTTCCAGGGCAACAGCCAGCGGAACCGAATCATCGAAGCGCTTGCTAGCGGCGTAATGCTGCCCAAAGGCATCCATCGAGAACAGCAGTTTGCATTCCGGAAGCCAGGTGGCCATGGACTCCGGCCAGTGAGCCATCGGGGTTTCCAGAAACTGCAACGAATAGGCGCCGAGGGAGAGCGAGTCGCCCGATTTCACGATACGCATTTTCCAGTTCCGGGTGTCGTAATACCGCGCCAGGGTGGCCTTGCATTTCGCATCGCAGATCAATTCTACCTCCGGACAAGCCGCCATCACCGCCGGCAATGCCCCCGAATGATCCGGCTCCGCATGATTGCACACAATATAATCCAGCTTATCCAATGCGATATGCCGCTGAATATTCCGCAGCAACTCATCGGCATACGGCCCCTTGACCGTATCGATCAGCGTATTCTTTTCGTCCTGAATCAGGTACGCATTATAGGAGGACCCGCGCGTCGTTTCATAGCCATGAAAATCCCGAATGCTCCAATCCACATACCCGACCCAATTCACCCGTTCCGCTACTTGCGTTTCACTCATAAACACCTCTAGTGATTTTTCGGTAAACTAATGGAAAGCACCCACGCTTTCAACTCCCAACCATAGGGGAGTTTTTAAGCAATCACTCGCCATATTCTGGAGCAGTTCAACACTCTCGAACTTTATGCCCCCCCTTAGTCCAACATTCGAGGGATTGCTAGGACTCGGTCAATTGCTTGACTGCTGCAATCAACGCTGACCGCTCAAATGGCTTGGAAAAAGTGTAGGCCACGCCCAGATGCCCAGCCATGGCCAGACAATCCGTGGGGGAAATGCGTCCCCCGCCGGATATGGCGATCACCTTGCAATCAGGAAAACCGCGCCGGAGTTCCATAATGGTTTCCAGTCCTTCTTTTTCAGGCATAATGATATCCGTAATCACCACGTCATAGGGATGAGCAGCATATTGCTTATAGGCGTTCATGCCGTCATCCAATTGATCCACCTCGTACCCCTCACGCTCGAGCATGGTGGAGATCAATTTGCGGATTTGATCGTCGTCATCAATTATCAGCACACGCTTCATTAGCACTCCTTAACATCTCAGGCTCCAACTTGGTGGGTGATGGTACATTTGATGCACGACAAATGCAAGAAATAGAACAACGTGAGATCACGAATGTACAATCGGGAAAGACAATCCGGAGGCCGAATCGTTCAGACACAGAAAAGAGACATCATAAATATCCGAAAGCAGTGCGGTCTCCTCCATGAGGCGTGTGGCCTTTCCCACCTGCCTTACGCTTCCTGACTTCAGCGCCAGAAAGCGGTCTGCATACTGTCCGGCATCGTGTACATTATGCAAAACGGATACCACGGCCACACCGCATCGGCTCTGGACATCGGCAAGAACCTGATGAATACGCACGGCGTGACGATAGTCCAGAAAGGTCACTGGCTCATCCAGCAGGATAATTCGCGGCTGCTGGGCCAAGGCGGCGGCAATGCCGATCATCTGACGCTCACCGCCGCTCAATGTCGTCATTTTTCTTTTGCTGAACCCCTGCATTTCCACAAGCACCAGAGCCTCTTCCACGGCAACTCGATCGCTTTGTACCGGCTGGCCCCCGCGGTAATGCGGATACCGACTCAGCATCATAAATTCCTGTACGGTAAAAGGATTGGTCTCCACGCCGCCCTGCGGCACATAGCTGATCATACGCGCCCGGTCATTCGGGTGCATTGCGACCAGCTCCGCACCGTTCAGTTTAACGCTCCCCGTCCAGTCCTCCAGAATACCGGCAAGACATTTTACCAAGGTGGACTTGCCCGCCCCGTTCTGTCCGATCACAGCCAGATACTCTCCCGCCTGAACCGTCAGCGAAACGTTCTCTAGTATCCTCACTTCGTCTACACAATACGATAACCCGTTCACCTGCAGCAGCTCACTCATGGCCTTGCACCGCTCCTTTTATATCGTTCCACAGCAACGTAATTCGGGGCCCCGGAACCGATACATACGTTTGATCCAGCACCACCACGCGCCCCTCTTCCACCGCAGGAAGTTGACTCCCGGTTTTCTGCCACTGCTCAACAACACCCTCTTTGGTCATCCCGCGCTTATCCAAATCCGGCGCTATATCCAGAATAATGTCTGGATTCAACCGCAACAGCCCCTCGCTCGAAATCTGAGGATACGGCACAGGACCTTCATAGACATTTCGTCCGCCTGCTGCACGGACCAGCCGATCGTAAAATCCATCGCGCCCTGCAAGAAACACCTGCTGATATCCATCCGGGCCGGGCTCATGCCCCACCGCTATCAACACCGTCGGGCGATCCTCTTCTGTTCGTTCATTCACCATCCCATCGGCCAAGGCACCCCGCACCGAATCGGCCAGAGCAATGCCCTGTTCTCCTGCACCGCAGGCCTCCCCTATTTTCACAAAAGAATCCAGGACATCCTCCACCGATTCCTGTCGAACCATCAAGGCCGAGACATGCAGTGCCTTCAGCCGTTCATAAATATCCGCCGAGGACTCCAACAAAATCACCAAATCCGGCTTCAATCGAATAATCGCTTCCAGATTCGGATTGAAAAAATCTCCCACGCGCGGAAGAGCCTTCACCGCTTCGGGATAATTGCAGAAAGCGGAGACCCCCACCACCCGATCGCCCAGTCCCAATGCAAACAGGGTCTCCGTGATGCTCGGTGCCAGCGAGATGATGCGTTGCGGCGACTCACGCACATCCGCCGCCCCTCCCGACTCCATCCCCCCCGGCCCACACCCCGCGCAGCACAACAAAACCACCTGCAAAACACAAAGCCCGCGCGAGGCCCGCGCGGATGCAGATCCTTCCGAAACAGCCCGCTGCCGGAACAGCAGTGCTCCCGGCGCCCACCGGTTTTTCCAATGATTGGAAAAATCGCTGAAAAAGTTTCCAACGATTGGAAAAACCGCTGAAAAAGTTTCCAACGATTGGAAAAACGGCCGAAAAAGTTTCCAACGATTGGAAAAATGGCCGAAAAAGTTTCCAATGATTGGAAACTTTAAGAAAGCCGTGTATTGCGCCTTGTTGTGCCGTTGTCCGTCACTCTCTGGAGCAGAAAAGGACGCCGTGGACGGCGTCCCATCCGTTTTCTGATCTGGACCATCAGTCATGCGCACACTCACTGCGCTGCGTTGGAATCAATGTCATCGGCTGTGCTTATGTTTTTATTATCCTTCACATCCTGGCCTGCCGATATCACCCGAATGCTGAACCCGAGATTGGAAACGCAATAGGCATTTCCCCAAGGGTCGACAATGCCCTTAACATCCCTGGTTTCCGTGAATGGATCATCAACTTTGTCCGTATATTCCAGATCGCTCACAAAATTGCTGAGGCTTAAAAGGTCGTCATCCTCAATTCGTTGATTTACATCTCCCGGATACTTTCCGTATTTGATTTTATATTCTTCCAGGCCGTTTTTGATTTTCTGCATTTCGGCGATGGCTTTGGATTCGCTGGCTTTTCGGCTGGCATAGCTGGAGACGCCCAGGATTAGCCCGGCAAGAATGCCGATGATCATCATGACGGCCAAGAGTTCCACCAGCGTAAAGCCGGCGCGTTGAACAGAATGTTTTCGCATAATCTATTTCCTTTAGGTCGCTTCAATTCTATTCGTTCGCCAGCGCCTTTTCAGCCGCCCGCGCCACCCGTTTTCCAAGATCCCTGCCGACCGATTTCAGCGCGGCCTGTCCGGTCGCCTTCTGAACCTGGCCGCCTTCTTCCGCTTCGGCATCCTCCATGTCCAGCACTTTGCCGTCGGCCACCCGAATAATCTTCACAGAGGCCTGCGCCTTCGAGCGGATGACTTCCAGTCCATAGGCCACACTGCGCCCCTGCATCACAGCCGTGGCTTTGCCCAGAATCAAATGCGTGGCACCAGAGGCCTGAGCGGCACTCAGGGCATCGGTCTTGTTCAACATGCCCTCCGCCGTGCCAGGCTTGCTGAACATGGAAACGGTGGCCAAGTCCACCACGTCCAACCCCTGTTTCACCAGCGCTTTTTCCACCGACGCCTGCACAATGTCCTGCGAAACTTCGGTGTAATAATACCAATACCACTCCGTATCAATCTGCTCCGGAATAATCACAATAAAACGCGGCTCGGCGGGCTCTTCCACCACCACAACAGCCTCCACTTCTTCTACGTCGGGAGCCTGAGCGGCTAACTCTTCAGCAGTCAACTCCGCATCATCCAATGCGGCATCCTGCGACGCCGCATCCTGTGCGCCCACCCGCTTCAGGAAAAGCGCGGGTGCGCCCGGGGTATCTTCTGTAATCTGAATGTGATCTTCATCGAGAAAGGTAATCACGGAAACGGCGCCCATTTTCTCGCCATCGGTATTTTTTATCGTGATGGCATCACCCGTATCTTCCAAAATCTCAATTCCGGCATCCACGTTCTCTTTTTCACCGAACATCTCTATTCCCATGTGTACGGAGTTTTCGCCAAACGTGCAGGACAAGCCCGAAAGCATAGCCGTCAGCATCTGCACCATGGGGTCATCGGGCGCAGCGGTCAGCCCCTGCTGCTCAATCGCCTTATCCGCATCGCCGATCCAGCTCCCGGAAACAAGACGTTGCATTCCGTCACCCGCCGCAGCATTCCACACCAGCAAACCGAACATACAGCAAACAACCATCCCGATTCTTTTCATGATGTTTCTCCTAAAAGGCCGCCTGGTTTCATTACCAAGCCATGAACATTTTCTAACAAACGCCACCCCACCGGACCAGCCAA
Organism: uncultured Verrucomicrobiota bacterium; assembly: GCA_964490935.1. Taxonomy (GTDB): domain Bacteria; phylum Verrucomicrobiota; class Kiritimatiellia; order RZYC01; family RZYC01; genus JAQVYB01. The sequence continues at coordinate 34,561 of CAZBEO010000023.1, forward strand.
AAGGCAGAGAACTTTTTACCCTGGTAGCGTGGTGCTCTCCGAGCGCCACGGTGTTTTTCCGTTTGACGCCCCTCCTCCGCCCGCTCGGCGAGCGAACGGCTACTTCAGCACTAAATTCCGCAAACGGAGGTTTGCACTAAATCAATTCGTCAAATCTGAAACCTCATATCTCAAATCTCAAATCTGAAATCTCATATTTCAAGTCTGATCTCTGATATTTTATATTTGATACTCTGCTTCATAGGCCCCCGGCACATTGTTCTTGCCATCCTCCGGCGGCATAAAGAGCTGCACGTTGTTTTCCCCCTGAACAAGCGGTAGGCTTACACCTTCTTCACCCGACCGTTTGATGGCCCAACGCCCTCCGCACCCAGCCAGGATATGCTGTTCGCGGGGCAGCAGGATTCGCGACTCTCCGTCCTGCGACGCATGACAGGTGATCTGAATTCCTTCGGATTCCACACTGGAGCTCCACTTCATGGCCAACGGCTCCTGTATCGGTTCATTCGACTCGACCACCCGGTATTCAAAATACGTATCCTGAACAGCCCGAGCATAAGCTGCGAGAGCCGGGCGATCCTCCACTTTTTCAGGATCATCGGCATCTTCCCATTCCAAACCGAGCCCCCCACGATCACGAAACATGTAGAATGTGATGTTGGTCAGCCAGGGATACCGCCGCGCCACTGCTTCTCGATAAAACCGCTTGATCCATTCGGCCTGCCCCAACACGCCGAACAGTTCCGAATCCTGATTGACCTCATGCACCTCAATGTTCACCTCGCTTCCGCGCAGTTCGCACATCAGGTCGTGGCAGTCCACTAGTGTTTTCCACCAGTACTCAAATGGAATGGAAAACGAACCCGTGGGGCGCTGCGGATCAAAAGTTGGGTCCGGCCACAGGTAATGCAGCGAGGCATATTGATCAAAGGAAATCACATCCGCGATTTGAAACATCGGCCCGAGTTGATCCGGCGTTACCTTGCCGTGTTTTTCCAGCTTCTCCGGTGCCTCATAGGCCTCGCCGGGGCCATTCCAACAGGCTACCGTCCATACTTCCAGCGCATGCTCATGCAGAATATGGTGAAAACGAACAAAGAAATCACTCACCTCTTTGAAGGACCATCGCCTGTTGAAATAGAACCAGTTGCCATTGCATTCGTGATTGATACGTAGGCGCATTCGACCGTATGGAACCAACGATTTCGCGATGCGCACCAGGATTTCGTTCGGTGTATCGCAATGCAGCGTTAGCGTAAGTTGCGCATCCTGCCCGTGCGCCCGAACATCCGCGATCTGCTTCAGATACGCACGCCCCCAAACACCCCCCTCTTCCAAGACCAACGGGAAATAACCATCCCCTTCGTTCAAAGAATTATTCCGATAGAAGCCATGCCATTTCACTCCCTGCGTGGGCCAATGCTCCACATCCGGATAATACTGAAACATCAGGTTCACCACTTGATGAGGACGGCCTATGCGCCGGAGCATGTGCGCGGAACCGGCATAGTCGCCGCGCTCCGAACCGTCCGTAATGCCCAGCGTACAGGGCGGAGCGGTCAGATGTATTTTGCGGATGCTCTGATACGGTTTGATTTCCATGAACAAATGTTTATGGTAAAAAGAAATAAATCGCCAACCATTTCAGACAAAAAGGACACATGAATCTGGCCGCCATCCGAAAAGAATTTCCCGTCTACGCCGAGTATGCCGCGCAAGGTCGTCCGCTACATTATCTGGACAGCGCCGCCACCTCACTAAAGCCCGAATGCGTGATGCGTGCCATGGATTGCTATTACCGCGAATGCCCGGCCAATGTGCACCGCGCCACCTACTCCATGGCCGAAGAGGCCACCGAACGCTATGAAAACACCCGCCTCGCCATCCAGCGGTTGATCAACGCCCGCCAAGTCCATGAAATCCTCTTCACGCACGGCACCACCGAGGCACTCAATCTGGTCGCACACTCCTGGGCTGCCGCCCACATGCGGCCCGGCGAACGAATACTCCTCACCGAAATGGAGCATCACAGTAACCTCATTCCCTGGCGACTCCTCGCACGCGAGCGCCAACTCAACATCTCGTATGCACCATTAAACAACGATGGCTCGCTCCATCTAGAAGCCTTCGCCACACTCCTCACACCGGATGTGAAGCTTTGCTCGTTCACCCTGATGTCCAATGTGCTGGGAATCGTAAACCCCGCACAAGACCTGATTCGATTGGCCCGCGAGCGCGGCATACGCGTCTGCCTCGATGCTGCACAGGCCATCGCACATATTCCGGTGGATGTGCAGTCGCTCGACTGCGACTTCCTCGCCTTCTCCGGACACAAGATGTTCGCCCCAACCGGAACCGGCGTACTCTACGTCCGCGAGAAACACCTCGAACAAATGACCCCTTTCCTGGGCGGGGGCGACATGATTTCCTCCGTCACACTCGAAAAGGAAACCTGGGCCGAACCGCCCTATAAATTTGAAGCAGGCACCCCCGATGTGGCGGGTATCATCGGCCTTGGTGCCGCCGTGGATTTTATGCAGCAACTGGACTGGAAAGAGCGGCAGGCGCAAGAGCAGGCCCTCACCATCGAACTGGAAACAGGTTTGAAGACAATCAAGGGCCTCCGCATCCTCGCGGACGGCCACGATCATCATGGCCTGGTTTCCTTCACGATCGATGGCGTTCACCCGCATGATGTCGCGCATTTTGCCGACCAGGCCGGTGTCTCTCTGCGGGCGGGCTACCTCTGTGCGCAGCCCCTCATCCAGCGACTCGGATTGACCGCCGTATGCCGCGCAAGTCTCTCCGTCTACAACAATTCAGATGACATTTCCGCCCTGATCGAAGCCCTTTCCAACGCAACGAGGTTTTTCCATGGCTGTTGACCCACTCTACCAGCAAATCATCATGGAGCATTACCGCAACCCACGCGGTAGGCGCCCCATTCCGGATGAAAGCCCCCACTCCACTCGCGATAATCCCGCCTGCGGCGATTCCTTCTCGCTTCATCTCGTCCTCGAAGGCGATCTCATTCGGGAACTGATGATCGACGGAAACGGATGCGCCATCAGCACCGCCTCCTGTTCGCTCATGGCCGAGAACCTGGTCGGGCAAAATGTGCACGACGCCCTGCAGCGCGCCCAAGCCTATCTCGCCGCATTGGATGGGCGAGATCCGATCACCACCGAAACCTGGAACGACCTGGCCGCACTCGATGGCGTTCGCAACTTCAAGAGCCGCAAAACCTGCGCAAAGCTCTGCTGGCAGCTCTTCCGGGATGAATACCACCGCCTCTTTCCAGTGCAAAAAGAAGGTGAATCATGATCCTGCATCGCCGGCTCCATCTCCTCATCCCATCCGTGAACACGTTCTGCCGCTTCCTGGCTTTTGTTCTGCTGGCACGTTGCGCCGAGGCGGCCCTTCCCCCCGATCCGGCCACCCGCTGCCTGGAAGCCTGCGCGCTCATTCAGCACATCACCCCTTCCGAGCAACAATCCGCCTGGAACGCGCTCGACGCCTTTTCCAACGCCCCCAATGAAACACTCGAACTGTTTTCGCCCGCTGGCGCCTCCCTCTATATCAAGGGCGAGGCCCTCTCCTTCAGCGCCGCCATTCTGCATAACAATCGCGAGGCGCTGCGTCTCTACGCACAAATGCAAAACAACGACTCCGGCACCGGACACTTCTTCACCTGGAATGCAGACGGCCAATCCATCGACCGTACGGACCTAGCCTGGCTTCAATGCGCCGAACGAACGGATGCCCCAGTGGTCGGCATAACCCTCACCACACCCTACGCACACGATACCTCCAACATCCTGCACGGTGCTTGGGCCGGCGCTTTCACCGACTCCACCGAAACCGGCGCACCAGAGCCCGAAAAACAAGTCGGCCAAATGAACGCCCTCTTCATTCCAAACGGCCCCTCTTTTTTCTTTCGCTTCACCGACAACCGAAATATATGCCAAGGCGAAGGCGTCTTCCTGAACAACCGCCTTGTTGGCCATCTCCCGGAAGCGGATGCACCGACCTTCTATTATTTCGACGCCACACTCGACCCTACCAACCGCACCATCCGGGGAAATGCTCTCTCCGTGGAAAATATAACCATCTCCACCCGCCGCTTCTTTCTGAAAAAGGAGTAATGTAGCTGCGCCGATAGATAACCCGCATGAACAACCCAATCATCACTGTCTTGGATTTTGAAACCACCGGAACGCTCCCGGGGTACCCCGCTGAGCCCTGGCAAATTGGAATGGTGCAGATGCGCAACGGAGCGCTACAACAGGAACACTTTGAAAGCCTGTTACGCATTGGGGACCGGCCCTTCAATCCCATGGCACCCGGGAATCATCATGCCCTGCGTCCGCAACTGCGCGTGGCACCCCTCTTTCAGGAACTCTGGCCCAGTCTGACACCCTGGCTGAACGGGGTGATACTCTGCGCCCATAACATCGCCACCGAAAAAAACATCCTGCATCAGCAGGCGCCGCTACACCATTTCGGTCCCTGGCTAGACACCCTAAAGCTCGCCCGGGCCGCCTGGCCCGATGCCCCCTCGCACAAACTCGAGGAGCTGATTCTCGCCCTGAATCTGCGCGACGAAGCGGACGCCTTCTGTCCCAACCGCGAACCTCACGATGCCCTTTACGACGCCGTTTGCTGCGCCCTTCTCCTGAAGACCATCCTGAATCTCCCCGGATGGAAAGAAACCCCACTGAAATCCCTGCTTCTTCATAAAAGAAAAGGGAACTGGTAACAGATATCTCTTCCCGTGCGCGGCGCGCTCTGCTGGACGGCGCACGGCTCGTGCGCCTTACGCGTCAAAGCCAAACGCCCATCGCTTCGCAAAACCACTCTCCGGCCTGTTTCCACCGATCGGCATTCCATACGCCCAAG
>CAZBEO010000023.1:39559-46861 GCA_964490935.1 uncultured Verrucomicrobiota bacterium
TCCACCGATCGGCATTCCATACGCCCAAGGCGTCGGAGCCCGACGCCCTCCACGGAACAAATCGCTCCCCTCGCCCTCTTTCTATGAGTTCCCTGCGATCTTTGTGGTGAAAAAAAACACAAATCCAGACTAATTTTCTCTGGGTTTTCTTTGCGCTTTACGCGGGCTTCGCGCGAAAGCCTTTCCCTCGGGAGGCTTCGATCGTCGCGGGGCTTGCGCACCGGGCCGGGCCGGGCGCGATGCCGAGTCCGTCCGGGTTGCACCGGAGGTTGGCGGCCTGTTGCGCGGTGGCGGAGGTGCTGTCGGCGGAAGAATTTTTTTGGCATACCAATCGTTGCAGAGGATGCTCGCTGCGCTGGATACATTCAGGCTTTCCACGGCTTCTGTTCCCGGAATGCGAATCGTCACATCGGCCTCATCCCAAATCTCCTGACGCACGCCCACCGATTCTGATCCAAGAACCAGTACGGCCTTCATCGGCCAGTGAAGCATATCCAGGCCCTTCTTCGCATGACTTGAGGTAGAAATAATCCGATAGCCCGCCTTGCGAAAATCGCCCAGCGCCTCACAAATATTCCGGCAGGCAATAACCACCACCTGTTCGCCGCCGCCTTCCGCTGTACGCATCGCCGAGGGATTCTTCAACGAATCGGGCTGTTCCGTGAGCAGATGTTTCACCCCAAAGTTAGAACAGATGCGCATCAACGAGCCCAGATTATGCGGGTTATCCACACCATCCACTGCCAGCACCATGTCCAGTTTTTTTGAGCCGTACCGCTTCAGCCATTCATCGTGCCGCACATGCTGTTTTCTGCGGACGGTCAGACAGACTTCTTCATGATGGGTCGATTGTGTGATTTTCTCAAACTCTTCTTTCGGACGAATGTGATACGGGAGTTTTTTCTCCACACAGAAGCGCATCAGTTCCGAGAAGGCATTTTTGGTCCGGTTGGTCAGATAAACCCGAACAATTTCCTCCGGGCGTTCCTTAAAAAGCGCCTTGCAGGCGTTAATCCCATACACATTGATTTCTTCCTTGGGCATACGTTGAGCAGGAGTTGTCATAAGCTGTCTTTCCTCATTAATGGGCGAAAAAAACCATATAAACGGCGCAATGAACAGGATAATCGTATTCTATGCCCAAAGCGGCTTCCCCGCAACCCATTTGACGGATTGCTAGGCTTGATGTGGCGGCGCTTTTTTGCTTCTCTCACCGCCTATGAAACAATCACTCACTATAAAAGCTCATCAGGACGGGCTCTCTCTGCATCAGGTTCTGGCCGACTTGCTTAAATCATCCAACAAACAGGCCAAGGCCCTGCTTGATCAACGGGCCGTATTCGTCAATGGAAAACGCGTTTGGATGTGCCGCCACAAAGTTCGATCCGGCGACGAGCTGGAAGTCACGGGGGACGCCGCACTAGGCGATAGCTCATCCTCGACAAAAAAAATTACCATCCTCTTTGAAGATGCCGATTGCCTCGTGGCCGATAAACCCTCCGGAATGCTTTCCAATGCCAACCCGCGCAGCGCGGAAGCACTCCTTCGGGAAAAGCATCCTTCCTCCACCCTGCGTGCCGTACACCGTCTCGACCGTGACACCTCGGGCTGCCTGCTCTTTGCCAAGAACCCCCAGGCAGAAGCGCACCTGACGGCTCAATTCAAAAACCACACGGTTAAAAAGATTTATCACGCCCTGGTGCTTGGCACCTTGCGCTCCGTGGAGGGCGTGATGCGCACACCCCTGGATGGACAGGCGGCCGTGACCCGATACAAACGTATCGCAACATCCCCTCTTCTCTCGTTCATCCATGTGGAAATTGAAACCGGGCGCACGCATCAGATACGCCGCCACTTCGCCGCCATCGACCATCCCGTGGCGGGCGATAAAGAATACGGCCCGCACAAAGTGGAGGATGCCCGACTCCGCCGCATTCCTCGCCAGATGCTGCACGCCGCCACACTCGTCTTCACTCCACCGTCCGGACAGGAACCCGTCACCATCCGTGCGCCCGAACCAAAAGACTTTGCACAAACGAGGAAGCAACTGCTCCATCGCCCGGACAACCGTCTTAAGACATAACCGATCTGTGTGACCCATCGCTCTGCGGCAATATATGGCGCGTCTACTTTCGGTCGATCTTTGTGTTTCCACCAGCGGTCAGGCGCAGAACACCCCGAATCCCCGGTGGTATTTCATCCTTTCGGTGCGTGGTGAGCAACACCGTGGTTTTTCCCCCGTCCACCAGGCTCTGTAAGGCCTGCATAAACAAGGCGCGATTCCGGGCATCGAGTCCCTGGCAGGGCTCATCCAACAGCAGCAGGGCGGGTTCCTTCACCAGTGCACGCACCAGTAGGGCCAATCGCTGACGCCCCGCCGACAAGCCGCGCAGCGGCGTATTCGCTTCATCCTGCAAACCAAACCGCCGCAAGAAAAGGCCTGCCTGGGCGATTCGCTTTGCGGAAGGACGTCCCGTTAATACCAACGAATCCGTAAAACCCGTCAGCACCGCTTCGAGCACCGACAACATATCATTGAAATGCAAGTGCAGCTCCGGCGAAACCTCGCCGATTCGCCGGCGCACCCATTCGCGCGTTTCCCCTGTTCCGCGCCGGCGTCCGAACAGATAAATCTCATTAGCAAAGACCTGCGGCGAATTGCCTGCAATCAGCGAAAGCAGCGCACTTTTACCCGCGCCATTCGGTCCGAGAACCGCCCAGCTTTCCCCTTCGCAAACCGTCCAGGTCAAATCGCGCAAAAGCACGCGACGATCATACGCCAAATGCGCATGCTCCATGCGGACGATTTCCTTGCCCGTCGAGGAACTTCTTTTTATACTTCGCCCCGCCGATTTTTTCACGCGCCCTACGCCCAGACAATCCTGCACGGAGGCCTGCCGCATCATGGGCATCCGCTCCCCCTGCTCCACCAGACGGCAACCCTTCACCACCGCCAGATGCGTAATGCAATCCGGCAAATCTTCCTTCCGCGTAGCCGTCACCAAGAGTTGCAAACCAGCATGTGCGACCAGTTCATTCATTAGGCCCCGGAAACTCTCCCGATAGGCCGCATCCAGTCCCGAAAAGGGATCATCCAGAATCAACAGACGCGGCGCCTTCAGCAGCGCACGGGCGATCAGAATCTTCCGCATCTCACCATTGGAAAGCTGCACGAGCTGGCGGTCCAGCAGCGGGCGTATACCCAGCAGCCGCATCACGCGTCCTTTCCGGCGTTCAAAGGCCCGCCGCGACGCCGAGCAATCCTGTACTTCGAAAGGATTCACCTCTTCCACCTGCTCGAACGAAAGCAACTCACGCACCGCCGCGCACGCCTCCTGCTCGATGCTACACCACCGCGCCGCCGCGACGCCATCGCCCGCCAGTTCCCGTTGCTGCTCGAAAGAAACACAGGCGATGCCCTCTTCCGGACTCTCACCGTTTGCGGAATCAAAGTGATAGATCAACTCACCGCGTATAGCCGGAATCGCCCCCATCAACCCCATCGTCAGCACACTTTTCCCACTGCCGTTCCCGCCCAGCAACCCCCACTGCTCGCCTTCGCGAATGACCCAGTCCGTCCCCGGAAACACCACACACGAGCCCAGACGAAACGATACCCCATCCAGCGTAATGAAAGACTTCAATGCTGCGGCCTGACGGTTTCTTTTCATAGATGAAGGGTATACCCCCTCATTTAAAGACGCGCAATGAGTTAATAAGCCTTTACCCACCATTTTTCTTTGTGTAGTTTGCGAGGTATCACCTGCATGGCAGGAAGTTAGAATGGTTCCGGCCGCCCAACTGAACAGTCGGCATTCTGCCGGAGCGTGTGACCATGAAAAAAACACTGGCACAGATACTAATCGGCGGGCTTTTGATAACAACGGCCTCGGCGGACTATCTTTGGTATTACGGTGATACCTCGGTGGAAACATTGCAAACTCAAACAGGCCAATCCTCCGGCGGTGCCGGGCGGCAGGTTTCCTGGAAAGACACCACCCTGCGCGTCTATTCCCCCAATGTACCGGACACCGCTGACAGCGGCACCCTTTCCATTCAGCAAAACCGCTCCATCCCCGACATATTCAATCATTCGCTGATCTCCTTCGACGACCTGTTTGGTTCCGCCCCCGGTCAGATTGGAGGCACCAACGCCTTCCGAATCAACAACGCCACACTCTGGCTTCACGCAAGCGCCCAGCAAGAACCGTTCACCCTGACGCTCGCCGGCCTCGCAGCGCCGAATGCAGGCTGGGAAAAAAGCACCGCCACCTTCAACACCATCGACGGTGAAAACACATGGAGCGGCGGAACCTTCTCCGAATCGCTCAACGGAAATTACGGCAACTACACCACCATCGTGGAGGGTGCCGCCTCGTGGATCGGCATCGACATCACGCTGGCCATGCAGGCCTATCAGAGTGACCTCATCAGCGGCATCGCCCTGCTCGCCCCCTCCGAACTCACACCCGAAATACGCGGCCTCTACGCCGACGCCAACGACAGCCCCGAAGCCCTGTACAGACCCGGCGTATTCGTCGACCTCGTCGCCGTACCCGAACCCGCCACCGGCGGTTTTATCCTGCTGGGCGGGTTCCTCTGCTGGATTGCACGCCGCCGCCAATCCGTAGCCGTAGCGCTGGTCCTCTCCTGCTCGGGCGTAGCCCAAGCGGACTCCTCCGCCTGGATCGGTGGCGAAAACGCCACCGGCACCCCCACCACCCCCAATGCCAATCGCGAAATCACCACCGACTGGAAAGACGCACAGATTGATCCAAACACCCGGCTCAACACCCCCTGCGGCCTGCGCGATGAAATCGGCGTCATCTCACCGCGCACCATACCGCCCATCCAATCCGTCGTGCTTTTCTCCTTCAACGAACTCTTCGCGCCAAATACCGATGAAGGCCTGCCGCGCTCCGTGATGTTGGATGAGGTCTCGCTCTGGCTCTACGTCACCCAAGCCATCGGTATTCAGGAGGTGGCCCTCTGCGGCATGAACCCCGCGGACCGCGATTGGGACTCCGCGCGCGCCTCCGCCACGGAAAAAAATAATCAACCCTGGTCCGGCGACACCCTCGGCCACTCCCTCACGCGCGAGTACGGACGCTTCCGTTCACCCGCTCAAACCGGCTGGTTCCAAATCCCCGTAGACCTCTCCACCGCACTCGAGGACTACCGCGCCGGGCTAATCGGCGGCATTGCCCTGCGCTCTATCACCACACCCGGAACCCGCCTCTGCAATTTTTACTTTTACTCCAGCCGCTCCGCGGATCTGGCGCGGCATCCTGCTCTTTTCGTGCAGTACCAACCACAACAAGGCGCACCGGAAATAGAAGCTCAATGGATCGAACTCAATACTGAAACCGGGCTACCCGAAGCGCATCTCCACGCCCCCGAAGCCGATGCCGTACTGCTCCAGCAGAACAACGCCGCCTATGCCTTCGGAGGCCACTGGACCTTCCCCCTCTCCTTCGCCACCACCCCAGGAACACACCAATACTCCATCACCCTCCAGGGAATCACCGACACCACAACCGAATTCCTCATCGAAACCGCCCAGCCCGAACCACTCGATATTTACACCGACGGACACACCCTCCACCTTTCCTGGAGCACCTCGGCGGATGCCTGGTATCAGATTCTGCAATCACCCAACCTCGCGTCCCCCGACTGGCAATCCTGCCCTGCCTTCCTCCCCGCACACGGCAGCGGCCAGCCCCTCGCCTGTGCGCTGACTCCCCCCGAGGATCGCGGATACTACCGACTCCTCGGCCATCGTTTTTCCTGGAACAACGGGAGGGGCCCATGAACCGCCGAACCGCCAACACGAAAAGACCTCGCCGGCCACCGCACCCGCGCACGTCGCTCCTCATCGCGCCCCTGCTGACCGTCTGCCTGTGCGCCGTGCCTCTCCCCTCCGCCCGTGCACAACGCGTCTTCCCCGACGGCATCGCCCTGCAAGGCCGCTACGTGGAAGGACTCGGACTTGTTCCCGTCACCGCCTGGGGCGGCGTGACCAACGATCCCGTAAGCGGCATGATGATGAGCCTCGGTCAACTCGCAGGCGTTCACCCCGAAACAGGCGAACCGCTGAACCCCACCAACTGGCTGCCAACCCTCTCCGTTCATACCGCCGTGGTCATGGCCATCACCGCACCTCCCGGCTTTCAACTCACCCTCTCCAATCTCACACTCCAGGGCGACGGACACCTGATCACGAACCTGAACCTCTCCTCCTACAACCTCGCCACAGGAACTCCTCTTTACGCCTTCACCGAGATCGATCCAGCCTTCACCAACTGGCTCGACACCAATTCCTACGTCAAAACCGAATCCGACCCCGTATGGGCAGCAGAAAAGGCCAACTACGCCACCGGCACCCCGCTATACGTTTACACCGAGTCTGATCCGGTATACGCCACCGAGAAGAGCCGCTACGCCACGGGAACGCCGCTCTACGCTTTCACCGAGGTCGATCCAGCATGGTCCGCCGCCAGCAATGCCTATTATCTCCGCAGCCAATCCGACGCCCTCTTTCTCCGCATCACAAACAACCTCGAAGACATTTCCGACCCGGCCTCAGCACGCACTAACCTACAACTGGGCACGCTCGCCACGCAAAACATGGACGGCGTACGCATCACCGGCGGAACCATTCAGGGAACTACCCTCAGTAACGTCACCCTTCTTCTCTCTTCCGACGACACACTCGAACTCGATCACCCCGGCGGGTTTGGATTCCTCACCGAAATGGGCTCGCACACCCTGCAAATCGGAGGCTCCGAATCCACCATTCTCTTCCCCGGAAATATTGAAGTACTCGGCACCCAAACCATCCACCACGCCACCTCGCTGACCCTCTCCACCAATCACATCATCCTCAACAAGGATGGATCACTCGCCACCACCCTATCCGCCGGACTCCTGATCGAGCAGGACGGCCTAACCTCCGGATACTACCGCGTAAGCCCAGCCACCACCAAAGCCCTCCAACTGAAAGCACCCGGCGGCTCCAACCTGCTCCTCGTCGTCACCAATCAGGACGCCACCCTCACCATCCGAAATAACGTCTCCCTGCCCGACGACTTTGTTTCCATCACCGCCTATCAATCAGATACCAACGCCATCTGGCAAAAACTCGCAGGAACCGCCACCGGAACACCGCTGTACGTCGAATCCGACCCCATTTGGCTCTCAGAAAAGTCCAGCTACGCCACTGGGACACCTCTTTATGTCGAATCAGACCCCGTTTGGCTCTCAGAAAAATCCAACTACACCACGGGGACTCCGCTATACGTC
>CAZBEO010000024.1:0-44964 GCA_964490935.1 uncultured Verrucomicrobiota bacterium
GTCGCAACTGGCTCAACAAGGGAAAAGAGGCTTAAGCTAGTGCCATTCGGGTCAGCCCTTAAATAGTAAATAAACGAATTTCGCTTGGGTGCGTGAGGCTATTCGGGCTGCGCAGACACCTCGCAGGATGTTGAGAAAGCGTAAAAGAGAACAAATTCCGAACCAAGAAATTCACCGTACAATGTTTTGCGGAGTAACGTTTTTTGTTGAAAGCAAAGTCCGCAGGCCGCAAAATCTTTTCCGGTGATTCCGAACGTTCGGACAATGAAATGAATTTCCTTTCCTGATCAAGGCTGGTATTATCTCAACACTATGAAGACCGTCTACATCGAAACATCTATTGTGAGCTATCTGGCCGCTCGCCCTGCTAGGGACTTGCTTGCAGCTGCATGGCAAAATACAACAAGCCAATGGTGGGAAACGCAACGGCAACGATTTGAAATCTTTACCTCTCAACTCGTCATAGATGAGTCAAGCGATGGGAATGCAGAAGCGGCTGGTCGCCGCTTGGCTGCGTTGGCCAACATTCCTCACCTACCAATACCTGACCCTGTGACTGAGCTAGCGGTACTCTTGTTAACCGAGGGCGCGTTGCCACAAAAGGCAATCGACGATGCTGTCCATGTTGCCGTGTGTGCGTTCCACGGCATCGACTACCTGCTGACCTGGAACTGCCGGCATATCGACAACGCTGAAATGAAACCCCTAATGCGAAGTGTTTGCGCCATCCACGGCTACACCTGTCCTGAAATATGCACTCCATTGGGGTTGATGGGAGATGATTATGAAGGATGAAATCATTCGAGAAGTCTGGAATGCCAAAGATTCCATTTCTGCCAAGTGTCATCACGACGTGAGACGTCTGGTTGAAACGCTGCGTGCCAAGGAAAAGTCTTCTGGGGCTCGCATCGTTAACCTTCATGCCCGACGGCACGCTGAGAATGCGGAATCGCACTCGATCAAGTGATTGCACAGGGAGTTGAGATAGCGTAAAAGAGAACAATTTCCGAACCAAGAAATTCACCGTACAAAGTTTTGCTGAGTAACGTTTTTTGGTGAAAGCAATGTCCACAGCCCGCAAAATCTTTGCCGGTGATTCCGAACGTTGGCACTTGACAGAAATATCAATAGTGATACTATATCGCCCATGGCGAGAGTTGACGACATAGTGCGACAGATGCACGCGAATCCGAAGGGCATTCGCTTTGCGGATGTATGTCGCGTTTGCGACCACTACTTTGGACAACCTAGGCAGGCAGGAACGAGTCACCGGGTCTACAAAACCCCATGGCAAGGCGATCCGAGGGTGAATATTCAAGGGGCCAAAGGCAAAGCAAAGGCATATCAGGTCAAACAGATTCTGAAGGCAATCGAAAGGATGGAGTATGAAAGCCATTCAAAATGATCACTATACATACCGCGTGACTTGGTCAGACGATGATCAGGAGTACGTCGGGCTCTGTGCAGAATTTCCGAGCCTGTCTTGGCTGGCTCGCTCCCCCGAAGCTTCGCTTCGCGGCATCCGGAGCGTCGTCGCCGACGTTGTTACAGATATGACACGCTCAAAAGAACCCATCCCAGAGGCATTAGCCAGCCGACGATTCAGCGGTAAATTCATGGTTCGAGTGCCCCCAGATGTACATCGCGAACTCACGCTTGAAGCCGCTGAGGCTGGAGTCAGCTTGAATCGCCTTGCAACCGTCAAACTCGCCCACTGAGAAGACTGTGCCAACAAAGCGTTCCACAACGATGACTCACAGCGAATACACTGTGAGTCAAGGGTGAACGCCGACGTTATGCGAATCAAAAAATTTATCTTATGATAACATTGACCAAATTGTCTGACATCTCGCCATGCGGGATGAACTGCCGACTTTGCATTGGATATGTTCGTACCAAGAATAAATGTGATGGCTGCCAGACACCCAACACTAAATGCGGAAAAAACTGTACTTTGCGTTTCTGCACTAAACGTAAAGGCAAATATTGCAATCATTCCTGTTCGTCCTTCCCCTGTCAGCGCTTAAAGAACCTAGATAAGAGGTATCGGGCGAAATACGGCATGAGCATGATGGAGAATTTGATGCAAATAGAGAAAGTAGGTATCAGACAATTCGTCAGGGATGAAAACACCCGTTGGATGTGTGCAACCTGTGGAAACCTGATCTGTGTACATAGACCCAAATGTTTAAATTGTGAGACATCAAGAAATGCATAACCAGAGCGTTCACCCTATCGCTTGCTCCGCCGCGCTCAGGGTGACGCTAATCGTTCGGGATACAGGATGAAAACAAAGACCAAATGGATCCTTGGACTTTCGGCCAGCCTTCCCCTCGTGATAGGCCTCGCCGGCTTTATCTACTTCAATTACTTCTTCGCGTTCGACATCGACTTCTTCAACGAAGGCCCCACGACCGAGGTCAATCTTGCCGGATGGCAGCACCTAGAGAAAGGGATGACAAAACCGCAGACCATCGCCCTGCTTGGAGATGCGCCCTCCAAGTCCGGGCCAAGCCGAACAGTATCTGGCGGAGAAACAAACACGACCCAGGAGGTCTGGGCGTACAACTGGACTATAGGTCTTTTCTCGTGCGGTGAAGTCCACCCGAGAGCCTATGCGGTCTACTTTGATGAAGAGGAAAAGGTTGCCTCTTGGCGGGAACCTTTAGAGAAAGAGGAAACTCCCGAACCAAACCTTTGAGACTACCGCGTAAACGCGGCGCCTCAAGGCACACGTTCGGACAATGAAAACGCCACCTGCACGCAATAGCGTGCTGATTCGGTGGCGAGAAAGAGCGAGAATGCGGAATCGCATTCGATCAAGTGATTGCGCTGGGAGTTTAGAAAGCGTAAAAGAGAACCAATTCCGAACCAAGAAATTCACCGTACAAAGTTTTGCGGAGTACCTCTCAGTGACAGGAGTGTTTCCAGTAGCGCCGGAAGAGCGCTCATATCGGATGCACGCTGATCGGCCTCGCTGGGTATGCTCAGGTCGCCCACGCGAATGGTACGGCACCCTGCTACGCGGCCTGCGGTGATGTCCGTTTCGTGATCGCCGATCATCCAGGAGTGCGCTAGGTCCAGATTCAGTTCTTCGGCGGCCCGCAGCAACATGCCGGGCATCGGTTTGCGACAGGTACATTCACCGCGATCATGCGGGCAGACATACACCCCGTCGAGCGTCAGCCCCTCCCGCTGCAGCAGGGTATGCATGTGGTGGTGAATCGCGTCGAGCATCCTGGGATGCACAATGCCGAGTGCGATTCCGCGCTGATTGGTGATCACCACCGCGCGGTAGCCCTTGCCCTGCGCGATGCGCAGCGCCTGCGGGAAGGCCGGAAGCAAATGAAAATCCTCGACCCGCTCTACGTACCCAGGGCCCGGCGATTGGTTGATAATGCCGTCGCGATCAAAAAACACACAGGGTGTTCGTTTCATTGGAAGAGCTCCTTTTGGCGGGTTGGCGTGTGGCGGCTGTCAATAAGCGCCTTCTCCACGCCAGACGGCGCTAAGTGTTCTGGCCAGAATAATCACATCCAGCCAGAAGGACCAGTTGCGCACGTAGTAGGTATCCAGTTTTTCCATGCCGCGCGTTCCGGCATCGCTTCGCCCGGAGACCTGCCAAAGTCCGGTCACGCCGGGGCTCACCTGCTCGCGCAGGACGCGCACGGATGGCGGTATTTCGTTGTGATGGTAATCGGGGAGCGGGCGCGGCCCGACCAGCGCCATGTCGCCCTTGAGTACATTGAAAAGCTGCGGCAGTTCATCAAGAGACATGCGCCGAAGTGTACGCCCGAACGGCGTGATGCGCGGGTCCCGCTTCAGTTTTCGGTCGCGCAGCCATTCTTCGCGCACCTCGGGATTGTTTTGTATCTGCGCCTCCAGCACGGCCTCCGCATGAAGCACCATGGTGCGGAATTTCAGTATTCTGAACGGTCTTCCGTTGCGCCCGATTCGTTCCTGTCCATAGAAGGGCGAGGCACGGTCTTGCATCCAAATTACCGCCGCCAGAAGCCCCATCAGCGGAACCCATACCGGTGCTAGCAGCAACACCATGACGATTTCCACGGCACGTTTGAAGATTCGCGCCACCGGATTGAGCAGATTGCGCACCATTTCCAATCCCAGCACTCCGTTGAAATCACGTGCCATAACCCAGACTGATGGCAAATCCAGCAACTCCGGCAAAATGATCAGCCGACGATAGGTGGAAAGCGGTCCATCCATCAGGCGTTGCAGTTCACCCTGTGGAAACCGTGCCGTGCCCAGCAGGGCGAAAGGCGCTTCGCGCGTGTATTGCGAAAGCCCGCCAAGCAGCGGGATATTCCAACTGGGATCGGCTGCGGCGTCATCTTCAAAAAAGCCGCACGGAATGTAGCCGAGGCCGGGCTCTTTACGCATCATATCAAGCGCATGGGTGACCGTCTCGCTGCTTCCGTAGATCACGGTTGGAACGCCCCAATGCCTGCACTCGATCAGGATGCCTGTAATCCACGAGCGCACCAGCGGCACCAGCGGTACGCAGATTAGGTAGGCCCCTACAAATTTGATACGGCTGGTCACATCCGCCGATTTGCTCAGGTACATAAAGGCCGCCGCCATGCCAAAAAGGGCAATCAGCAGCAATTGGGAGCGCCGCAGTTTTTCCACGGCACCGATACCCCAGCAGGGTGCCAGCCTCAACAGCACGGCACCGCCCCACCACAGCGGGATGATAAAAAATCCGCGCGAGGGCGGGATGTGTTCGGCCTTGATCACATAGCGGATTAGACTCGCCGCCAGCAGGGCGAACGCAAGCACCAGAGTATCGCCGGCGAGAAGCGCGGAGGCATTCATCAGCCAGCGGCGATTATAAGAAAACGTCGAGGTGTTATGTCCCGTTGCATCCATAGTTCGACTTCGGCGACATCCGGCTTATTCCGGTTGTGTCTTCTGCTTGGCTTCCATTTCCTTTATGGCATCTTCAATCGCTGGTCCCCGGTAATCCGGTGGCCAGGTCTTGGGATCGTTGGGGTTGATGCCGCGCGCGGCTTCGTCCTCGGTTGGTTCGTAGCCTTCCAGTTTCGGGGCGGTGGGCGGATTCGCGGCAGCGTCCTCCAGTTTGGCAGCCTCTTCGGGGTGCTCGGCCAGATAGTCTTCGATGGCTGGCCCTTTGTAGTCTGGCGGCCAGGTGGTGTGATCGTTCGGGTCGATACCACGCACCACCTCGTTCTCGGTGGGGTCCATGTCCGGCCCGGTACGCATGTCTGGCGTGATGAGCGGGCGCTCGGAGGCGGCACGCTCTTCGGGGGTCATTTTGGCCAGAAAGCGCTCGATGGCCGGGCCCTTGTAGCCCTTGGGCCAGGTGGTGTGATCGTTGGGATTGATACCGCGAGAGATTTCATCCTCCGTGGGCTCGAATTGCTCGGTCGGGATATTGCGCAAATCCGGATTGGTGAAGACGGAAGGAATGTTGGTATTCCCGGCAAGCGGAGAAACCGGAGGGCGGTTCATCACCGGTGGGGCATTGGGGTCGGCCACCTGTTCGAGCGTAAAAAGTTGCCCTTTGCGCTCCAGGGTGACCGTCTTTCCTGAAAGATCAATAGCCTTCACGGTATAGCCGCGAAACACATTACCCTCCTGAACCATCGCCTCGCCACCTCCCTCGGTATCCACCAAGCCAGCCACCACCACCTGACCCATATCCATCAGAGCGGAAAGACGAATGGGAATCTCCGATTGCGACAACTTTCCAGACGCACTCCGCATCGCGTGCGACTGTAATTCTTCGGGCAGTGCGTGTGCTGTTCGGTCATCCGCCGCTTCCGGCTGTATCACCGCCCCTTCCGGCTGCAGCGCCATTTCCGCGCCGGATACCGAAACCGACGCTTCCGCCGATACGGCCTCCGCCGAGGGCTGCACCTTCTCCTGAACCGCCTTCTCCGCCTTCTTCGAACACCCCGTAATGCCCAACTGAAAAAGTGCCAAGGCCAGAAATAACTTTGCTATACGTGTTCTTTTCTTCATATGCGTAGACTCCTGAATGAATGGATACGTGAAACTACGATCCGCCGCAGTGAAAATCAATCTTTGAATTCGCTCGGTGCCCTATCGACGCATTCCCGTGAGCGGCATCGGCCTCGATGCCATCTTCTTTACAATGCCCCGCAGCCCCGGCCTCTAGGCTCCAGTCTCCGCTTTTGCGGGAAATCACTCTTCCTAGAGGGCTAGCAGAAATTCCATGTCCATGGCCTGAACTTCCATCAGAACATCCTCCTCGGTGATAAGGCAGGAATCCGATGCCGCACGCATGGCTTCCAGCGAATTGTTAGCGGCCAGTTTTTCGGTCATGATCACGCCGTAGGCGACGGTTTCCGTGACGCGCCGCTCGAGCACCTCCACCCCGAGTTCGGCAACCAGCGCATCCAGCGCAGCCTGCCCGATAAATTTCTTCTTTGATTTTGCCACGGCGATCTTGATACGCCCGTCCTTTAATTGCCGCATTACCTGCGGCATCACACAGCGCGGACGCAACGCTTCATCCAGTGTTTCCGGCAGGACATATTGGATGCTCCCATCGGCACACGTCTCGGACGTGGCCATCGTATACAGCGGTTGCCAGCCATAGATTCCGGATTCCGTCGGTGTCGCGTGCGCCCGGAAATACACCAACCTCTTCGATACGCGCACCATTTCCCGAATCGCCCGCTCGGGATGTAGCAGAAAGGGAAAAACATTGTTTTCAAACACAAAAGAAAAGCAGCGGTCAGGGAAAGCCAGCGAACAGACATCTCCCACCAGGAAGTTCGCCGCTGAATAGTTTACACCGGCCCGCCGGATATGCTCCGTGCTCGAGTCCACGCCGGTATACGGCTGCATAAACCGATTCGCCCGCAGCACCTCAAAAAAAGCGCCCGTCCCGCAGCCGACCTCAAGAAACGAATCCAACGCCTCCTGGTGAGCGCGCACCATCTCGAGCAGGCGCAGAAATTTGTCTCCACCGGAAGAACCAAACGTGGCCGGGTAGACCAACTCGTCTTTTTCGAGCAGCTTGAAGGTATGGTCCTTCCGGGCTTGGCCCATATCGTAGGAATCGGCCACGCCCCGAACTTCAAAGGGATTTTTCGACGGTATTGCCTGATCGTTCTGCGGGGTATCGGTCATGATCTTTTTCTCTCGGTTAAATCAACAGAACATATCGCTGCGGAGCATTTCTCCGGCGGCGACATCCCGTAGCAGTTTTTTTCCAACCAGCTCATCGAGCCGGTCCGGGGTCAGTCCGGTTCCTGGTCGGCGCGCCACCGTCATCTCCGCCCGCAACAGGCTACCCGCTGTCAGATCAATCACCGCAAAAAGGCTCCGTCGCGCCACCCGTGCCACGTCGTCTTCCTGTTCGGACGGCTGCTTGCATCCATCGCCCAGCGCGCGTTCCACATTACGAATCGCGAAGATCATGGCCTTCAATTCCATCGGCTCAAGGGAAACCGCATGGTCCGGGCCCGCATCCGAACGCTTCAGTGTAATATGTTTTTCAATCAGGTTCGCGCCCCGTGCCGCTGCGGCAATGGCCACCTCAATGCCCCGTGTGTGATCCGAAAAACCCACCGGTACCCCGAAGCGTTCGCGCAGTGTATCCATCGCACGAAGGTTCACGCTCGCTGCATCCGCCGGATAGGCTGAGACGCAATGCAGCAGCGCCCAAGTGGGGCAGCCCTCTGCAGTAATCGCCTCCACCGCCCGCTCCACCTCGCTCATCGTCGCCATGCCGGTGGAGAGAATCAGCGGAACGCCTTGGCGGGCGGCATGACGCAGCAGCGGAAGATTCGTCAATTCCCCGGAACCCATTTTCAGGGCGGGCACGCCCAGTGTCATCAGAAAATCCACGCTCTCCTCGTCAAACGGCGTCGAAAGAAAAAGAATGCCTCGTTCCGCGCAATGCGCGGCAAGCACTCGGTGATCCTCGTCGGAGAGTTCGAGGCGGCGCAGCATGTCCCGTTGGCTTTCCGCCGCATCGGTGCGTTCGCGCTGATACGCCGCCTTGGGTGCATCAGGACTCACCAGGCGGTCGGCTCGGAACGTTTGAAACTTGACGGCATCGGCCCCGGCATCCTGCGCGGCATCCGCCAATTCAATCGCACGCTCCAACCGACCGTTGTGATTGATGCCAGCCTCGGCCAGGATAAAACAGGGGGCTCCGTCGCCCACGTGGGACGCGCCAATATTCCATCCAGTATTCTTCGTGACTTGTTCCATTTTTTTCCTGCGCTACGTGAACGTGCGCTCGCCCTGTGCCTGCACAGCGAATCACCTGCTTATGGGACGGGAGGGTATCCGATCAACTGCATGTTCTGCAAAAACATAACGAATAAATTTCAAAAAATTTAACAGCGCCCTGTCTGCCGCGTATATTGACGCAGCTTCAACAAACAACTTTCAACGGATTGAAGGTTGAGACGGCACGGACCGCTGAAATCCCGCACAGTATGGGGAGAGTTATATGATAACAAAAGCGGCTGGCGTTCCGAATCTCGCATTCTACACTAATTTTCAGCCCGTCTTCGATGGGATGAAAAATTTCACCAACAGTTACAGCCGACTCCTGCAAACTTCGTCGGCCATGATCAACAACTCCATTCGTCCTTCTGTGCACGTTAATCCGCGCTCATCGCAGGGAGTGGTCGGCGGTTCAACCCTGGGCAAACACATTGACGTGGTCGGCTAAACGGAGAATTATTATGATTGCAGAATCTACGGGCCGAGTAATGGCATCCAACTATATTGATATGACGCCCCTTTTCGACGGATTGTCCAGGCAGCTCAAATCGCACACCAACATGCTGCAACACGGGGCCGGGCTGATGAATACGACCAAGCCCATGTCGCTTTTCATTGATCCGCAGAGTGTAAAAAATGCGGTCCACATGCAGGGAAGCGGCATGCAGGTCAATATTCAAGCCTAGCAGGCTTCCGAACTTTGGCTCGTTGTTCCACGGAAACGGTTGCTCCTAAGGGAGTGTACAGGACGTACCAACGAGCTTCTTTCTTTTACCCCGTTTTCCAATCATTGATGCCGCCGACGAAAATGCTTAAAAGTAGCATCCCATTGTTATGCAATAATTAACGATGAATTTAGGTTTGACAAATCATGTGCCGCAATCTATTGTATCATCATGATGAACAAAGGGATGCGTAAATTATGAAGCACAAGATAAACCCACAACAAACCAACCTGTTTGACTGGGAATGTCAGCACTATGGGCGTGTGGCTTACCGGCGGCTCAAAGAGGGGTGGCAGGGCGTTTTTCGCGAGACTCTTTTGCATCTGATGCCAGCCGACGAATTGGGAGCGGGGCATTCAGAAAGCATGGGGCGCAAGACCAAGGAGCTCTTCTCGATGGCAGGGCTTATAGTACTGACGGAGATGCGGGAATGGACTTCGTTGGAGGCCGCTGATGCCTACATGTTTGATCAGGGGGTTCAGTTCGCACTGAATCTCGGACAATCAATTGGACGTGTCGTTTCGGGATCGTTGTTGTGAACGCCGGAAAGGCGAGTTTGGTCAAGGTCCTAAGGATGGCCTCTCCCATGAGAAACGTCGCCAACAGGCTGCGGAAGATTTGCTTTTTTTGATCGAGTGTTATGCCGACCATCCGAAAATCCCTTCGATGAGCACGTACAAAGATATGGTCCGAGTTTTTGAAGAACAGTGCGAAGTGGTCGGCGACCGAGTGACGATCCGAAAGCATACGGGCAATCGCACGATGCAAAACCCATCGGATCCCGACGCGACGTACGATGGCCACAAAGGGTCTGGGTACCAGATTCAACTCAGCGAAACGTGCAACCCTCAAAACAGTGTACAGCTCATCACCTGTGCGATTCCCGAAACCGCTGCCGATGAAGATGGCGATGCGCTGCCCAAGGTGATCGAGCACTTCGAGTCTATGAATCTTAACCCCGTCGAATTGCTGGCAGACACCCTTTACGGAAGTGACGACAATCAACAACTCTGCGAGTCGGTGGGTATCAACTTGATCGCGCCAGTGCGCGGCCCGACAACGCACTGCAAACAGACCTCTTCATGACACGCTCCTTGTTATGCACCGGCATGGTTCAGAAACCATCAAAATTCATCCCACCATATAAACGTGAAAGACTGCCACAATGCCCCTCCCGAGCAATAAAATGATGAACCGATCAAAAGCGGCCTTTCTCATTGCAACCTAGCAGCCTGTCGGGCTTTGGCCCGCCATCCTGCTAGTAAACAACAGCGGGTACGCTGTGGTGTCTTGGCCTCATCGGCTTTTCCAGATAGGTGTAAGCTGGACCATGCCGCAAGAACTCGCTCCTTGCAAAAAAGAAGATTTTCCAACAAACTTCTCGCCCAAATCGCGACTGCGATTTTAACCAAAGCGGTCTACCCATGTTTTTTGCCTTATGCTTAGCTTCGATGCTGGCCTACTCGCTGCAGGGCACCCTGATGGCCGGGCTGTATCGTCGGCTCGATCCGCAGGAGGCCATCACCGTTCGGGGCCTCTGCCTGGCGCTGGTCATGCTGCCGCTCCTGGCCTTCGTGCCCGCCGAAGCCTTCGTCCGGCTTCCGCACTATGCCGCGATCATTGTGCTGGCGGCTGGATTTGCGGCACTCGGTGCCTGGTGCAACGCACGCGCCTTCCGCTTTCTACCGGTGGGCCTAACCATTGCCTTTATGACCACCTTCAACACCTTGCTGATCTGCCTCTGGGGATTTCTCGCCTTTCAGGAAGCCCTAAATTGGGTGCAGGGACTGGTCATTGCCGCGATCCTTTCCTGCGTGGTCGGGCTCGGGGTCAGCAGGAGCCGGGTGGCCCTGGGTCAAGTGGCCCATCCGCACAAGGGGTTGCTCCTCTGTCTGATCTACGGACTGTGCATCTCGCTGGCGTTTACCCTGCTCAGTCACGTGGCCCGCAAGCTCAATCCCTTTCTCGCGGCCTACTGCTGGGAAACGCTGATCGGCCTTATCTCCTTCGGCATCACCGTGATGCGCAAAACCATCGCCCGCAGGCCCGTCTTTTCCATTTCCCGACGCGACACCGCCACCATCCTGCTTTTCTGCTCGCCCACGCTGATCGGTACGGGTGCCTACATGCTGGCCGTGACCCTCGGACCCGTCAGTATTGTGGCGGCAGTAAATACGGCGGTGATCGTGATTTCCACCATCCTGGCGCGTATTTTCTTCAAAGAAAAGGCCGCCCTGCTGCAATGGACGCTGCTGCTCTTGATCTGCGCACTGCTCGTCGCCCTCCATCTGGCCTCCTGACCTCGCCCGACGACCGAGTCACCGAGCTGGTTTGAATTCACCACAAAGATCGCAAAGAACACATAGACATGGGCTTCTTGGCCTGCAAAGCTTTGGCGTAGCAGGCGGCTTTTTTTGACAGGATGAACAGGATTGGACAGGATTTTCGGAAGTAGCACGGACTTCCAGTCCGTGGTCTTTTGCGATGAGAAGGAACGCGGACTGGAAGTCCACGCTACGTGGTCGTGAATGAGTGCTGTGTGTGAGCGAATTAGCGGGCGTAATCGGCTCATAATTTCATTGCAAACGAGCCGATCCTCCTTGGGCGGCGGGCGAAGTACGCATTATGAGTTGAACTGCCGATAGGCTGCGCAATCTACGGATAAAAATACGGAGAATCTGGCTTGGTTTCCATGCTTGCCAAAGGAGGCGGGAAAGGTTACTCGCTTTTCAAGATGAAAAAACGGTTTGCAATACTGATTTTATTCGTGGCGTTTTATGCGGGCGGGAGGGGCTTTGCCTCGGTGAAAGCGGATGCTTTTTCGTCGGACGGGTGGCCTGCCGTTCCGGCAAAAGAGATGGTGCGCGTGACGGACGGTTCCCTGGACGTGGAGGCGGTCAGGGCGTTGCCGCCCGATCGCTGGAGTGCCTTGCCGGAAAATCGGGATAATCTGGGGTTTTGTGAGGGTGAGACGTGGGTGCGAATGCGGTTCGACAACGCGGCGGGCGGGCGCACGGTTCAACGGGTGCTCGAAGTACCTTTTGCGCGAATGGATTATCTGGACTGGTATGTTTTCAACGATGGGAACCCGGTGCAGAGTGCCCATTCGGGGAGCATGCTCCGGCATCCAGAAGGCGAGGGGGTGCTGGATACCCGCTATCCGGCGCTGTCCTTCAGCGTGGCACCGGGCGGATCCGCTGAAATGTATGTGCGGCTGGCTTCGGAAACGGTCACCCATGCCAATTTTCGCGTATGGGAGGAGGGTGCCTATGCGGCGGCGGCGCAGCGGCGGGAGGGGCATGTCGCCCTGCGGATGGGGATATTGCTCGCGTTGCTCGCGCTGGCCTACCTTTTTGTCTGGGGGTTTCGCGAGGTGGGGTCGGTTTGGTTTCCGCTGTCCTTCACCTGTTTCGGGATCGGCGTGGCGAATCTGGCGGGCTTCTGGCCGGACGTGCCCTGGATGAGCTGCCCGTTCCGGGTAAAAACACTGTTGCTGCTGTGCAGTTTCTGGTCCATTGGCTTTCTCCTGTTGCACGCCCGGCATTTTTATGAGCTGAAGAAGCTGCGTCCGCGTCTGGCCCGATGGGCGCTTGGGGTGGGCGTGTTGTTTCTGTTGGCGGGTTGCGCTTCACCCTGGCTGCCTTTCCGCGCGGGAATGCGGGTGGCTCATGTGGCCGTGTTCACGACCTTTGCCGTCATTGCCCTTATTGCGGTCCTCATGTATACGCGACGGGTCTCTTGGTGGCTGAATCTGGCGGCTTATCTGACCTTTTTCGGTTATATTTTCACGCATCTGGCTCATGATCTGGGAGTGTCCCCGTTGACTCTCAGTGCAGATACGTCCGGGTTCGTCGCTCTTTCCATCACCATGTTGCTCTTTTTGCTGGCCCAGGTTTGCAGGTTGCGGGAGCTGCACGCGGGGTATATGTCGGCCGTCAGTGCGGGCCAGATTGAACGCGAACGGCGTCTGGCGGATCAGCGGGCGATGTTGCGGGATTTGCACGACGGACTCGGAGGGACAGCCGCTACCGTTTCCCTGATGGCGGCGTATGGCAAGCGGCATGCGGATGTCGCCGTCAAAAATGAGCGTTTTGAGGCCATCGAGCGTATGACCGGTTATGCGGGCGCAGAAATCCGCTCGCTGATGAATACGCTGGAAAAACCCGCGCCCTATTGGGTGGATTGGCTGAACGATCTGCGGGAATACGCCACCGGCGTTCTGGAGGCTTCGCATGTGGATATCGAGTGGGTGTGCGTGGGCAGTCACCCGGAAAAATGGTCGGGCTTTGCACCGGCGCTTTCGCTGATGCGGGTGATCAAGGAGGCGGTGCATAATACCGTCAAACATGCCGGTGCCACCCGGGTGGAGATCCGTCTGACCTTTGCCGGGGATGATCTGGATATTCTGGTGCGTGACAATGGGCGCGGCTTTGAGGCGGGAAAACACGAGGCGGGTAGAGGCATGTCCAACATGGAAAAACGGGTCAAGGAGTTGGGCGGGCAATTTCGTATCGATTCGACCAGCGCCGGAACCGATGTCCTGATCAGCGTATCGGTGGCGGAGGGCGGTGAGTCTAACCCATGACGAGCATGGAATTCACCACAGGGGTCACTCCTTCTTTTTTATGAATAATTGACACACAACTCCAAAAATGTATAATCGCGACATGATTAATCGCACGCTTCTATCAGAATTGGCCTTTTTGGCCAGAGAATATACGGTTGTGACGATTGTAGGACCTCGTCAGTCGGGTAAGACGACGTTGTGCAAGATGCGCTTCCCTGACTATAACTATGCCAATTTAGAGCATCCTGATATTCGACTTTTGGCATCTACTGATCCCAATTCCTTCTTTGAGATGTTTCCCGCTCCGGTAATTATTGACGAGATTCAGCGTGTTCCTGACCTGTTGTCCTATATTCAGGTTTTTGCAGATAATACCAATCTGAAGGGCCAATATATTCTGACAGGGAGTCATCAGTTAGCATTACGTGAAGCGGTATCCCAATCACTTGCGGGTCGGACCGCGCTGCTGGAGTTGCTGCCGCTCTCTATTCAGGAACTCTCGGCGACAGGTGTTGATCTTTCTCGTGACGAGTATATTCAGCAGGGGTTCTATCCGCGAATCTATGCAGAAGATATGGACCCGTTTCGTTTGCATCGAAACTATTTTCAGACGTATGTGGAAAGAGATGTTCGGCAGATTTTGAAGATTAAGGATCTGAGCTTGTTCGAGCAGTTTGTTCGCTTGCTTGCGGGTCGAGTAGGGCAGGTGCTGAATCTGCACTCGATGACGGCGGCCCTTGGCGTTTCGGGGAAGACATTGAAGGAATGGATTTCGGTACTGGAAGCGTCTTTTGTTGTCTATCGCCTTCCTCCCTATTTCGAAAACTTCGGGAAGCGTATTGTCAAGTCATCCAAACTCTATTTCACAGATACCGGTCTGCTTTGTTATCTGTTGGGTATTGAAACTCCTGCCCAGGTTGCACGTGATCCTTTACTCGGGGCTTTGTTTGAAAATCTTGTGGTGATAGAGGCCCTGAAATCGCGATTGAATCAGGGGAGGGATCCAAACCTGTTCTATTTCCGTGACAACAATCAGAATGAAGTGGACCTGATCTTCAAACAGGGACGTACACTGGTGCCTATGGAAATTAAGGCCTCCATGACGTATCATGCTGATTTTTCAAAGGGGCTTCGCTACTTCAGAAAAATAGTGCCCTCATCCGCAAGGGGCTTCGTTGTTTTCAGTGGGGAAGTGACCCCCGATTTAGAGGATGCCACCGTGGTTAATTTCAAAAAGACCGGCACGGTTTTCATATAATAGGATTTTGGATTGAACATGGGCTCAAAAAAAATAGCCATTTGCGTTGTGGAAGATAACACGGAGTTGCTGGCGAATCTGGCGCCGCTCATCGAGATGCTGGACGATATGTCGTTGGCGGGCGCTTATGCCTGTGCCGAAGAGGCCCTGGAGCAAGTGGACTGGGGAAGCGTGGATATACTGCTGGCAGATATAGACTTACCAGGCATGACGGGCGTGGAGATGATTCGCGCCGCCCGGTTGAAGAATCCCGCGCTGATGCCGCTGGCCTATACCGTGTATGAGGATCGCGAAACGGTGTTCGGCGCGCTGGAGGCCGGGGCTTACGGCTATGTGCTCAAGGGACAGAATTTTGACGAATTAGTGGACGCCATCCGACAACTTGCCGAGGGCGGGGCACCCATGAGTGCCGCCGTGGCCCGCAAAGTCATTGGCAGCTTCCGTGAACGTTCGGATATTGAGGATTGCGAGCCGCTTTCCGTGCGGGAAAAGAAGTTGCTTTCGTTGGTGGCCGATGGGTTGGGCTACAAGGAAATTGCCGATAAACTGACTATCAGCCCGCATACCGTGCATGCCCATATCCGAAACATTTACAGCAAACTGCATGTTTCCAATCGGCGAGAGGCCCTGACCATCGCCACCAAACTCGGGTATCTCGTGCAAAAGCCGAGTGCGTTGTAGCAGGGTGCTCCGGGACCTTGGTGATTCACTCGCCAAAAAGACAAAAATCCCTCCCAAATCGCGACAGCGATTATGTCCAAAGCGGGTCTCCCCACTTTGGCCCAATAGCCCATAAATAGCCCGGCACCTTAGTTGACGGAGATGCCGCAAATCACCTACTCTGTTAAGCGGCAGGTGTAATTGTTCAGCAGGTATGGGGGGAACTATGAGAGTTGCAGTCGGAATAGCGGCTTGGATGTTGGCGCTGCATACTCATGCGGCGTGTCTGGTGCCCAACGGAGATTTCGAATCGGGGAATTCCGGATTCGACTCGGATTACGTCTATAGTGCTGATTTACAGGGCGAGGGAAAATACAACGTGGGCAAAAACCCGCGCACCTATCACCCGTCCTGGATCAGCATGGGTGATCATACCACGGGATCGGGTAATTTTTTCATCGCCAACGGCTCCGGGAATACCAGCCTATCTGTCTGGGAGACGGCCTCGCCCATTCTGGTGACGCAGCCGGGGACGCCGTACCGCTTCGAGGCGTATGTGGCGTCGGTCTATGGTATTAGCGCAGAGACTCCCGGCCCGAGCCTGTCCTTCCAGATTGGAAACGGAACGGACTGGGTGGACTTGGGGCTCTCCCACGCGTTTACAGCTGGCCAGGCGGGGCAATGGTTCTTCACCTATTACGACGGCCTCTTTAATCAGCCCGGCACCTATTATCTTCGCCTGCTCAACAATCAGGTTGCCGCGGGCGGTAATGATTTCGGCGTGGATGACATTTATTTCGGTCTGACGGCCTCGGCACCGTCCATTGAATCCAATCCCTACGATTCGGATAACGTGCATGAAATACCCACCGACCCGGTGAATCCGATGGTGCCCGAGCCGTTATCCGCCGGCTTGCTGACGGCCGGAGTGGTTCTTCTGCTCTTGGCGCGAAAGACCAGGCATCCGTGCCGGTGCGATTTTTCCAACGAATAAAGAGAGCAACGAATGCCGCCGCGCCTCATAAATCGGTGTTTTTCTCTCGGTTTTTGAGGTTTTTCTCTCTATTATTCGACAAGTGCGTTGCCTATTATAGCAAACGCTCATCAGGGGGTTGGTTTAGGATACGAGAGGAGTGGGGTATGTCTATGGGTCATCTTTCTACAATCCGTGCGGGAGCGCGTTGGTGCTCTGTTTTTTGTTTTGCCGTGATTTTTGGTCTGTTGGAGCCTGGTCAACATGCCATGGCCCAGGTGATTGGTACGGCAATCAGCGTGGATGGAAGCCTGCCGAACAGCAATGCGATGCTGGAGGTGCAGTCGCCTTCCACCGGGGATGGCAAAGGCCTGTTGACTCCTCGGTTGACGGAGGATCAGCGCACAAGCGCCAGTGCTGCACTTGCCGGAGGGCTGCTGAATGATTCCGGCCATCTGCGCGGCGGTGCCGCGCAGGGGTTGCTGGTGTATCAATTGGATGGTACGCAGGGCTTTTATTACAACAGAAGCGCAACGCCCGCCCCGGCGTGGGCGTATCTCGGCAACGGTGACTTCCAGGCGGATGGCTCGATGCCGATGACCGGAACGCTGAATGCGGGCGGCCACGCGATAACGAATGCGGCCTATTACGGCAATGGTGCCGGTCTGGCCGGCATCCCCGCTTCGGGCATTACCGAGGCCGACCCGCTCTGGGCCGCCGCCAGCAATGGTTTGACGGCGGATGTTTCCTCGCGCCTGGCGTCGAATGCATGGGCGGCGGCGGATTCCACCACCAATTATGCCCCGCGTTCGGATTGGACTGTGACGAATGCGGGGTTGCAGGCGCAAATCGATACAAAAGGTGATTTTAAAGCGAACGGCTCGGTGGCGATGACCGGTCGGTTCAATATGAACGGTAATACCATGACCAACGTGGAACAGATCGCGTTTCCCACCGATGTTTCCATCGGGGATGGCGCCTTGGCATACAGTACTAGAACGGGCAGCGTAGCCATTGGCAGGGGTGCCACGGCCTGCTACCGTACCGCAGGCGTGGCGGTTGGCGCTCTTGCGGACGGCGATTACAACGGGATTGCGATCGGATACAGCGCGGACGGTCAGTACAGCAACATCGCCATCGGATTCGCTGCGAGCGCCTACAGTGGATACGACCGCATAGCCATCGGACGCGATGTGACGAATCGGCGGAACAATTCGGTAGCCATACGGGGGTCCCTTTATTTGGATGGTGGAACAGGCTTGCTCTATCGGTCCACCTGCGGTACCGGGGGTTGGTCGGTCAAGGCGTTTGCCATTGATCATCCGCTCGATCCGGAAAACCAGGTGCTGCGGCATTATTGTATGGAAGGGCCTGAGGTCTGGAATGTCTATGCGGGCAATGCGCGATTGGTGAACGGCAGGGCGATGGTGGCGCTGCCGGACTATTATTCCGCGCTGAACGCGCCCGGTTCGGAGGTCTACGCACTGACGGCGGTCGGCGGACGTGCCGCCCTCTGGATCGAGCAGGAAGTGAAGGAGAATGCCTTTGTTATTGGCGGGAATGCGGACGTGAAGGTCTCCTGGGAAATCAAGGTGCTGCGCAACGATCCGGCCTGTCTGGAAGACTTAAAACAGCGTCCGGTGGAACAGATGAAATCCGAACTTCCGCCGGAACAAACGAGAGCGGAAAACAGGGGAATAAACACCGGTGCCGGGGCGATGAAATGACACCGAAGAATCGGTGTTATGATTCTATGATGGCAGGGGCTCTGCTGACGCTGGCCTGTACGGTTGGCGTTCACGCCGCCTCTATTCGTATTTCCGGGTGTTCCTGGGTGGTCGGCAGCCAGGTGACGGCTACGAATATGCTGGTGGACTCCTCGGCCACTCTGGGTGGCACCGGGACGATTCACGCGGTAACCCGGGTCAGCGGCGCGTTGAATCCGGGATGCGGAACGAACACGGGGGTTCTCGTCTTTACGGACAACGTGACCTTTGATGGCGGCAGCCTAAACAGCCATGCGTCCGCCTCCGATCAACTGGATCAGATCACCGCAACCGGCAGCGTCTCGGGTAATGGCACCATCGACATGACGCGGGCGTCGGGCGTGGAACCGGTCGGACAGATTGTGATTTCCGGCTCCGCCGCGAGTGACTATTCCGCCTTTTCGGTCTCGCCCGAAACCGGCTGGTTTCTGGACCAAAGCGGCGCGCTGAATCTGCGGGTGACGGCCATGGCCGGCATCGTCGCGCTGGGAACGAACGGCGGGCCGATAGCCAACGGCGCGGCAGCCTCCACGGCTTTCGGCACGGATTTTGGCACGCTGTCCTGGGATAAGAGTTCGACGAACCTCTTCAGCATCACCAACAACGGGCTCGTGAATTTGATCCTCAGCGGCGTGACCACCAGCGGCACCGGAGCGGCGGCCTTTGACGTGATTGGTGTGCCCACACAGGTTCTGGTCGGAGCCATCAGTCATTTCAGCGTGATCTTTAACCCAACGTCCGCCGCATCGTATGCGGCATCATTGACTCTGGCAAACAACAGCACCAACACCCCCTATGTGATCAACCTGGCCGGAATCGGAGACCTGCGCGATCAAACCATCACCTTCACCAATCCCGGCGCACAGGAAACCACGAATGTCACCGTGCTTTCGGCATCGGCGGGCAGCGGGTTGCCGGTGACCTTTGCCGTGGTGAGTGGGACCGCCGATTTATCTGATCAGTCCAATCTGACCTATCAGACCGATGGAACGGTGGTCATCAGCGCCTCCCAAACCGGTAACGCCAACTGGTACGCCGCCACCACCGTGACGCAGAGTTTCTCCGTGACCAAAGTGGTGGGCTCGGTGACGCTGACCAACCTGAGCCAGACCTATGATGGATCGGCCCGATCGGTCGGATCGGTCACCTCACCCACAGGCTTGACGGTAAATCTGACCTACGACGGCGGCGCAGCAGCCCCGACGAATACCGGCAGCTACACGGTGATCGGCATCGTGAGCAACGCCCTCTATCAGGGCGGTGCAACCGATACGCTGGCGGTTGCCCGCGCCTTCGACACGATTACCTTCAGCCACACCAACCAGACCTACGACGGCGCGGCGAAATACGTCACCAGCAACAGCACCCACGTCCAGCCCGTCGCCATGACCTACAACGCCGCCGCAACGGCCCCGATCAATGCCGGCGTCTATTCGGTAACTGGCACAGTGAGTACCCTGAACTGGGCCGGGACGAATTCGACCTTGCTCACGATCGACAAAGGTCCGCAGGCCATCACTTTTGATAATCCCGGACCACAGGAGACCACGAATGTCACCGTGCTTTCGGCATCGGCGGGCAGCGGGTTGCCGGTGACCTTTGCCGTGGTGAGCGGCCCCGCCGATTTGTCCGATCAATCCAATCTAACCTATCAGACCGATGGAACGGTAACCATCAGCGCCTCGCAGGCAGGCAACAGCAACTGGCATGGAGCCACGAGCGTCACGCAGACCTTCACCGTGACAAAAGCCATCGCCACGGTGACGCTGACGAACCTGAACCAGACGTATGATGGATCGGCCCGATCGGTCGGATCGGTCACCTCACCCACAGGCTTGACGGTAAATCTGACCTACGACGGCGGCTTTGCTGCCCCGACGAACGCAGGCAGCTATACGGTGATTGGCATCGTGAGCGATGTCATCTATCAGGGCGGAACCACCGGTACGCTGGAGGTCGGGCGGGCACCCCAGACGATCACCTTTGCATCGATCTCCGATCAATTCTGGACCAATCGCCTGGCGCTTTCGGCCACCTCTGATTCAGGCCTGAGCGTGAGTTTCGCCGTGGCATCCGGTTCGGCGGTTCTCGCCGGCGGAACGAATCTGACGTTCAGCGGCATCGGTGCGGTGAGCCTCACCGCCAATCAGGTCGGCGACATGAATTACTTGGCCGCTCCAACAGTGAGCAACCGCTTCAGCACCACCGGTCCGCAATGGACGCTCCTCGGAACCAACGGCGCGGCCATCATCAGCAGCAACACCGTGGAAACAACCAACGGGACCGACTTCGGTGCGGCCCTCGTCGGCCTCCAAGTTCTCACGAACACCTTCATCCTCACCAACAGTGGCAACGCCCTGCTGACCATCAGTGGCATAGCCACGGACGGCGTGGCGTCCGCGGCATTTCAGATTTCAGATTTCAACTTTGAAATTGCACCGGGAACGTCGCAGGCGTTCGCGGTGCTGTTCGATCCGCAGGCGGGTGAAAGCAACACCGCCTCGTTCACCTTCACCTTCGATGGCACCAATTCGCCGTACATCCTGAACGTATGCGGCTATGGTCAGGGTGGCGGCATTGCGCTTTCGACGAATGCGTTAACCTTCAACGCAACCTTCCAGAGCAACAATCCCCCGGCTCAGTCATTCGGCATGACTAACGTGGGCGTGAGCAGATTCACCTTCACCAATATTTCTTCGTCGGCCTGGCTGATTCCATCACCAACCGACGGTTCGCTGACGCTTCATGGCGCGACCGTGCTGACCAATGCCGTCAACGTCACCAACCTCAACGCGGGAACCTATACAGCGACCAATAGTATCCTTTCCTTTGATTCCACCAACTCGCCGCAGGCAATGGTGATCACGCTGACCGTGGACAAGGCCTCGCAGGCCATCACCTTCCCGAATCCCGGCGCACAGGAGACCACGAACGGCACCGTGCTTTCGGCATCGGCGGGCAGCGGGTTGCCGGTGGCCTTTGCCGTGGTGAGCGGCCCCGCCGATTTGTCGGATCAGTCCAATCTGACCTATCAGACCGATGGAACGGTGGTCATCAGCGCCTCGCAGGCAGGCAACAGCAACTGGTACGGAGCCACGAGCGTCACGCAGACCTTCACCGTGGCCAAGGCCGTGGCCACGGTGACGCTGACGAACCT
This sequence comes from uncultured Verrucomicrobiota bacterium, assembly GCA_964490935.1. Classification (GTDB taxonomy): domain Bacteria; phylum Verrucomicrobiota; class Kiritimatiellia; order RZYC01; family RZYC01; genus JAQVYB01. The sequence goes on from CAZBEO010000024.1 coordinate 21,360, forward strand.
GAACCAGACGTATGATGGATCGGCCCGATCGGTCGGATCGGTCACCTCACCCACAGGCTTGACGGTAAATCTGACCTACGACGGCGGCGCAGCAGCCCCGACGAATACCGGCAGCTACACGGTGATTGGCATCGTGAGCGATGTCATCTATCAGGGCGGAACCACTGGTACGCTCGAGGTCAGCAGGGCCAGCCAGACGATTACTTTCCCGGGCATCGGCCCACAGGACAGCACGAACACCACTGGGCTTTCGGGCACGTCTGCCAGCGGCCTGCCGGTGAGCTTTGCGGTATTGAGCGGAAATGCGACCCTGACCGATCTGACGAATCTGACCTATCAGTCCGATGGCATCGTTCTGATCACAGCCGATCAGACGGGCAACACCAACTGGAACGCCGCGCCGCAGGTGACCAATTCCATCACGGTCAATAAAACACATCAGTCGGCCCTGTTATTCAGTCCGACCAATGCCATGATCTATCTGACCACGAACGTGCTATCGGCAAGCGGTGGTTCTGGAACCGGCGCGGTCACCTATGCGGTGCAGGATGGCCCTGGTGCGATTGTGAATAGCTATTACCTGTCTGTGAATTCGGGTTCGGGGGTGGTGACGGTGGTGGCCACCAAGGCGCTCGATGACCTGTACAGCGCGACGACGGCAACGGCCATGGTCTCTTGCGTGCGTGCCGATCAGACGATCGACTTCCCGTCGATCGCCGATCAGGCGATCACCAATACTCTGGCGCTTTCGGCGACGGCAGGCAGCGGCCTGCCGATCACGTTCACGGTGGCGAGCGGCACGGCTGATTTGTCGGATCAGTCCAATCTGACCTATCGGGCAACCGGCGTGGTGGTGATTGCTGCCTCGCAGGCGGGCGACACGAACTGGAATGCGGCGGCCAACGCGACCAACACCTTCAACGTGTATCCCGTGCTGCCGACCGTGACGACGCTTCCGGCTTCGTCGGTAGGCCAGACCACGGCAGGCAGCGGTGGCAACGTGACGTTTAACGGTGGCGCTCCGGTCACCCAGCGCGGTCTCTGCTGGAACCTGGTTGGCACGCCGACCACGGCAAGCAGCCTCACCCGCGACGGCAGAGGCACGGGGGCCTATGCGAGCGTGGCGCGCGGGCTGAGTCAGAGCACGACCTATTATCTTCGCGCGTATGCCATCAATGAAGTGGGCACGAGCTACGGCAATGAAATAAGCGTGACGACCTCCAATACGCCGCCAGCTCCACCTGCCCCTGACGGCTTCACCTGGACCGGTGCCGCCGATGATCAGTGGGCGAATGCTGCCAACTGGTACGGCGGGGTGGTGCCGTATGCCACGAATTACGCACGCTTCTACACGACCAACTGCACCGAGTTTACGATAGACCTCAATGGCGACCGGGAAGCGCTCGGTATTGTTGTGCAGAGCAATGTGGCGGATTACGTCTATTTTGCGGGCGGTTCATTGCTCCTTACGAATGCCGACAGCATCCTGATGATCTCGACCAACGCGCTGGGCTTCGAGCAGCCGCTGGTCGTTGGCGCGGATCACGCCATGGCCTGTTCGGCAGGGGCGCAGATTATCCTGGAGGCGGGTCTCGTGGCCGATGGGGATGTGGAGAAGGCGGGTGCGGGCACACTGGGTCTCTCGGTCGCTTCGCTCCTCGGCGGAGATATGACCATTGCGGGCGGCGCACTCTATGGCAGCGGCGACTTGGCACTTTCGGGTGGCGGGGCGGTTGGCATCGCCGAAGGCGCTTCGCTTTATCCGCGTGATTATGCCGCGCCCGTCTTCCCGGGCACGCTGACGATCACGAATGATACGCCGGGCACGCCCTCGCTGGTCATTGGCGGTACCCTGTCGTACGGCATCGTGGCCACGGCATGCGACGAACTGGACCTGAATGAAAACATCCTAGCGCTCGGCAGCAACAGCGTGCTGGATGTGAGCATCCTGTTTGGCGCGATCGACGTCACCAACACCTATACGCTCGCCACCTATGCGGCCATCACCGGGCGCTTTGCGCAGGTGAACGGTCTCTCTGCGCACACCCTGAACTACGGCACCAACGCCCTGACCCTCGATCCCACCTTCGTGTGGGAAGGGTCGGTCAACAGCAATTGGAGCGAAGGGTTGAACTGGCTCAACTCCGGCGGGGCGACGCCCGGCACCGAAAGCGATGCCGGCTTCCGCGTGGACGATGCGGATATTGTCGTGCAGCTCGATACCAATCCCTCCGTGCGCAGCACTCGCGCCGCTGGTCTCGGAATGGTCACGCTGAACAATCCTGCCGCCACGCTGACGCTCACCAACGCCTCGGTACGCTCCGGCGAAATCCCGGCACTCTCAGCGCAGGACGGCGTGACCCTGCATGTGTACAGCGCCATCGAAACAGTTCCCGGTGCGCGCATCCTGGCGCAGGGCTCGATGTTCCCCGCCGTGATCGCTCTCTTCGGAGGCATCGCCATACAGGACGGCACGGGCCACCTGGTCTTTGATGGACTTGGCGACGTGGAGCTGATGGACGACACCGTCTTCGCGGGCGTGGACAATCAATTGGAACTGCGCGGGCCGAGTCTGTTCACCGGACGCGCGGGCGCCCTGGGTGCGAACGGGCTCATCCTGACCAATGGCGGACGCCTCGTGGCCACCAACGATATGGTCGTGGAGGTTCCTATCTCGCTCACCGGCAATGGCGGTCTCGCCGCGCTGCACAGCAACGATACGCTGATCGTCAGCAACAACCTCACTGGAACCGGCCTGCTCACCATCACCGGCGACGGCACCGTCATCCTCACCGGCAGTAACCGAGTGGGGGCTGTCAACGTCGAGTCGGGACGTCTCCTCGTGCAGGGCTCCATGCAGAGTGAAGGCCAGGTGAACGTACAGGAGGGCGAATCCTTCGGCGGGCGCGGTTCGGTCGGCATTGATTCGAGCGCGTTCCTGCTGCATATCCGCAGCGGAGCCCACCTCACGCCGGGCGCCAGCATTGGCACACTGACCGTGGAAGGCTCGCTCACCGTGGAAGGCGGATGGACCGTCGAAGTGGACAACGACTCGAACGACGTGGTGCATGTGCGCGACACCCTGACCCTCGGCGCAGGCAGCACCCTGACCGTCACCGGCACGCCGGATGGCGTGACTCCGTATGTCTTCGCCACCTTTGCCTCGCGCTCCGGCGTCTTTGGAGGCGTCACCGTGCCGCAGAACTATGTGCTGACCTATGGCGACACGAATCTCTCCCTGATGCCGCGCGGCAATGAAATGGGCCGCACCAACATCGTGCGCGAAGGTGGAACCGTGAACATCCCGGTGACCGAAGACAGTAATACCACTTGGAGCGTGGCGAACACCTCTTCGTGGATCACCGTCACCTCCGGCACGGGCGGAACGGGCACCGGCACCGTGACCCTCGTGATCAGCGCCAACGACGGACGCGAACGTACGGGCATCGTCTGGATCGCCGGGCGGCAGTATATCGTCACCCAGCGTGCGAATCGCGCGGTGTATCTCGACTTCGATGGCGACGCCAAGGCGGACATCACCGTCTTCGAGCCGGAAACCGGCTGCTGGCACATCCTGCAATCCAGTCTGAACACCGGGCGCGTCCAGCCCTGGGGCTGGCCGGAGAGTGTGCCGACGCCGGGTGATTACGATGGCGACGGACTCTTCGACGTGGCCGTCTATTGCGCCACCAACGGCACCTGGTATATCTGGAAAAGTGATTCGCAGAGCGCCAGGGTGCAGGCGTGGGGCTTTGAGAATGTCATCCCCGTGCCTGCAGATTATGACGGCGACGGCATTACCGATGTGGCCGTGTACGATGCCGCGAGCGGCCTCTGGTACATCTGGCAAAGCGCCACGCAGGCCGCCCGCACGAAGCCGTGGGGCTGGAGCGGTGCCGTCCCGGTACCGGGCGATTACGATGGTGATGGGCTTTGTGATGTCGCGGTCTATGAGCCGGAGAACGGGCTGTGGTACATCTGGCAGAGCGCCACGCAAACCGCCCGCACGCAGCCGTGGGGCTGGGCGGAAGCCGAACCGATTCCGGGCGACTACGATGGCGACGGTCTGACCGACGTGGCCGTCTATTGGCCAGAGAACGGCGCATGGTACGCCTGGCTCTCGGCCACACAAACGGGTGCGACCGATCATTGGGGATGGAACGCGGCCTGGCCGGTTCCTGCGGACTACGATGGCGATTGGAAATTTGACCGCACCGTCTACGTTCCGACCGAAGGCCAGTGGTACCTCTGGCAAAGTGCTACCCAAACCCCGCGCACACAGCCATGGGGCTTCGAGCAGGCCGAACCGGTGAATTACTAGAAGACTGTCGGGTTTTGGCCCGCCATCCTGCGAGTCAACAACAGCGACTAAGCTGTTGTGTCTTGGAAGAGTCAGATGGATTTCTCGTATTCGGGAGGGCCCGTAGCTTCTCAGAAGGAAAAGAGTGGGAATGGGCTCACGAAAAAAAGGGACATGCCGAAGCATGCCCCTTTTTATTGATTCGCCTGAACGGCTCCGAGACGTTTACTGGCCCGGATGCCATTCCTGTGCTTTGCCGGTGTTCTGTCCAAACGCCTGATCAAAGGCGCCTGCCAGGTCCACCAGGTCTTCACCCGGCTGGAGGCCGGTCAGCATATCTTCGCTGACTTCAAATTCCTCATCCGAAAGCGCGGCAGCCTTGATGCTGAGCCCGATGCGGCGTTCCACGGGGTCAATCTTGACCACGCGCGCCTGCACTTCCTGGCCCGGTTTCAGCACATCGCGCACATTTTCGACGCGCTCTTCGCTGATCTGGCTGATATGCACCAGCCCGTCAATGCCTTCCGCCAGCTCGACAAAGGCGCCGAACGACGTCAGCTTGCTGACTTTGCCGTTGACCAGCGCACCCACGCTGAACTGTTCGGAAATTTTCGACCACGGATCATCCTGCGCCTGCTTCAGCCCGAGGCTGATGCGCTGATTGTTCGGGTCCACTTCCAACACCACGCACTCGACCTCGTCGCCCTTGTTCAGCACTTCGGACGGGTGGTTGATTTTGCGTATCCAGGACATATCGGAAACGTGAATCATGCCATCCACGCCTTCCTGCAGTTCCACAAACGCCCCGTAGGTGGTGAAGTTGCGGACCTTGCCGGTAATGCGGGTGCCAATCGGGTAGCGATCGGCCACGAGATCCCAGGGGTTCTCTTCGGTCTGGCGCATACCCAGCGAAATCTTCTTTTCGGTTTCGTTGATGTTCAGCACTACGGCTTCGACCACGTCGCCCACCTTCATCACATCCGATGCCTTGGCGATACGCTTCGTCCAGGAAATTTCCGAAACGTGGACGAGTCCTTCCACGCCTTCTTCGATTTCAACAAACGCACCATAGGGCATGATGTTGACGACTTTTCCGCGAATGCGGCTGCCGATCGGGTAGCGCACTTCGATGTCGTCCCACGGATTCTTCAAGCGCTGTTTCAGGCCGAGGGAAATCCGTTCTTTTTCGAGGTTCACATCCAGGATAACCACTTCGAGTTCCTCGCCGACGGACAGCATTTCCGTCGGATGGTTGATTCGGCCCCAGCTCATATCGGTGATATGCAGCAGGCCGTCCATGCCGTTGAGGTCGATGAAGGCACCGAAGTCGGTGATGTTCTTGACCATGCCCTTGCGTATCTGGCCGGGCTTGATCTCCATCAACAGGACTTTCTTCTGTTCGCGACGCTGGTCTTCCATCAGTTCGCGACGCGACAGCACGATATTGCGCCGTTCCGTGTTGATCTTGAGAATTTTAAATTCGAGCGATTTGCCGACGTAGTCATCCACGTTACGGATGGGCACCACATCCAGTTGAGAGCCGGGCAGAAACGCTTCCACGCCCACATCCACCAGCAGGCCACCGCGCACTTTGCCGGTAATGGTTCCGCCGATAATCGTGCCTTCCTGAAATTCGCTGAGCACTCGCTGCCAGTTTTTCTGCTGCTCGGCCTGCTCTTTGCTGAGCACGACCATGCCTTCGTCATCTTCCATGCTTACTAGCAGGACTTCCACCGTGTCGCCCACGCTGAGGTTTTCGATGTCTTTGAATTCTACCGAAGGGATCAACCCTTCCGACTTGTAGCCGATGTCCACCAATACGGCGTCCGGACGAATCTCCAGAATTTTGCCTTCGACAATCGAGCCTTCCTTGAAGTCCTTCAAGGTGTTTTCGTACATGGCAGACATTTCAGCCTGTGAATCGCCCTCAAAGTTGTTGAGGTTGAGGTCCATGTGCATTTTTTGGGTTTTCTGTTTTTCCATGATATAACTTACTTGTACATTCGGGCTTGGTTTTGTCCCATTCAATCTGTGAAAAGCAGCCCACGCACTTCTCCTCCGGGACATTTAGAGCGGGGCAAAGTAGCACAGCTTCCCGGGTATGGCAAGGCGTTATACAGGGATTTTTTCACCGAAAAAAGGCGGTTTTCAGCGGGTTTTAAGGCCGTGCCGCAGCGCAATCAAGGGGCCGCCGAACGGGGCCGCTCATAGGCCTCGATCTCCCCTATCGTCCAATCGCGACCGGCCTGCGGGCGGGCTATTTCGATGCGAAGGCCATCGGTCTCAACTCCATTCAGCGCGACATCCTGCACTTGCCAGCCGTACACGGGATGCCCGTTGACCACATCAAACGCGGCCATCTCAATGGGCACGTTCGTGGCCGCAGGCATCCAGTCGCCATCGCTGCGGCGAGTCAGAATGTTCAGCGCATCGGCATAATCAAACGGGTATTCATTATAATAGAAGCGCAGGCGCTCCAGCTCGACCGTTCGCGGCAGGTCCAACTGAATCCACATGCCCGCCTCCTGGGCCTGATGCGAACGCCACCGGTGCGTCAATATGCCATCGGAAAGCGAATCCTGATCCGCCGGATAATGACTGACACTCACGCGCACCGAGTCAGGCGACAAAGCACGCCCGAGTCGACCCGGACCTCCCTGAAAATCCGTGTAGACCCGACAGATTCCGCAGGTCTGCACCTGATACGTCAGACCGGCGCGTTCCATATCTTGCTCAAAATCCACCCACTGAAAACGCCGGCCTGGTCCGAGCACATAGGCCACGTTGGTGGCACGGTCCACCAGGTCCGCATACGGATAAGGCCACCCCAAAAACCGTTCATTAAAGGGCTGCGCGCACACAACCTCTTCTTCCGTGAGAAAATTGATGGTGTACGCATCAAAATAGGAGCTGTAGGCGTGACGGATGCCCTTTTCGCGCAGGATTTCAATGGCCGGGCGCGTATCCGTGAAATACCCGTTGAACGAGTCGCTCAACCAAGCGCGTGCCAGCGCCAGGGAGGTCGTGATATTCACCAGCAGGAGAACCGCCACCGCCAATCCCATCACGCGACGGGCGGTCTTTGTTCTTCCGCGCAGTACGCCGCCGAGCACCAGCGGGAAAAATAGCGCCACCGGGAGCAGATAGCGGAACTCGTGCGACCCAAAGCGTGTGGTCATCACAAAAAGAAACACATACACCCAGCTTAGCCCGGTCACCACGTCCGACCCCGAAATATCCGGCCAACGGACCCGTACCGCACGGCGGAAAAACGCCACCAAGCAGCACACCGAAACCACCGCCATGAAGACCAGCCACCCCACCGCCACGGCGGGCAGCAGAGACTCAGGAAGAAGCCCGCGCACCATTTCCACCGCATCCGGCATCAACGTACCCGTAAACCCCAGGGTCGCCGGCAGCGTGAAGTTCAACGCCGGATTCCAGAGCCGCTCCAGTGCCTCCGAGAAAGAAACCGTGGCCGAAACCGCCGCGTGAGCCCCCGGATACCACGCCTTCGCCAAAAAATATGGACCCAGACCCACCGCCAGGCCCAACGCAAAAGCCGGCAACCCGACCAACGCCTTGCGCGGACTGCGCCCCACCGCCGTCATCACGCCCAGCGCGCCCGCCAGCGGAAGTGCCAGCAGCGTGGAACTCCCCGCCAGCCCCGCCAGCAGACCGGTCAGCAGCGCCCACCCCGGATTCCATCCCGATTCCGCCCGATTCCGCTCCGCCGCCCAAAGCGCCGCCAATCCCAGCAACATAAACGCCGGATAACTCGGCAACATATAGACGCATTGCAGCATCAACACATAGGCCGAAGGGAAAATCACCAGCCAGGCCGCCGCGGGCCACGCCGCAGGCGTCCCGTCCACACGCACATCCTCATTCGCCCAGCGCCTCAGCAGCAGCAGAGCGAAAAGACAGGAAAACAGGCCCATAATAGAAGGAATCAGGCGCAATCCGAGCGCGGTGGGCGGCAGCATCCGAATAAAAGGCGCGCTGAGGTAAGATTCCACCGGGAAAAGGTAGGGTTGCGCCATGAAAAGCAGGGGAAAGCGTCCAAACACCCCCGGCGGACGCTGCTTGGTTTGAAACAGCGGGTCCTCCGCCGACTGCGTCATCCCCCGAGCCTGAAGCGCCATGATACACTCATCGCCCGAGACATGCACCCGGTTCACGCTGATGCAGAAAAAAGCTGCACGCCAAAGCAGCGCCGCCAGCAGCAGCATCCATAGAACCTGTTTTCTTTTCATGATTCGCGCATCAATCGTACTGAAGAATCATCAACTTACCGTCCACCTCGACGAAAGACGGTTCGTGAGCCTTGAAAAACTCCGCCCGGTCCAGATAGTGCTCGTGGTCCAGCAGGAGAATCACCGGCTGGACGCGGTTCGGATCACGCAGCATCGTATCAAAGCTATCCACCGTCAGCATTCGGTGCTCCGCATCTGGATAGCTCAGTCCATATTCAAACTCGCCGCGACTGTCGAACAGATAGACATCATTCCGCTCCAGAAAGAAACAGGCCGAATGCGCCACATACTTGTTGGCCGCCACCAAGGCCGGTTCGGTCCGTTCGCGGTGCCGACGCAGAAACCCCTGCGCACTTTCCGTCACCGCCAAGCGTGCCGGCAGAGCCACATGCGCGGACCCCAGCACGAGCGCCGGGGTCAGTGCGAAAAGCACGAGCTTGGCGCGATAATCCGGCATACGCGCCGCCGCCACCGCGCAACCCACCAACCAGCACAAACCCGCCAGAAGCAACGCGAATTTCATCCATTCCGACGGCTGATACACCACCTCCGGCCAACCCGTAAGGTGATTCACCAGCAATCCGGCGGCCACCAGCGCAAAAAGCCCCGACATGATCCACGCACCCGCATTAAAGGCCTTGCGTACCCCTAATCCGAAGTATTTGCACAGCCCCCAGCCGCCCAGAATGGCCAAAGGCGGGTAGCAGGGCAGGATATAGGTGCCCAACTTGCCACTCGAAGCCGAAAAGAACAAAAAGGGAAACACGAGCCAGCACACTGCAAAGCGAATCAACGGCTCGCCCTTCCGGGTGACCCGAAGTCCCTTAAAGGCCGCCGGCAAGGCAAACACCCAGGGAATCGCCCCGCCCAGCATGATCGGTATGAAAAACCAGAACGCCTCCTCGTGCTGCGTTTCCCGCACCACCAGCCGATTGATCGCCTGCTCCCCGAGCAGATTCTTCCAGAACGCACTCTCGTGCAACGGCTGAATCAACGATTCCGGAACAAAGCGGTTAATGTGCTCTTCCCAGAAAAAATAGTTCCAGAAATCGGGTTCACGCTGATGAATCGCCAACGCCCAGGGCAAAATCAGCAGGACGGCCGTGGCCAGGGGTATCCACGGCATCGTAAACAGCCGCTTCCAGTCCTTTTGCCAAAGCAGAAACGGCACCACCGCAATCACCGGCACCGCAAACGCCAAAAACCCCTTCGTCATGAAAGAAAGCCAGGCGAAAACACCACAGAGCAAGAGATGCAGCACCCGCCAACCGACCGATTCCGAGCGGTACGCAAAATAGAAAAACGTCAGCATGCCTGTAACAAAAAATGTGAGCATACTATCGAGCACGCTGGTCACGCCCACCACACACACCTCGGCAAACGTGAACTGCATCGCCGCCCCCAGCAACGCGATACCCGTAGAAAACGTGGCCCGGCGCAACAGAAAAAACACCAGCAGGGCGGTTCCTCCCACCGCCAGCGCCGACGGCAGGCGGATGGCAAAACCATTCTGTCCAAAAAGCTGCATCGACGCCGCATTCAACCAATAGCCCAGCACCGGTTTCTCAAAATAGCGCAACCCGTTCAGACTCGGCGAAATCCAGTCGCCTTCCGCAATCATTTCGCGTGGAATCTCTCCGTAGCGTGCCTCGTCAATCAGGGCAATCGGACGGAGCCCCAGCGGAATCACGTAAATCAACAAGTACACAAACACGGCGCCGACAATCAGTTTCTTCATGCATCTTCCTTGGTCATTGGCTTGGTTATTGCCGCGGATAGTAGCAACGCCCTCCCCCAAGGACGATTCCTTTGTGGCAAAATCAATGAATTTAATTTTCCTGCCGAAAACAACTCTGAAGGACTATGGGGTGAATACCCCATCGCGCCCATCCGGTTGCCAGTATATATTCGCATTGCGAATAAGAATAACGCTATCATAGGACAAGTTCACCACATCGATGATCAGGTGGTGGGGTCACTAATCGCAGATCAAGAAACGTGGAGGTCGCAATGACAGCAGGAAAGATAAAACTCATCGTGGCGGTTGGCCTGGTCATTCTGGCCGCCATCTGGATTCTACAAAACGGAGGTTCAGTACAGACGAAGTTCTTGTTCGTCACAGTGACCATGCCGCAGACCGCTCTGCTTGCCATCACCATGTTGGTGGGGTGCGCGACGGGAATACTCTTGGCGTTGAGCCTGTCGGGGAAGTGGAACAAAAAGGGCAAGTAGCCCACCTGTACACGACGCCATGAACTGAAGTGTTGGTCTAACAAAGGAGAAAGATATGGGATGCCTATTAGCCATTATGGCCTTGGCCGTGCCACGCGTTCTGATGGTCATTACCTTTCTGATGACGGACTGGTTCAGACAAGCCTTTGAGACCCAAGTGTGGCCGGTGTTGGGATTCGTGTTCATGCCGTATACGACCCTCGCCTACATGGCGGCCATGCTGAATAATAATCACGCGTTGACAGGGGGCTGGCTGGCGCTCTTGGTCGTAGCCATCATGGTCGATGTAGCTCATTGGGGTGGTGGTGGAAGTACGTACCGGCGACGACCACGCACTTGATATGCGTGATATCGACGAACTTAAATGTCGGAACCATCAGAATCTGCAACATCAACCATGTTGCATCGGGCGCGGGCGACGGCGACGAACTTTGAAGCCAGAGTATGTCAACGTCTGTGATTCTACACGGAGCCAAATACTACCGCGATGCTCTCGGGAGCATAGGCCTGGACCATTTCAAGCGTAATGGCGTTCTCGCGCGCAATGGCGGAATACAGGTGCGCGCTGGGACGTGGGACGCGCATTAACTCCGGGTCGTCGTGTCGGACGGCGATCAGGCCGAACCGCTTAGAAAACCCCTCTCGCCACTCGAAGTTGTCAACGAACGACCAGTGGTAGTAGCCGACGACCGGAATGCCTTCGCGAATCGCGCGGTGTACTTGGGCCAGATGCTCGATGATGTATCGTGGCCGCTGCGCATCGGTGTCGTCCGCGATGCCGTTCTCCGTGACGAGAATCGGCTTCCCGAAACGATGCCAGGCGTCGCGGATCGTGTGGTAGAGCCCCTCGGGATAGATCTGCCAGCCCATCTGCGTGATGTCCACACCGGGTGGTGCCTGCGTGTCGTCGATACGGTATTGATCGAGACGGCGCCGGTTATATTTCAGGGAAACCCGCATGTAATAGTTGATGCCGCAATAGTCGTAGGATCCCCGGATTCCCGGGATGGTCCGCCCGCCATGGATCCAGTGCGGACGACCGGTGCGAATCGTGTGGTCCCATCCCTGCGTGGCCGCGCGGCGGCAAATGAATGCGGCGAACCGTTCATAGATACCGGCCAGGCCAGCCGACCCCCAGGGTTCAATGCGCGGATAGGCCATGGCGACACCCACTCTGGACGGAGTGCCGTCAGGGGCGTTGGGTTGTATCTGGTGGATGATGCGGTAGGCTCCTGCATGGGCCTGCAGATAGGCGTGCGCCACGGTGCGATAGGCCTTGAACGAATGCCGTTGCGGCGGAAAGCGACTCAGAAAGTTGCCCATGATGGCAGGCACCATCGGCTCGTTGAGTGTCACCCAGTAGTCGGGAAAGGCTCCCAGTGCAGCCACCACGACTTCCACATAGCGCAGAAAATGATCTACTGTTTTCGGGTTCAGCCAGTCTCCCTGCTCGGCGACCCATTGCGGCAGAACCCAATGATGCAGGGTAAGGCATATCTTGAATCCGTGGTTGCGCAACGATTGCAGGATGCCTCGATAATGCGCTATGACCTCTTGGTCGAAACGGTCCTGCTTCGGTTCGACGCGGGCCCATTCAATGCCGAGACGAAACCCATTATAGTTGAGTTGTGCCATGAGGGCGTGATCTTCCTCGTGGCGATTCCAATAGTCCATGGCCCGTCCGGACACTGTGCCGTCTTCTATAAGGCCTGCCTTTTCCCACGCCCACCAGTCGGAATGCTCATTACCGCCCTCCACCTGATGCCCCGCGCTCGATGTGCCCCAGATGAACCCCAGAGGAAATAGTAGCCTGTCTGTCCTGTTCATAGCTCTCCATTGTCAAGTCCGCGACTCGGATCATAAGCGACAAAAGGCATCCTTGTAAGGCGACTGTTGCGTGCTGTACGATGAAGCACATGAAACCGATGTATACTATTGCCGCCGTCGTGGTCTTTATCGTCGCGAGTGTCGGGTCGAGTCTCCTCTTTCGTGTGGCCGCGCAGCACGCGGGCCGGGCGGCGGTTCTCTATTTCATTCTGGGTAATTGCGTGGGGCTGGGCGTCTCTATCTCCTTGACCCTCGCTCTGCGCGGAACAAATCCAAACATGATCTACGCGATTTGTCTGGGGGGTGCCTTCTGTGCATTGCAACTCGCCTCTGCGTTTCTCTTTCAACAGTCCCTTTCAGCGGTCCAGTGGATCGGCGTCGGTTTGATCGCTTGTGGCCTCTTGCTCCTTCCGTTCAAATGACGGAGGAGTTGCGAGTAGGTTTTCTATGATCGTGCAGGCGGCTCGCGGGTGCGCCAGATTCTTCATCCGCTCCCGCATAGCTGCCAGCCGCTGCGGCTCGTACAACAGTACATCTACCTTGTGGGGAATCGTGATGATGTCCGTCGGGCTCACGGCTACGCCCTGCTCGAGAAGTCCGGATGCATTGAACGTTTCCTGTCCCGGGATGGGGTTTACAAGGACCATCGGCAGGCTGCTTGCCAGGGCCTCCGAAAGCGTTAACCCTCCGGGTTTTCCGATAAATAGATCCGCCAGTGCCATCCACTCGTGCATGTCCGTCACGTAACCCAACGCCCGGAATTTCAGATGCGGCGGCGGCGTTTCCGTCAGCTTATTCACTTCCTGCAGGAGCTCGTCGTTCCTGCCGCATATCGCGATAATTTGTGCGGGGTGCTGCAAATGCATGAGTGCCCGAACGACGTCGATGCTCGATTCCAACCCGAAGGTTCCTGCGGAAACCAGAAGGACAGGTAATGCGGGATCAACCTCGTGTTTTTTCCGCAGGATATCCCGGTCCATGGGGTTTGAAAACGCGGGATGAATGGGAATCCCCGAGAGGGTGATGCGGTCCTCGGGGATGGCAAGTTGCTGCAAATAATACTCCGATTCCTTCGTAGCCACAAAATAGCGTTCGAAATAATGACAGAGCCAGAGTGCGTGGACGTGCATGTCGGTCACGACCACGGCATGGCTTGTGGATAGCTCTTTTTGTTGCAGCATGTAGGAGACGATGTCGGAGGCGAGAAAATGGGTGCAAATGGTGATGTCGGGCTTTCGGTCACGTAGTAATTCCTGGAGCGGTCGCATCTGGAAGCGCTCCAGGGCCACGCGGAACTTTTCACCCTTCCAGGGCGTATCGCTCTTCTCGTACCACCAGCCCCACATGGTCGGCGCCTTGCTGACCATTTGTTCGTAGAGATCGGCATATATCTCTTTAAACAGCGTCGTGGTGTATTCAAGCACATCGATGTGTTCCACCGAGGCAATGCCGGGTATGTTCGCGCAGGCAGCCTCCAGCGCTTCGGCTGCGCGCGTATGCCCGCTGCCCGAACTCGCGGAGAGGATCATGATGCGGGAATCTGGTTTCGAATGTGTTTTCATAACAGGTTCAACTCGGTCTTTCCTATATATCACGCTGTACCGCGTGCCCACGCGCTCATCTACATCCACCCTAGCCAACGGAAAGGCATTGCACTATGGGGTGTAACCCTACCGCCGGTCATGTCTGTCAGTAGGGTTACACCCCATAGCCGACGCTCCCTCCAGTGCTTACTATTCATGCAGAAAGATGGTGAGCACATTGCCATCAACAACGAAAGGTAAGGTACGTTATGCATCTCCTATTATCTCCGGTTCTTGGCATGGGTGGTATCTGGATTGGTGGTGGCTCGGTCGGGATTCTTATTGTGATCGTGGTCGTCGTGTTATTGCTTCGCCGGTAGAAGAACCTACCGACGGCGGTCTACGGCAAACGGCAGGGCGACTTCAGGGGAAGACGTCCCTGCCATTGGCGTTGCGGCATAAGCTGTGGCCGTTTCTGCGGTGTGCTTTCCCGCCGGGCACGACCTAGGAGGCCGTGCCACGCGAGATTTCACGGATCGCCCCATTCGGGTAAGGCTCGATTTAGTTGGCGGCGTCTTTCACGGCGTCACCGGCGTCCTCAATGTCCTGCCCCGCGCCGTGCAACATATTGCACGAGCTAACGAGCAACACCGTGCTCAACAACGCCAGCACCACAAGTAGCTTCTTCATGTCAGTCTCCCTGTTTGTTTATGGAGCGTATATTAGCCTGTGTGCCGACTCTGTTCTATGGGGTGTAACCCTACCGTCGGTCGAGCTAGGTTGCGATAGCCTGGCTTTACCTGGCGGTCTTCGCTGCCATGGTCACGGATACACCGTCGAAAGCCATTCGCCTTCTGCGGCAGAACTACCCAGACCGGCGGTAGGGTTACACCCCATAGTAAAGGGTCAGGCCACGGGGTAACTTACACGAGTAGGAAGAGCAATTGTAGCATAATAAACAGGGGCGAGACCCCGAGACGTTCAAGAAGAAAAAGGCGGCTAAAGACAAATAACCGGAACGGAGGAGCTGCCAATGAAATGCAAGGATTCTGAAAGAGACTTTCCCGTTGTTTGCGTTGGCGGTTCGGCTGGTGGCCTTGATGCGTATATCAGGTTGCTTCAGCATCTGCCGCCCGATATGGGTGTCGCAATCGTTATCGTTAATCACCTGAGAACCGTAGCCACCCAACTCCACGAGATTCTCCCGCGCTTCACCGAAATGCCGGTTGAACTGATTACGGAAAGATTAGTCATCCAGCGCAACCATGTGTTCATCATTCCGGAGCAGCGCGATTTACACGTGCTCGATGGAGAATTTCGTCTGAAGCCGATATCGAAGCCTCGGGGCTGGCCCGACGTGATTACGGTTTTTCTGCGATCCCTGACCAAGAACTGGAGGGGCAAACTTATCGCGGTTATTGTCTCGGGATATGATGGCGATGGGGCCGCAGCGCTCTGTGGTATAAAGAAAGTGGGGGGCACGACCATCGCGCAGAAGCCCGACACAGCCGGGCAGGCCGACATGCCTGTGAGCGCGATAGCAAGCGGGTGTATTGATCTTGTTCTTTCACCTGAAGATATCGCTCAGGCCATTGCACGAATTGCGCACGCAGTGCCGCAGGCGGGATTAAGACAGGCAAAGATTGAAGAGGCAAAAGAAAAGGCCAAACCGGAGATAGAAGAAGGAAGCTGATATTTGGTGCGGGATTGCAGCGGACACACCCGGAATTCCAGCGCCCTGGTGGGCGCCGGATTAGGTGAACAACTGCTGCACAAGACAGGAGGCTGAAAATGCCTAAAAGAGATGGTACAGGACCAGCAGGAAAAGGGGCAAAAAGTGGTGGACAAATGGGGGAATGCTCAGGAGCACAACCAAAACCTAAACCTAAGGATGGAGCAGGCCAAGGAAAAGGAAACGGGCCAAAACGGTAGAACGAAGCCATTAATATGACCGTCATGGGCGGGGGCATTCCTCCTCCGCCCAGGGCCGCCGCCAACACTCATGAATCTTGTCGATGGTTTTCTGGACAGCTGTACCTTTTTTAAGCCGTTTTCTGTTATCCCCGCGAGGCCACACAGGGTTCCCAAAAATGAGGCTTTGGAGGGCGAGCGTTCCCGCGAGCCGATTTTATCGCGAAATCGTGTTCACTCTGTCCATCCTGTCGAAACTCTCCTCCAGGTCCTCGGCGCCCTCCAGTGAACCCGCATCGCGGGACGCGCCATCCGCATCGGCTGGGCCCCGATCGGCGGAGCAAAGGGCTTCCTGATCTATCGCTCGGCCACGCAGACCACGAGCACCGAGTATTGGGGCTGGAGTGAGACGTATGCCGTCCCGGCAGATTTCGATGGCGACGGGAAATACGATCGCACCGTATATGACCCGGCCGAAGGCAGATGGTATCTCTGGCAAAGCGCCACCCAAACCCCGCGCACGCAGCCCTGGGGATTCGAGCAGGCCGACCCGGGTAAATAGTTGGGATATTTCTCACGCAAAGCCGCAGGCACGGACTGGAAGTCCATGCTACGACATACGTCTGCCTGCCCAAGCTGATCAGCCCAAGAGAAGCACGCCCGCCGCGCCACCTGCCAGAATCACGAGCACCGGATGCAGGCGGCCCTCAAAGAGCAGCAGGAGCAGAAAAGCGGCCAGCCCGATGGCCAGCTCGAGCAGATTGTGAATGGCCATGCTCCCATAGGACCATGTGGCATAGAGAATCAGACTCAACACGCCGATCTGAACGCCTTCACGTGCCTGACGCACATGCCGATTCCGCCCGATGCGGTCCATAAAAGGGGCCACCAGAACCATGATCAGGATGCAGGGCAGCACCACCGCCAGCGTGGCCGTGGCCGCACCCGCGAACCCGGCGATCCGAAATCCAGTGAAGGTCGCGGCATTTACCGCAATCGGCCCGGGCGTCATCTGAGCAATGGCCAGCAGCGAGGCCATCTCATCGAAGGCCAGCCACTGATGCCGATTGACAATGGCGTGCTGAATCAGCGGAATCGTCACCATCCCGCCGCCGTATGCGCCCAGTCCGATCAGCGCAAAACTTTTAAATAGTTGCCATAGCATTTGCATGGAGTATCCCGTTCATCTGTTTCATCGCCTTCACGGGGTTTCTTCCTCCGCGTTTGTTTCCTTTTCACGCCCGCGTTCCACACACAGAAAATAGCCGAGCACACCTGCGACCACCACCGCAAAGACGGGGTGCACGCCGGGCACAACCGCCACCGCCAGCGCCGCCAAACAGACCAGCCCGTTGCGCCAGGTGTGCAGATGACGACGGCCAAACACAAAGCCCGCAAAGGCCAACTGGCCCGCCACGGCAATGGCGCATCCCCGCAGAAAAGCTGCCACCACAGGATGACTGAACCAGGGCAGGGCAAAAAGCGCAATCAGCAGAATGACAAAAAAGGAAGGCAGGATCGTTCCGATGATGGCCACCGCCGAACCGGCCTTCCCATGCAGACGCCGCCCCTGCAAATACGCCATATTCACCGCAATGACCCCTGGAACCAGCGTCGCGAGAGAAAAGGCGTCCATAAAATCATGATCTTCCAGCCACTTGCGCTTGAGGACCAGCTCATGGCGCATCACCGTTGCCATCGCCAACCCACCCCCTAACGTGAAAAGACCTATTCGGAAAAAAGTAAAAAATATGGAGGCGCACCCCACCAGATCGGTGGAGGGGACGGCGTCTGGTTGTTTTTTCTGTTGTTCCATAGAAAACATGAAAGGAATTTTTCTCATGCAGCGCTGATTTTTACCACAAAGATCGCATCCTTTCCTTTTCGTCAAAAAAAACGCCCGGTCGAGTTCGACCGGGCGTTGGCATGAGCCGTCGGATCAGCGATTATCCGAGCATCTGGAGCACGCCCTGCGGCAGCGCGTTGGCCTGGGCGAGCATCGCCGTACCAACCTGCACCAGAATCTGATACTTCGAGTACTGCGTGGTTTCATAGGCCACATCTACGTCGCGAATGCGGCTTTCCGTGGCACGCGCATTTTCCTCATAATTGCGCAGACCGCCGAGGGTCTGTTCCATACGCTTCATCTCGGCACCGATCACCGCGCGCTTCGAACTGATGAAGTCGATGGCAATATTCATCTTATCCACGGCACCCTGAGCAACCGACTGGGTCGAGATGCTGAGGTTTTGACCGCAGATCACGCTCGCCCAACGGACCACCTGCGGGCCGCCGCCGGAACCGAGCAGGGTCATGTTCACCGACCCGTAGCTGTACTTGGCATAGGACCCGATGACCGCGAAGTTCGTGGCCGTCAGGTTAATTTCTTCTTCGGAAAACACCATGTTGCTGTCCGGGCCGACCTGCAGGCGCACGTCGCCTTGGACCACACCGTCACCGGTCATGGTGGCCACACCGCTGCCGCCGCGGAACAGATACAGGCTGTTGAACTTGCCCGATGCCGTGGCACCGCTGGTGATACGGCTGATTTCCTTCTGCATCTGACCGAATTCCTTCTGCAGATTGTCGCGGTCCACCTGACTCTTGGTGCCATCGTTGGCCATCACGGCCAATTCGGCCATACGCCCCATCATATCGTGAATTTTTTGCATCCAGGCATCCGCTGTTTGCAGATAGTTGATCTTGTTTTCCACGTTAGAAGCCGCCGCAGCGGTGTTGCGATACTGCGTGCGCAGGCGTTCGCTCATCGCCAATCCGGACGGATCATCGCCGGCATTGTTAATGCGCAGACCGGACGACAGTTTGGACATGGAACTCCGCAAACTGGAAACGTTCGCGTTGTAATTCTTCCACACAGAGAAGGCTGGTACGTTATTATAGACTTGCATTTGATTCCTCCTTGAATCTTGTTGTTTTGTTTCAACTTGGGCATCCTTGCCCCTTGGCCGGTGGAACTACAGCTTTGGAACCTTCCCGGCACACGGGTCCCTCCGCTTCCTGAATGTCTATCTCTTCACACTTTCCCGGACACCCCCCCTTTCCTGTGGTTCGTTGTTGGTGGTTGACTTCCCGAACACATTGGTGAGCTTATCCTGAAGCCAGCTCATATCCTGATTGGCGTGCTTCACGGCCTGGAGGTTTTCTCTCTGAATCGCGTCGTACACTTCCTTGCGGTAGATGCTCACATCGTCCGGCGCACTGAAGCCGATACTGACCTGATCCCCCCGAACGGAAAGCACCTTCACTTCGATGTTGTTGCCGATGATGACGCTTTCTTCCGACTTCCTTGTCAAAACTAACATGATATTGGCCCTCCTTGGCGCTCGCTGGTGGATGTGGTTAGACCACAGCACCTGCCGCACGGGCCGCCTGATGATGCTCGGTTTGGCGGCGTTCCATGCTTTCGATCGCGTCCCAGATTTTGTAGCGGACGCTGTAGTTTTGTCCATCACAAATTATTTGTTTTCCGATGCAGGCCCGCATATTGATCACAATCGGCCCCTGCAGGTTGGCCGTGGTCTCCGCCATGTCCCGATTAACGGTCACAATGCTCAACACCAAGGCATCCGTGATGTCATTCAAATGCAGAAAACGCACATCTGCCGAGCTGACTCGCGGCGCGTAGTCCGGATAAATCAGAAACGGATCAATACAGACAAAGCTCAAGTCCTGCGGCTGCAACGCCTGCATGAACATGAACGGACGCGAATCCGGCTTGCTCAGAAACACAAACTCCTTGATGTTTTCAAACGCCGGAATCCCATCCGGAAAATGAAAAATATTTTCCGACTGGATGGGCAGCGCCACCAGCCGCGAGTACGGGCTGATGTCTGTTGCGCCCTGCTCGGTGGGGTTCGTACTGTTCTGGCTGTAACGCGGATTCATCAGTGTTTTCATCTGCTACCTCGATGTTTCTTTCTCTTGGTCCACTTTTCAGCGACGCCATTTCCTAGCAAATCCGATGCCGTAGAAACCTTCCGCGCCCTCTCCAACCCCCTTTTTGAGCCTTTTTTCATAAAAAACACAAAAATACGAGAGGCACAACCTACTAAACAACAAGTAATAACGACTTTTCCCGGCCTTTTTTCATAGAACAGCTCAGCAACCGTTCGAAAGCCGCCAAAGACTGATTTGGGCCGTTTCTTGAAGCAGACAGGCGTTTTTGCAGGTAGCTTTTTCCGATTCGTGCGCAGGTTTTGCCTCTTCAAGGCGACAAAAGCCACTGCCGGCAAGCTCTTCGTTCCAAAAAGCGGTTTCCGGGAGTGATGAAAGGCCGCAAAGGCAGAAAATCGGCTCTTTTTCACCCATTTCGAGGCATTTTTCGAGCGGCAGCACGGGAATGCCCCGAATAAATTGATTTTCCCAGCAGGAATTGCTGTCGAGAAAGGCTGCGACGTGCCATCCGGCGCGGCGGAGGCTAGCCAGCCAAAGCGAAGGAAAACGCCCCGTTCCACAAAGCACCACCCGACCTCCGCCAACCTCCCGAAGACGCCGAATCCCCTCATTCAACTGCGGTAAAAGCGCAAATTCACCGAAAAGCGCCTCCGAAAGGGGTTTTCGCTCCGCCAAACCCCGCACAAACGACCAGGGAATCGACCGCAGGCCCTGCCGCCACCCCGCTTCGGCGTGTTCTTTGATGCCGACCAGCCGGTAGCGCTGAAGCATGTCGCGAAAGGCACCCGCCAATGCCCACCGGGGCATAAAAGCGGCCATCAGCCGGGTATTGTTGCGCACCAGCCGGTAGACAATGTGGTCCTTGCTTCGCCCGCCCGGGTCGCGCACATGCTGCACCGGTGCCTTCGTTTCCGCAAACCGAAGCGCATAGCCCGCCTGACGCAGACGGAACGATACATGATATTCCTCGGCGTAATAGCCGTAACCCCGAGGATAGCCCCCGGACCGACCCACCGCCTCGCGCGAAATCCCCACCGCACACCCGTGAAAAACCGAAGGCAGCAGCGACCCCTCCTCCGCGCCCCGATTGAAAATCCGAAACCCCACTGCCCCCGTATCCGGATGCCCCGAAAAGACCGCCCCCAGCGCCGCCGCGTGTTCTGGCTCGATATACACATCGTCATCCAAAAAAAACAGACGCTCCCCCCGCGCCTCGGTCAGCGCCGTATTCCGCGCCTCCGCCCCCAGATTGCGCGGCATCGAAACCACCCGGATGGGCACCTCCCCGATCCGCTCGGGCACCTCCACTGGAAGCCGCCCATTATTCAGCACCAACACGTCGGACTGAGGCAAAACCGCCAACGCACGCGCATTATGCGCCACCGACTCCCGGCAGCGCTCCGGTCGATCGCAGGTCAAAACCACCGCCGTCAGCAAAGGGACTTCATTCATGCCACCGATTTTAGTCCCTTCACGGCCCAATGCAAGTTCTCCATGATTGGCTTAAATATTTAGCCGAACTTTTTCAAGCAAAGTTCTTAAATCGGAAAATAGTTCACCCTCAACCCGCATAAATCGGAAAGGGTTGCCGGGACACTCCACGGAATTTACCTATCTCTTAATAAGGCGGCTAGAGCTTCCGATCTCCCTAATAACGGATTACCCGTGCATTCAACACGAGTAAGGAGGTGCCAGGATGCACAGGTTAACGGGGTAAACGAGAGAAAGAGGATTCCGCCGAGTTGCGGAATAGGGCTTTGCCCGTGGCCAAGGAGGTCTGCGGGCGAAATAAAAAAAGGACATTCAAGGAGGAATGAAAGATGCAAGTCTACAATAACATTTCCGCCTTTTCGGTGTGGAAGAATTATAACGCAAACGTTACCAGTTTGCGCAATTCCATGTCGAAGTTATCGTCCGGGTTGAGAATAAACAACGCGGGCGACGATCCATCCGGATTGGCGATGAGCGAACGGTTGCGGACCCAGTACCGCAACTCGTCTGCTGCCACCACAAACGTGGAAAACAAAATAAACTACCTGCAAACGTCCGATGCCTGGCTGCAGAAGATCCAGGACATGATGGGACGTATGGGCGAGCTGGCCGTGATGGCCAACGACGGCACCAAGAGCCAGGTAGACCGTGACAACCTGCAGAAGGAATTCGGTCAGATGCAGAAGGAAATAACCCGTATCACCAGCGGCGCAACCGCCGCAGGCAAGTTCAACGGGCTGTATCTCTTCCGCGGAGGAAACGGCGTCCCCATCCTGAGCGGCGACGGCGTGGAGACGGGTGCCGTACGTCTGCAGATTGGACCGGACAGCAACATGGTCTTCACCGAAGAAGAGGTGAATCTCACGGCCACGAACTTTGCCGTAGTCGGTTCCTATACCAACTACAGCTACGGTTCGGTGAACATGACCCTGCTGGGCTCGGGGGGTGGTCCCCGTGTCGTACGCTGGGCCAGCGTCATCTGCGGTGCCAACCTGAGTATTTCCACTCAGTCGGTCGCGCAGGGGGCCGTGGACAAGATCAACATTGGCATTGACTATGTCAGTTCCAAGCGAGCCGTCCTTGGCGCGGAAATGAAACGTATGGAGCAGACATTGAGCGGTCTGCGAAGCTACGAAGAAAATGTCCGTGCCACTGAAAGCCGTATCCGTGATGTGGATGTGGCTTATGAAACCACGCAATACTCCAAGTACCAAATCCTGGTGCAGGTTGGCACAGCCATGCTTGCCCAGGCTAATGCCCTACCGAATTCGGTGGTGCAGATGCTCGGATAGGCGGTGAATAAGCTCCGTAAACCGGAAGGCGGGGAGGGATGCTCCGGCATCCCTCCCACCTCTTCCGCCGGGAGGAGAACGGTCATGCAAATCTACAACAACGCTGAAGCCTTTGGAGTCTGGAAGGATTTCTCCGGCAATGTCGACAAGCTCCGCCAGTCGATGTCCAAACTTTCGTCGGGCCTGCGCATACGAAACGCGGGCGACGATCCCTCCGGCCTCGCCATGAGCGAGCGCCTGCGCTCCCAACTGCGCAACTCCACCGCCGCCTCTTCCAACGTGGAAAACAAAATCAATTATCTGCTCACGGCTGACGCTTGGCTCCAGAAGGTTCAGGACATGATGGACCGGATGTCCGAACTGGCCGTTTCGGCCAACGACGGCACCAAAACCCAAATCGATCGCGACAACCTGCAAAAAGAATTTCGTGAAATGCAGAAGGAGATCACCCGGATCACCACCGGGGCCACCGCCGCAGGGAAATTCAACGGCATCTATCTGTTCCGGGGCGGCACAGGCGTCACCACCCCAGCGAGTGAAGCCGTGCAGAGCGGCAAGCTCTCGCTCCAGATCGGACCCGACGGCAATCAGACCTTCACCGAAGAATCCGTCAATCTCACCGCCACGAATTTTGCCGTCATGGGCTCGTATACGCAGTACAGTTACGGCTCCGTAAACATGACCGTTCTTGGCTCGGGTGCCGGACCGCAAACGGTACACTGGGCCAGCCTGATTGGCGGCGCGCACCTGAGCATCTCCACCCAGTCCATCGCTCAGGGTGCTATCTCCAGAATCAACATTGGCATCGATTACCTCAGTACGAAGCGTTCCGTACTCGGCTCGGAAGAGCGCCGCATG
>CAZBEO010000025.1:0-44963 GCA_964490935.1 uncultured Verrucomicrobiota bacterium
CACTCCCCTGGACGGCACGCGGCCCGCGTGCCTTACACGTCAAAGCCAATCGCCCTCCAGCCCAACGAAATCATCCCAACACCGGAGTAACCTCTCACGCCCAAGGCGTCGGAGCCCGACGCCCTCCAGCAGATCATTCCACTCCCCTGGACGGCACGCGGCCCGCGTGCCTTACACGTCAAAGCCAATCGCCCTCCAGCCCAACGAAATCATCCCAACACCGGAGTAACCTCTCACGTCCAAGGCGTCGGAGCCCGACGCCCTCCAGCAGATCATTCCACTCCCCTGGACGGCACGCGGCCCGCGTGCCTTACACGTCAAAGCCAATCGCCCAACGGTCTAAAAATCACTCCACGGTCACGGATTTCGCCAGGTTGCGCGGCTGATCAATCGGGCATCCGCGGGCGCGGGCAATATAATAGGCCAGCAACTGTTCCACCACCACCACCGGAACCGTGGCGATGAATTCCGGGCATTTCGGAATAAACAACACATCCGTGCAATGCGACCGAATCTCCTCGTCGCCCTCCGTGGCCAGGGCAATGACCGGTGATTTTCGCGCGAGACATTCCTGCATGTTGCCCTGAGTTTTTCCTTTGCCCGGCGTATCCGGTGCCAGCGCCACCACCGGCACCTGTTCGCCCAGCAGGGCAATTGGGCCATGTTTCAACTCCGCCGCGTGATAGCCTTCCGCATGAATATAGGAAACTTCCTTCAGCTTGAGAGCCCCCTCCAGCGCGGCGGGATACATGTAGCCACGTCCGATATAAAAGAAATTCTCGTAAGACGCATACCGCTCCGCCACTTCGCGAATCGCCTCCGCCGTATCCAGAACCCGCCTCACCAAATCCGGAAGCTGCCGAAGCCCCTTCAAAATATGACGTCCCTCCTCCATCGACATGCGGCGCGTGCGTGCAAAACCAAGCGCCAGCAACGCCAGCACGGCCACCTGACAGGTGAACGCCTTGGTGGAAGCCACACTGATCTCCGGGCCCGCGTGCAGATAGACCCCCGCCCCCGTTTCGCGGGCAATCGTCGAGCCCACCACGTTGCAAATACCCAGCACCCGCGTACCTTTTCTCTTCGCTTCGCGCACAGCCGCCAGGGTATCCGCCGTTTCGCCGGACTGACTGATCGCCAGCATGCAGCTATCCCGCTGAATCACCGGATTCCTGTAACGAAATTCGGCGGCCTGCTCTACGCCTGTCGGAAGACCCGCAAAATCCTCAAAAAAGTACTGTCCCGTCATGCCCGCATAATAAGACGTTCCGCAGGCGGCAATGATAATACGGTCTACCCGGGCCATCTCGGAGGCGTTCATTTGCATCCCGCTCAACACCGACATCCCGTCCTCCAAAATGATGCGCCCGCGTATGGCATTGGCAAGGGCCTCGGGCTGCTCATGAATCTCTTTCAGCATGAAGTGCTCAAACCCGCCTTTTTCAATCTGTTCGACATCCCACTCAATTTCGGAGGTTTCGCGGCTAACGGGTATGCTGTTGCATTCAAAGATATCCACCTCGGAAGTCGTCGCCGTGACCATGTCTCCGTCTTTCAAATAGATCACCCGATTCGTGTAATTCACGATGGCACTGACATCCGAGGCAATAATGGTCTCGCCACTTCCGACGCCCACCACAATGGGGCTTCCCTTGCGCGCCGCAATCAACATGTCTGGATGATCGCTGCACATGATGCAAAGCCCATAGGCCCCCTGCAGATGCTCCAGCATACGCACCACCGCCGCGCGAAAATCGCCTTCGTACAATTCCTCCAACAAGTGCGCCACCACTTCGGTGTCGGTCTCGCTGGTAAACACGTAGCCCTTCTCCATCAAACGCCGTTTTATTTCACCGTAATTTTCGATAATGCCATTATGTACAACCGCAAATTTCCCGTTGTTTGAGCGATGCGGATGCGCATTCAGCTCCGTGGGAGCGCCATGCGTGGCCCATCGTGTATGCCCAATACCTATGCGATGCTGGCCCGACACAGGTGCCTTTTGCTGCACCGCCCGTTCCAAGTCCTTGATCTTCCCAACGGCCCGAATCACTTCGACCTGTTCCGCCCCTTCGGGTAGATACGCGACGCCCGCAGAATCGTAGCCGCGGTATTCCAACCGATGCAATCCGCTGATCACAATCTCCAACGGATCGCGATGACCAATATAACCCACTATTCCGCACATGACGTCTGTCCTTTCTCAACGGTATTTCTTCGGTTCGATACCCATGTGTTTTATTTTATAGTTCATGATTCGCTGCGTAGTATTCAGATGGCGCGCCGCAGCAGCGGCATTGCCCCGATGTTTCTTCAGAGCGTCCACGATCAATTCGCTTTCATAGGTTTCCACCAGAGCCTGCAAGGTGGTGCCATCATCCGGAAGCAGAGCCGTATTCGTCAGCTCGCTGGTCTGCAAAGAAGGCGGAAGCGCGTAGCCGTGAATCACATCATCCGTCGCCATCAGCACGGAGCGTTCAATGCAGTTTTCCAGCTCACGCACATTGCCCGGCCAATGGTAAGCCATCATCATATTGATGGCCGTGGTGGAGATGCGTTTGATTTTTTTCCCGTACGCCTTATTGTACTTCTGCAGCAGATGATCCGCCAGCAACATAATATCGGCACGTCGTTCCCGCAACGGAGGAAGATGGATGGGAAAGACATTCAGCCGATAATATAGATCCTCTCGGAAAAAATCATTCGTCATGGCCTTTTCCAGATCGCGGCTCGTGGCCGCAATGACCCGGACGTTCACGTTCACCGTTTCATTGCCACCCACCCGCTCAAACTGACGCTCCTGCAGAACCCGCAGGAGGCGCACCTGCACGCTGGCCGCGATGTCGCCGATTTCATCCAGAAAAATCGTGCCCCCGTTCGCCATTTCAAAGCGACCTGCACGCCGTTGTACCGCCCCCGTAAAGGCCCCCTTCTCGTGCCCGAACAACTCGCTCTCGATCAACTGCTCCGGCAATGCCGCACAGTTCACAGCGACAAACGCATTGTTTTTCCTCGAGCTCCCGTAGTGAATGGCCTTGGCAACCAATTCCTTCCCCGTGCCGGATTCCCCGCGAATCAGTACGGTGGCACTGCTCTCCGCCACCTGAGCAATCTGCTCGTAAATCAGCCGCATGCTGTTGCATTTCCCCACCAGATTGTTCGGATGGTAGCGGTCATCCAACTGCTGTTGCAAACGGCGATTCTCCGCACGCAGGCCTTCCCGTTCTTCGATGTCCTGCCGAATTCGTCCGACCGCCTCCGCCAGTAAACTCGCCACCAACTCCAGAAACCGAATATCCCGCCGTTGCTGTTCCGTCTCCACCGAAGGCTGGTCGATACTCATCGTGCCGATCACTTTTCCTCCATGAATAATCGGTACACAAAGAAACGCCATTTTCTGATTCGAACGAGTTTGCGTCCTATTCAGAAAATTGGCGTCCTTCGAAATATCCGGCACCACGATGGACTTCCCGGTTTTTGCTACGCGTCCGGTGATCCCCTCGCCCAGATGATACAACCCTTTTTTCTGTTCCGCCGCAGTCAATCCGCGGGACGCCTCGATGGCAAACACATCATCATCCGGACGCCGCAGCGTCAACGTTCCGCGCGAGAGCCCAAATTCGGTATCCATAATATCCAGCACTTCATTCAAAAGCGGAGTAATGTCGTGCTGGTGCATCGTGGCCTGAGAGATGCGGTACAACACCTCGAGTTCCCGGTCCCGGCGGGTCTCCGTATTCAATTTTTTCCGCATAAACCCGCCTTTTTTTTGAAAAAATACGACTTTTTCGCAAAAACGATCAAAACGGGTACAAATTTGTCACTTTATGCCGCTTTGTCAACGCTTTTGCACATTATTTCGCTTTTTTCTGCAACCATTGGCGAATACGATCATCGGCCTTGGACATGGGATAGGCCGACAGATCGTTCGGCATTTCCCAGGCAAAATCCGCGCACTCCAAAGGGCGTGGCGTGCCGGAAACGACTTTTCCGCCATAGGCATGCAGTTCCATCGTGAAATGACTGTAGGCATGACGGACGGTGATCAGATGATCCTCCATTTCCGTATCCACGTCCAGCTCCTCCATTAGTTCCCTGCGAACGCACTCGCGAATGGTCTCGCCCGACTCACGTTTTCCTCCGGGAAATTCCCACAACCCGCCCAGCATGTCCCCTTCTCTCCGCTGGGCAATCAGGATGCGTCCACGCGCATCTTTCAGTACACCCGCGCCCACCTGAATATGCGGAACTTTCGCACGTGGACCTCGTTTCGGATAATCATACACACAGTGATTCCGATAAGCCTCGCAGGACGCATTTAATGGACAGGTCACACAGGACGGACGGCGAGGCACGCAGCATATCGCGCCCAGCTCCATCATGCTCTCATTGTGTAATCCGGGGTTATCCTCATCGAGCAGTTGATCCGCCAGCCGCTGAAATATTTTTTTTCCGGCGGCGGTATCCAGTCGTTCCTCCACCATACGTAGTCTGGAAAGCACGCGGATCACATTGCCATCCACCACGGCATACGGCAGCTTCATCGCCAGACTTCCGATGGCGGCGGCCGTATAGGGTCCCACTCCCGGCAGCGCCAGGATGCCCTTGTAGTCCGCCGGGAAGCGTCCACCTGGCTTCGTGCGAATGATCTGCGCGGCCTGATGCAGCTTCCGGGCGCGACCGTAATAGCCCAACCCTTCCCATTGTTTCAGCACGTCCTGCTGAGAAGCCTCGGCCAGTTTCTTCAGCGAAGGAAAGGCCCGCATAAAACGTTCAAAATACGGCTGGGCCTGATCGGTCCTGGTTTGTTGGAGCATAATTTCCGCCACCCATACTCGATACGCCGTGCGCCGTTTCCTCCAGGGAAAACACCGCTGATTCCGCATAAACCAGTCATGCAGATTCTTACGTATCGCCTCAGGCATCCCGACTGAAAATTCCCTCATCCACTCACCTGCCTCACTCCAGACGAAACAACCCCGCACCCTTTTCCGATGGACGGTCGGCAGAAGTCCGAATTCCTGACTGCCTCTCCATCTCTTTTTTGTCCAGTGCCATCGGCGCACTCACCAAACGCAAAACGGTATCGACCCGCCACGCATAGCCTTCTTTCTCAATGGTGTAATCCTCCTTCAACACCGTGTAGGCGAAGGTGACCTCGAATTTATTGGCTCCCTGGCGTCGCACACCCCAAGTGGGAAACATTACCTGGCCACCATTGCTTTCCATCTTTCCGTGCAGCCATTCTTCCACCGTCAGTTCCTCGCTATCCTCCCAAACCAGACTCTCATCCACCATTCTGCGTGCATCCGCCACGTCATCTCGATGGGACGGCTCCGCATTGGGTTTGAGCGCTTGGATCGCATGCGCCCCACGAACATCCGCATCAGGAGCACGACCCATCGGATCGCAACCCACCGTGGCGCACAAAATCACACTGTATAAAAAAAAACCTAACCACCGCATAACAGTTCTTTACTCCGTATAACATCCATTTAACCCACCCGAAGAAAGGAAGCACAGAGGGACCTTAATTTCAACGCTCTCCGATAGCCAATGCAAAATGAGGGCAAGTCAGTAATCATGTCGCCAGTGCAGATAGACGCTTTGCCCGGCACTTTCCTCACTGGCTGCCTTGGCACGCAGTTGCAGCGAAGGCGTCAGATTGATCTCCACCATCAACGTATCCGCATCTCCATGTAGAGATTTTTCTCCCTCCACATACAGATAATCTCCAAAATAGCGTCCCACGGCCAACTGGGTTTGGTCCTGTGCATTCTGACGCAAACCAACCTGGTCGAGTTGCAGCGTGGTTTGGAGACGATTCATCCAGCCATCACCCGGCGCATCGCCCCGCAGCACCTGTATGCCGTAGGCCATTCTCAAGGCCTCGGTTGCCGATAGCTGATCGGCCCGCTTGCCGAACAGCAGCATCGAGAGCACTTCATCCTGCGGGCGCACCGGATCGGAACTGATTTCCACCCGTATATTCGAGGCTGGCCCATACACCCGCAGATAAGCCGTCAGTTCCGACGTGATGGCAAAGGCACGCAATTCCACCTGGGGCATGACCGGTCGGTTTCCATCGAAGGTGATACTGCAATCCGTCAAATTCAACCGCTTTCCGAGAAACATCAAGGCGCCTTTAACCAAACGAACTTCCCCTATCACTTGCGGGTCTTCCGCCGCACCCTCCACGCGAAGCTGGCCCTTCCACTCACTCGTCAAACCGCGACCAAAAATATACAACCTGCCCGGAAGAACAACCTCCAGATTCAGGCGTGTGCGCGGCGCTGATTTTTCGTCCCGCTTCCCAACTGGCGGCGGCGTGCCCGGCTTGTTGATTTCCACGATGTTCATATCCGCCACATCCGGCGGCATGGTTTGCTGAATATTCACCGAGGCCTTTTCAACCACCGTGGTACCGGTGATCATCAGATTGGTTAGTCCTCCCGAAAGACGAATATCCGCACCCAGAGTCAACTGAAGCGTTGGTTGATTCACCAGCGCCGCTTGATTGGCACGCAGGTGCAGATTCAGAGGCGGCCCGCGTTGCTTTTTTCCAAACGACCAGTCGCCCGACAACATCACCGTTCCCGCAGCGCCATCCTGGGCCTCGACCCGCTCGATCAGTAGGCGGTTTTCCGAGAAGCGCACATCAAGCTGAACCGCACGCAACAGGGTGCCCCAGATATAATTTTCGTACAGCCCATCGACCATGTTCATGGACCCTTGAATTTCCGGCTCGTCGAGTGTGCCACCCAGTGCCACATGCCCCTGCAACACCCCATCCGCATTCTGTTGAAAGGCCTGCAAAAGCGGCGAGAGAAACTGAAAATCCAGGTCTACGCTCCCGCGACCGTACACCGAACGATTTCGCTCCAGTTCTGCAAACATGGGATTCAGAGAAAACTTCATAGGCACGGCACATTCGGCATACACCGCGCAGTGCGTTAATCCTGTGGCCATCGCATAGGCCGTTAGCTCTCCTGCCTTCAGGCATAAGCCTGCCGAGATGGCCAACGGGTCCGTTGGGGTCCCGGTCAGGTTGGAGAGGTCAATGTCATCGCTATAGGCTGTCAGCTCCGCCTCTGGCGCATCCAGCGGCCCTTGAATCGTCACACTTCCACGCCATGGGACCGGAAGCGACGGTTCATGAAAAATCCATTGCAGCGCGAAGCGTTCAACCTCCTCAAAGATATACTCCCCGCGCCAGACACGCTTATCCACCCCGCCTCCACAGGAGGCTTCCGCCCATCCCGACCAGTCATCCACCCGACCACTTCCCCGCATCTGCACGCGAATCGGACTGAACGAAGCGCCAAGCCATTCATACGAAAAAGAGCCCTGACTTTCCTCCACGTCAAGAAACGCCGTTCCTTCCTGAAATCCGTTGCTCAACACCACCCCGGCAGATACCCGATCAGAAAGGCCATCCAGGCGGGACACGTCCAATCCGAACGCGAGCCCCTGCTCCCGTTCAATACGAACATGCGACTCAAGCCGGAACAGCGAATCCAGACGCGCCACCTCCGCCCCGACAAACAGTCGCTCACACGAGAGCGAACGCAACGAATATTCACGAAAATACGGCGGCCAGGCAAAGCGTATCGGGCGTTGCTTTTTTTCACTTTCCGGCTTCACGCCCCGACGCTCCGGCAGCTCTGCCAAACGAAGCAGGCGTACCTCTCCGGCATGCAGACGAACCAGCTCGATTCTCCGCTTTTTCAGCGCCTTCCAATCCCACTCCATTGCAAAACCTGAAAGCTCAAACCAAACTCCACGCTCGTCCGCCAACGAAAAGGTTTCACATTGCAGCAGAGACCAACCCGAAGCCTCGAGCCCTGTCCAACTCACCGTCCATCCGGCTTCCCGATGCACCGCAGCCTGAACACGTTCACCAACCCATCCGCGAAAGCGCCCTGAGGAGAGCAGAGCGAAAAATACGCCGACCAGCAGGATGCCCACCAGCAGCACGGCGACAACGCCCTTCAGCAGGTTCTTTATTATGCGGTATAATTGCCTCATCAAAACTGGAATCCTATCGTAATGTAAAATTGATACGAATCATCTACAGAACGCCGATTAAGCGGAAACCCGACCTCAAGTCCAATCGCTCCCACCGGCGAGAACACCCGGAGACCGCCGCCTGCGCCCCACAGCAAACTCTCGTCCGTCGAGGGAACGCTCTCTTCAAACACATTGCCTCCATCCACAAACCCAACCAGGGCGATCGGCCCATATACCTTGATGCACAACTCGCCCGAGAGCGTCAGCATCGAGCACCCACCCGTCGGATCCTCGTCGATCAGCGGGCCGGCCATTTGATAGGCGTAACCACGAATCGTATCGCTCCCGCCGGCATAAAACCGTTCATCGGCAGGAATATCAAACACATCGCCCCCTTGAATCAGCCCGATGTTGCAGTTCCCGCTCAGTGTAATTTGCGGGATGCTCCACACCTTTACAATCTGACGCCAGCGAAAGCGCTCACGGATGAAGCGACTCTGATCCTTCCAATTCGTGAAATATTCCGCTTCGCCGAAAAGCACGCCCCCGCGCGTGGGTTCAATTCGGTCATTTCTGAAATCCCAGCGCACGCTCACCGGGAACGACTGCAAATAGTGTTTCTGTGTTTCATCAAACTGCTCCACCTCCGCAATTTTCATCGCATAAGCGCAGGAGAGGTTGACCTGCGGCATCAAATCCCAGCTCATGCCAAGCTGGTTCTTCCAATAGACGGAGTTGTAGGCCCGAGGGCGATCATCTCCCAACCGCGAGAAGGCCTTCAAGGCCACCGAGCGATGAAAAAAATGGGGAATGGAATAACTCAGTTCGCCCTGCGTTTGTTTTTCCGCCACGGCAACTTCTGCGTGCAGGCACTCCGCCTCTCCAAACAAATTCCTGTTTTCCCAATTCGCGGAAACGCCCGCCCCCTTTTCCGTATTGTATCCCACTCCGAACCCTACGGAACGGCGTGGTCTTTCCGTAACCTCCAGCTTCATCTCCACGGTGTCATCCGCTTCATCCTCCGGCTCCATCGACAGCATGGAAACCGAAAAGAGACCACTGGACGCCAACAAATCCTGAAAGATGCGAACATCCGACGGATTGTATAGCGCCCCCTTTTTCCAGGGAACCATCTTATTGATAAGCGCACGCTTCACCCGCTTAAGCCCGGTCACATTCAGCCCACCAAATTTGGACTGCATCCCCGCATCTAACACCCAGCGCACATTCACCCTTCCACTCGCATAATCTGCCGTGACCACCTGCGAAGCCACCTTGACAAAGGGAAAACCCTGGCGGCGCACCTCGTCCAGCAAACGTGACCTGGCCGTCGTTACGGTCCGGTAATACGCACGCTCCCCTTCCACCAGACCAAGCATGGCCCGTGTTGGAACAATCGGATTCACCCCTTCGAGGGCATTGGTGAATCCGACTTGAACGACGCCGAAAACAAAGGGTTCATTCAGCAGGACGGTTATACGGGCCGTCAGATCATCCGAAACGCCGGAAATGCCCGTCTGAATATCGGCATTGAACCAGCCGCGCGACATCAGCAGTTTTTTAAATCCGGATTTGTCGCGAAGCATTCTCATGTGGAGCAGCGCCGCTGTTGGAGGCGGTGCATTACGGTAATTCCAGGTATCCGAAACCTGTTTAAAAAGCGGCTCCAAATCGGTTCCGCTCAACCCCTCGAAAGCCACACGATACGGCTTGGTCAAGGGAGTAAAGGTGCTCTCATTCGACCACGCCATTCCCGCAAAAAGAAGAAGGATGGCCAGCAACAAATTCCGAATGGCGGTTCTTCTTATCATTCATTTTCCGCAGGGGGCGCATCGGCTTTTTCGTCCAGGTCCAGCACCCAGATCGGGGAAAGAACCTGTTCACTTTCACTGGCTAGGATCAACTGCCGCCCTGTGCCGTAACACACGGCCTCGCCCTGCTCACGATGCGGAAGGATGATTTTATCCGGCTCCCCCGCAAACGCCTCCGCCCAGCTTTCTTCCGCCTTTCGTTCATATTCATACCCGTTGGTCCGAGTCATCACCAGGGCCCGCAAACCATCCGGCGCGATGTCCATTGCCGTCACACGCGCCCAGGGCAGAGTCGCCACCCGCCGCGCCGTTTGCATTCCTCCTGGCCGCTCCTGCCAGGTCGAAGCTGGCATTCGATACACTCCGCACGAGCTCATGGCTGTCTTGGTCACTAGGTAAAGATCGCCGCTGCCCGGGTCCACACCCAGCGCTTCGGCATTGTGTCCGCCGTCTTCATACTGAAATCTTAGTTCATACCACAGCGGACATTCCTTCCGATCCACCCCTCCTTCCACGCCGCAGGGGTCCTCCAACACATATATCCGCACATGCTTTCGCTTCAGTTTGTTGTCACCGATATCCGCCACAAACAGCCAAGACTTCCCATTAAATTCTCCCGACGCAATATCCTCCCAATCCTTGGCCTTGGCATCGCGCACACGCAGCGTCGAACGAAGTCCGCCCTGCAAATCAATCAGATAAAGCAATGGATCGTCGCCGGAATCATTGTGCGTCCAAAGCAGGTCCGGCGCGCAAACGCTCCGGGCCAGACCGCTGCATTCACGCAGGGCTGGTGTTTGAATAGTTCCGGTGATTTGCACATCTGCTGGCTCCCTGATCGAGCGGTGCAATTCCCCCGAAACGGATGCGCACCCCGCCACCGAAAGCATCAGCACCGACAACCAACCCAAACCCGTTCTCTTTGCACTCACTCCTAGCCCCTCTCGACCCGTTCTCTGATTTGATCCTGTTTTTTTCATACTGCTTTCTCTCCACAGATCAACCGAACGACCATGTTGGCCTGATGCGCAGCCGCCATGGTAACACGCGGCGCGAGCACACCTTCCACCGCCCCATCCGTTCGCTGATCACCACACATATAGATTTTTTCTCCCAGTTGAACGGTCTTGATTTCATTCGATGAGCCATATCCGGCCAGTCCCGAGGCCGCCACCAACCAAGTTTTAGAAAAAC
The DNA here is from genome assembly GCA_964490935.1 of uncultured Verrucomicrobiota bacterium. GTDB lineage: Bacteria > Verrucomicrobiota > Kiritimatiellia > RZYC01 > RZYC01 > JAQVYB01. The sequence goes on from CAZBEO010000025.1 coordinate 11,016, forward strand.
GCTCATCTGCGAATGCGCACAGCAGCATCGCCTTGGACTCGACCGTATCGAACGCCTCTAGAATCACATCCGCTTCCGCGAATATCTCAAACACGTTTTCCGCATCCAAGCGAATGGGATGCTTTGTCAGATCAGGTGAGAAACCCGTATCCCCGATGACCTCGGCCAGCGCCTCCACCTTTCGCATGCCCACCTGACGGGCAAAATAATACTGGCGGTCCAGGTTGGAGGTCTCCACCCGATCAAAATCCACCAGAATCAAACGCCCCACCCCGGCGCGCGCCAGCATCAGGGCTGCGTTGGAACCGAGCCCTCCGCAGCCGGCCACGCCCACGCACGCACACGCCAACTTTTCACGTGCCTTCGACGCCGGATACATCCGACCTTCTGACGCCGTACCAACCACGAATCAACCACCTCCCAGAGGCAGAAAGAGCGAAAGTTCATCCTTCTCTTTCAAGGGCGTCCGGGCGCGGGCCTCCTGATTGTTAATGAAGGGAATGATGTATTTCTGGTGGTCCGGTTTGATCTCACACAGCGTCATGACATCCGTTGGCGTCGCGCCCTCCGGAACTTCAATTTCCTCTCCGCGCTTATAGCGCGGTATTTGCATCACGCCATTATAGGTCAGTGTAATCTTCATTCTTGCCCTCCCGGATTCACACAGAGTCTTTACCGGCAAATGTCGGGACCAATCCGACTACCACGCGATATGACCGACCAGCCCCTTGCATCCTGGAAAATCCACCTGCATGCCCTGCGAGCTGTAATGCGTCATCTGCCCATCCGCCTCAATTCGTCCGCCGCCGTCCGAATCCCTGTTCTTCAAAATGGCCGCCAGACAAAAAGCCCGCTCCAGCCCATCCCCTCTCCCGAAATTCCACACCTCATCCGGCTGTGCCACACGAGTTCCATCATAGATCGATTCATTCGGAAGGGCTTCAAGGGTCTCCAGAATGCGGCTCAACTCCCACCCTTTTGTGGCCTCCACGCACACAGGATTTCTTTCAAGGGCCGCCTGGGTAAAGGGCACCCAGTCCGTTGCGCTTAAATCGCGATAGGCATAAAACGCCAAATCCGCCACCGTCGAACGAGGGCGCATCTCTTCGAGACAAGTCATCACCTCTTCCCGCGACATACCGGGCTTCAGCCGAATGGGTTCTGTCGGCACAAAGTGCTCGACCTGTGGCAGGCGTGGCTTCAAATGAATGAATTCCAGCAGTTTCTCAAGAATCTGCGGAGCCTTCTCGTTTTTGCAGTCGAACTCCTTCAGCAGCCTTTCATGCCCCACCGTGTCTTCGAATTCAATCGTCCGCCCTGCGAAAAAGTTTTCCATTTTACTCAGGACTACCCGGCCTTCAATCGGTTCACAGCTCCATTGGTATTCATCCGCCTCATCAAGCAAGCGATCTCGCGTGCTCACATTCACCTGGAACGAACTTGAATGCTCATAATGAAAGGCGATTTCCAGCGCGAGGTACCGCTTGCGGCCATGACACTCCTGCTCTAACTGAAAGCACTGCTGAAATTCGCTGTACCGACGCAAAAAGTTGACGATCAATTCCCGGTCGATAAGCGCCGTCGTAAAGGCCTTCAGTTTGTGGGCGAACCGCTCGTAATGAGTCGGGTCCATGGTCGCCTCGGGATAGACTGTATGCACATAGCCGGTCGAGTGCGCCACCATGGTCACGCGCTCATTGCGCAACGCCCGCTGAGCCTTTTCAGTCAGTTCAGTGCCGTTAAACCACATCGCCTTGGTCAGGATGCGCCGGTTATTGGTCAGTACGCCTTCCTTCACGTCCACAAAATTCTGCGAATGCAACGGAGTGGCCAGCAGAAATATGTCCTCGAGAGGAATGTCACAAACAACATAGAGGGCCGCCGCATAAAGCGTCGCCAGCGACACACATTCGCCCGCACCGTTCGCATAAGCCGGTTTATGACAAAAGGCATCCATCGCCTCAATGGTCTCCGTCTTCCAGTACGGAATGGTGTCCTGCGTATACTTATCCAGGCCAAAGTGACGGCGGATGTCGATGTCGAAGTAATACTTGTCCCCCTCATAACCAAAGAGCGCATTACTCTGGCTCAGGGTCTCCTCATCCACATAGTTTCGGAAGCGGGCCATTTCGCGCTCCTGCGTGGTCAGGCCCCAAGTGTCCAGGTCCAGATTGAAATCATACTGATCGATGATGAACTGTTTCAGGCGCAGAATTTTTCGGTAGGTGGACAGTTTATCCAGCTTTTTAAACCAAGGGTGGTCGCGCCAGGCCCATATCCGAGGCGACATGATGTTGGCCAGCACCAGGCTGTACATCAACTCCGGGAAGATGAAAATTTCCATATCGGAGAGTGTGATGGCGGAAGAATACTTCTCCATCTGCTCCGGCGGAATCGAGCGGTCCCTGTTTTGTTCGAACGCGGTCATGACTAAAAGGCTGCGTTGATCAACGGCAGAATGGGCAGCGTTTCTTTGTCGGATATAATGTTCACGATCCCGATCTGCACGCCATACATGACCTGCGTGGCATTGAATAGGCCAATCTGCAACCCGCTCATATCCTGCGCATAATTCACCACACCGATCTGAAGTCCATGTACCGCCATCATGCCCATATTCATCGGGCCGGTCTGCACGCCGCGAACCTCGCCATTCACCAGGTTGTAGAATCCGCCCTGCCACCCGATCAATCCCTCGCCCACTAGGTTGGCAATACCGAACTGAACACCCGCCATTTGTGAATCCACCGTGTTCAAGCCACCCACTTGCAGGCCGATCTGGTTATCATACGTCTGATTCCAGAGGCCGACATCCAGACCGGCCACATTCGCATTCGCCCCGTATATACTCAGACGAAGACCGACCACATCCCGCTCCTCCGAAAAAATCTGTATCGGTGCCCACAGCGACAACTGAATTGGAACCGCCTCATAAAAAGCACGGCAACGCGCCGCAGAAACCGATAGAACGAAAACCAACATGCAGAATATTCGGATACCACAGCGGCTCATGAAAGGACCTCCTTCGCTTAAATCATTACTGAAATCACTTGAACAGCCTATACACCACATCCACTCCATTGAAAAGAATCTTCCCCCTTGATTTTTATAAAAGTTGTCCGGCGGCATCCCGTGCAGCGTCTCGAATGAGTTCCGGCATCGCCGGATGAATATACACGGTGCGCAGCAAGTCCTGCACGCCGCCCTTCGCATACATCACCGGCAAAACGCCCTGAATCAGCGTGCAGGCATCTTCCCCGATGAGGTGCACGCCCAGCAAACGCCCCGTCGCCTTTTGCACCAGCAGTTTTACAAAGCCCTCCCTCAACTGCCTCGCCAAACCGGCATTACTGTCGGCATACAGGGCCCGCCCAACCACGTAGTCTTCGCCGGCCTCCTTCAACTCCTCCTCCGTGGCCCCTGCGCCAGCAATCTCCGGATCGGTAAAGACCCCATGCGGCATAGGCCCATAATCCAGCGGCTCCCGCTTGCCACCCTCCAACACCGTCCGCACCAGATATTCCCCCTCCAGATTCACGCTATGCCGAAAAAGATAGCGTCCAACACAATCGCCCAGCGCATAGACGCCCGCCGCCGCCGTCTCTAGGTGTTCGTTCACCTGAATAAATCCACGATCATCCAGCCGGATACCCCCCGCCTCCGCCTGCAAATTCCCCGTATTCGGATTCACCCCCGAGACCACCAGCAGTGCCGCCCCACTCACCGTTTCCTCCCGACCATCCGAATAGAGAAACCGAACATGAAACATTTTCCCGTCGTGCGACACCTCTTTCGGCACCCCGTGATGAACCGTATGCCTCGCGGAAAATTGCGCTTCAAACAACCGCTGCACCTCGGCATCTTCCGGGCGCAGAAAGCGGCTACGCACCAGGTAATGAACTTGTGTACCAAATGTTCCAAAGGCATGGCCCAGTTCGCAGGCGATGTACCCCGCCCCCAGAATGATCATGCTTTCAGGCAGCGCGTTCTGAAGCAGCGCCTCCGTACTCGTCATATATGGAACGCGATCCAGTCCCGGAACCGGAGGAATGGACGGCGTGGAGCCCGTGGCTATAAATATCCGTTCTGCGGCGATGCCCCGCCCCTCCCCCAGGCGCAGTGTTTTTTCACCTGCAAAAGAGGCGATATCCCGATACCACGTCAAGTGTTCCGTGTTTCCGATCCTCCGCTCGATCTGCCCGGCCATCTCCTGCACGTCCGCCTGCATCCGCGCCGCCAGGGCCGGATAATCCACACCCACTTCGCCATTCCATTGCAGATTCAAGCGAGAGGCGTGGCGCATGCGCAGAAGAAAATCAGCGGGATGAATGAGTATTTTTGAGGGAATGCATCCCCGGTTCAGGCAGGTTCCACCCAGCGGCCCGGGATCAATCAACGCCGTTTTTAGGCCCATTCCCGCCGCAGGCAAAGCAATTTTCAGTCCGCCACCAGACCCGATTACCGCCACATCATACCGTTCCATAACCTCTCCAACCGTGTGATATATTTCGTGACTCAGTTGCAACGCAAGACGGCCAGTACGGTGGTCTTATTGAACAGACGCGGCCCGCCGGCATTATAGGAAGCGATCTCTCCAAGCGTCAGCACGCCTCTGGGCTCCGCCCCGCCCGCCACCAGGGCCAGCTTGCTGTTGATCACATCCAGCTCCCGCTCAAAATAATCGCCCAGAAAACGGACGCGTGAAATGCAATCCACCACAAAGGCGTGCGTCACCACCCCACCATTCGCCTGGCTCAGGCAATCATCCGCCGCCGCTGCCGCCGCCGCAATCAACTCCATGCGATTGCCCTTCAGAATACTGATCACGGTATTCTCTTCCACCTCGCCGCAGCAAACCAAATGGCCCTGCGCATCAATCAAAAGCGGATCGCGCACAATCGGCTCCTGCCCCTCCACATGGATGCCCAGTGGATACCGCATGGCCAATTCATAAAAACGATCCGCCGTCAGGCGTTCCCCCGAATCACGCTCGATGATCTCCTGATAAAGCGACAGCGCATCCTTGTAATTGATTTCCCGGATTACATTCCCGCTTGTCTTGTTCGCAACAAAAGGACCATCCAGCGATTTCCAGCCGTGCCGAACACCCAGCGAGCACCTGCACGACATGGGCATCACCACCGCCGCATCCTCAAAGATACCCTCTTCTGAAAAGACCACCGGGAACCGACGAAGCGAAAGAGAGCCCGCCCCTCCGCCAACAAAGCGAACCGACGGGCCGAACGCCTTCTGCAAACGGTCAAGCATCCCGGATATATTCGAGGAAAGGCCGTCCACGAAGAGCATCGCCGTACGAACTTTTTCAATGCCCTTCAATCTGGAAATATCCGGGATTTCGCAAGAACCGGAGCTGACAGATCGAATAATGAACGGCTCCATCGCCCCCTGAAACTGCGTGACCACGCAGGCCTTTTCATAGTGCCGCCCGCCCCAGATCACCCCAGGAAAAACGCCACCGAAAAAGCGGCGTCCCGTCCGCTTAAGCTCCGAAACCAGTTGGTTCCCATCCGCCCAACACTGCTCGCCCACACCCACAAAAAAAACATCGTCTTCGGACGCAGGCATTTCCTTCAGCCGTTCTGCAATTTTTTGTGCACTATCTGCCTGTATCAGCATAGCTCATCCAATCTTTTCTATTTCGAGTGAGACACTTTATGCCCGCAACGCACTCAATGGTTGAGATGCTATTCCATGCCACCCCCGCTGACAAGCCCCAAAGTGCGTTCCACGCAACCCAAGCTTCAGGATGATGACGATCAAGAGAGTCAAAAAGACAACGGGCACCCCCAGGAACACGAACCAGGTGTTTTTCATTTGATCAAGTCCACACTTCTACGACCAGCCCCGATACGCGCCGGAATTCGCGCAGATTATCGGTCACCAAACGGAGGCCATGCGCAAGGCAGGTGGCCGCAATCCAGGAGTCATGAACTCCTATCATCTCGCCACGTGCTGTTAACTCAGCCCACATCTGAGCATGAGAGCGGGCCGTTGCCAAATCAATTTGCAGCACAGGCAGAGCGGCCAACACGCCCTCCACGAATGCCAAGCGTTTAGCCTTTATCCTCGGGTCCGTTGCTCGGTGCACGCCGTGTAACAACTCGCTGGCGGAAACGACCGACAGAAAGATATCTTCTTCATCCCGTCCTTGGGCGTAGTTTGAAATAGCTGTTTCGTTTCTTTCGAAATGAATGAGCAAACAACTGTCGATTATGATTCCCATGGATCGCTCAACTTCGTTTGATTCAGCAGGCTGCGGGAGATTTCAACATCTTCAGCGAATGATGAAGAATCTCCTTTCGGTAGGCGGGGAAGCGAGCGCAGGATGGCCGACAAGTCGCCCAATCGTCTACCAGTCGGCAGTGGCCGAAGTTCTGCAACAGGTTTCTTTCCTTTGCACAACACAAAGGACTCATGTCTGTAGGCCACTCGATTAACATAGTCAGAAAAGTGCCGCACGGCTTCGGTAACAGTTAACACATTGGCATTCACTCTTTTTCCTCCAATCTGATAATCACATAATACGATTATACTGCATCTATGTCAAACCTGAGTCTGGGGCTATCTGAACCTTAAAATCCTTGGCTGTGGTTGCGGATATTTACACTGAAACGACGAAGGGCAAGCGGCGTCCCTCCAAAAATTTGCGTACATTTGCGTCCATTTGCGGTCTTCCCCCGCATTTTCTCTTGAATTCGGGCAAATCTCCGTGAATTTCGCGTGTTTTGTAGTCAAAAATGCTCGTTTTTTTAGTTTTTCCCGCTACCGAACGCGAATTCACGCGAATTGGACGTGTTTTTTGCGACTTTTTGTCATTTTTCCAAAAAATCTCGTTCATCCTGTTCATCCCGTCAACATTCTCTCCGTATTTTCTCCGCGCCAGGATGGCGAATGCCTGTGTGGTAGAGCTTCGAACCAACAGCCTTGAGACATATCTCGATATCCCGAAGGCTCTCTCGGTAGGTCAGTTGTGCAAAGCTCAGAATCTGGAACTGGGTATAACAGCTCAGGCGCCTGGCATGCTTGTCTCCGTTGTATCGGCTGACGCATTTGTTGAACTCGTATCTCGGAACAAAATCCATTACCTGTGACAAATACCGTGCGCCCTTCCTGCATGGCGAACCTCCCGTGTTTTCAAAACGGGATGAAGTGTGCGAAAATGCCAAATGAAATTGAAATGAAAAAACTTTGGGATGTGCATATCGGCACCGTAAAATAAGGGCAAAGTCAACGTTTCATAAATTTAAACCGGACACTAGTGAGTCCTGATATATCCTCCCCGGCACATGTTCCGGCAGAAAGCAGACCTTCATATAAAAGTTTGTGGTGCTGAAATCATCCACCTTCACGGCCAGTTCGCATACGTTGGAGCCGGAAAGTTCCATGCGCATGAGGTTGTAATAATCCTGGCAAGGCGCGAGCCAGCTTGCGCCGCCGTCCCAGAGTTCGGGCAGGAGCACCAGGGCGTCATTGGTGACATAACTGGCGGTGAAGAGGTCGCCGTTCCAGGCGTCCTTGATGGCCATGGTGTCGGGCAGTGCCCGAATCATCATTTGATCCGGGATGCCGCTGAACTAGTTGGCGTAGTAACTGGAAAAGGTCTGAGTGGGGCCTTCCACGCGGAAGTTGTCCAACCCAAGCGGGCCGTTGGCCCGCTTGGGTAAACATACGCGTTCCGCGAATGAGTGCCTCATGATCTGTTTTTCCTTCGCCACCATATTGCAAGTCCTCCGATAATGAGTAAAAGGATACTGCCCGGTTCAGGGACTATGTGGACGACGCGGAAGCCGGTTGCGACACCACCTGCCGATGGATTACGGGTAAACCGGGCTTCTGTCGACAAATAGAATGCATCATCCATAAATGAGCCCCCATGATAATACCGTTCATCACTGTAAATAGTATCCGTCCATTCCTGCACGTTACCTCCCATATCGTAGATGCCATAAGGACTTTGGCCCGTGGTTTCTCCAACAGAGGTAAAAGTGCCTTCATGCCCATGCCAGGGCGGCTGATCACCGAAATTCATTTCCCTGGTGGTGGTGGAATCGGTAGGTTCCGCCGGTATTTCATCGCTGCTGTTGGGATACTTGTAGTAGGTTTGTGTCTCGGGATTGTAGTAGGCGGCTTTGAACCATTCATCTTCGGATGTGATGGCCCACTTGGCACCGGATTCACGCGCCAGCCAGGGCGCGGCCAAGGTCATGTTGTAGGAGCCTGTTTCGGTGTTGGCACTTCCCTGCCCGTTGTTCAGCCAGTTCGCAAAACGGGCGGAACTGTAGAAAGTGGCCCCGCGCACCGGTTGATTCTCTTTGCCGGATTCTGCGGTATAGGTATAGGAGCCTGATTCGCCGGACCGCTGAATAAGTGGACCACCTATCCCATACCCTATCGTCCCGCCCATATACGGATCATACATCCCGTACGGATCACTTTTCGCGGCCGCATTTAGAAACTCCGTATACTGCGCCACCGTCACTTCGTAGGTCCCTATTTCGTAGGTGTAATTCACGCCGCCCATCCAGATGTCGTCATCGGTCCGATTTGGATTGCCCTCATAATACAGGTAGTCGGAATTACCCGGATTACCTATCCTGGTCATATCAATCACCATGTCAGCCAGGCAGATATGGCTGATCATAATGATCAAAACAGCAATCTGTTGGATAATGATTTTCATACCTAATCTATAGGTACATAAAAATCATCGAGTTGTTCACATTTGATTGAATCAATGGTGGCTGTGAGATCGCTTCCTGATCGTATTTCCAGTTCAACATGTGGATAAAGTCCGTCAGGGAAGCATTGGGCTATATCCAGGTTGTGCGTATAGGTAAACAATTCGACTGTGCCATAATAAACACGGCACTGATTGGTTGAAATTTGAAAGGATATGGTTGTGCCAGGATTAAAAGAATAATCCTCATTTCCGGTTAGCCATATGGGGTTTCCGAGGCCATTAGGTTTATTCAGGTCAAAACCCAAATGACCGGCATTTGAGCCGCTTGCAACAACGGAAATATCCACATAAGGGAATTGTGCCGCATAATTCCTGTACAATTTCCCCGGCACATGTTCCGGCAGAAAGCAGACCTTCATATAAAAGTTTGTGGTGCTGAAATCATCCACCTTCACGGCCAGTTCGCATACGTTGGAGCCGGAAAGTTCCATGCGCATGAGGTTGTAATAATCCTGGCAAGGCGCGAGCCAGCTTGCGCCGCCGTCCCAGGGTTCGGGCAGGAGCACCAGGGCGTCATTAGTGACATAACTGGCGGTAAAGAGGTCGCCGTTCCAGGTGTCCTTGATGGCAATGGTGTCGGGCAGTGCCCGAATCATCATTAGATCCGGGATGCCGCTGAAATAGTTGGCGTAGTAATCGCTGAAGGATTGAGTTGGACCCTCAATACGGAAATTGTCGAGTTCCACGTAGGTGGTGTTAGCGATGTTTTCAGCTTCCACCACCGCAATCGCGCCATCGGTCCATAGGGACAGGTCCAGCCCGTGTGCTTTCGTTCCAGATGAAACACCGAGATAAGACAAGCTGACACCGGACTGGTTGACGACCACCTGCAGGGTGCCGTTCTCGGTGAAGCCCACCCAGCCGCTGTCATACAGGGTCGAACCCCAGGTGTTGGCTGTAGGTCCTTTAGCGTAGAGTGACAGCCTGACCTGGTTGGCCTTGTTTTTTTGCACCCGGGCCATAATCGATTCACTGTCGGCATTGTAGGCCCGGTTGGTATGGATATCACCAGTGATGTTCAGCACAATCTCTGCATCATTCGTGGTCGGACTGAATCCGCATACGTCCAGTTCGAAAGTTGCGCCGGACGGGTCATCCACATCGAACCACGCCTCTGTTTCTTTGCGGGCCATGAGGCGCATGAGGAGAGAACCGTAGTCGAAATACAATCTGGCTTTTTGACTGGCAACCTGAAACATATTGGTAACGCCAATCCCCGTCACTTTCTCCCATGCCCATGAACTGTTAATCGAATCAGCATTCCCGCCATCAAATGTATTAACATACAACTCAGAGAATTTGTTGGATTGGGTGGGTTGGGCGGCGTTGAGATTGCGTGTCTGAAAGGTGCGCTGGAGGGCTTCGTTGTTGGTGTAGCAACCGTATTCAGCGAAGGCGGTCAGCAATTCTTCGTAGGAATCATGGACGATGTCGGGCTGAGCGGCGGCGTAGTCGTACTCGCGGTAGGCGAGGCCCCAACTGGTCCAGCCCTGATCGGGATGGTTGGTGTCTTCCCAGCCCCACACTTTGTAATTCCAGTGGCACCAGCCAATGTGGTTGTCGATGTAGCGGCGAACGGCGTAGTCGTAGATATACGGATCGCCCGGTTGAAATTCCCCGAGAAATACGGGGACCTGCCGCTCGCGCATGAAGCGCACGCAGTTCCGCACATTATCATCGGCCACCTGTTTTTGGGTTTCGTATTCCCAGTTGAGGTAGGCGAGTGCACCGGTGTAAACGGCGTTAAGCACTTTTTCATAGCTGTGGAATTGATACACCACGTTGCTCCAGCCCATCGCAGCAGGCTCGGGCGTTATCCACAGAAACGCGGAATTATTGGTCGCATGGAAGTTGTCCTCCATGAAAATCAGATGGGCCGTGTCGTTGGACCGGATGGTTTTGTAGAGCCGGTCATGCAGCGGGATCAGATAATTCGTGTAGGCGGCGCACATCGACGCCACGGAGTTGTCGCCCGCATAGGGGAATGGTTCGTTGAGCAGGTCGTAGCCCAGCACGGCAGGATTCGTCGCATAACGGTCTGATATGCCGTCCCACAACCGCATTAACTGTTCCTGATACTTTGGCACCGCCCAGAGCCGGTTGCGCGTGCCCTGCTTTTTGGTGCATTGCTCATACCAGTTCTGTCCGCCGGAAACCCCGTGCAGGTCCAGAATGCAGTACATCCGGCGTTTAGCACACTCATCGATAAATCGATCCAGATAACTCCATCCCTCGGCCAGCCAGTTGGTGCCTGTTTCATCCAGCAGCAGATTGTGGTTGAAAGGCAGGCGAAGGGTGTTGAAACCAAGTTCCTTGAGCCGATCCAGTTCGTTGGTCTGGAAATAGTTGTTCCGGAACTGCGTAATTAGCGATTCGGTGTTTGCACTGCTGTAGAGCCGGAAGGAATAGAAATTGCCCAGACCGCCAGCGCCTGCGCCGACAAAGTACACATTCTGAGTGGTGGCTGCCACGGACTGCACGCCGTAAAAAATGTTTTCATCATAGGCATCCCAGCCACCGGTGTGCCCGGTTTTGAAACTGCCGATCAGGGTCCCGTTTGTGGTACCCAAACGAATCTCCACCGCCCCGGCGGACAAATCCCCGGCGCGGGCATAGATAACGGCCAGATTGGTCATATTGGGATAAAGCACCACATTGGAGAAACACAGCCAGTCACCTGCATCGAAAGAACCGATCGCATCGGGATTGTCCGAAATCAAAACATGGTTGGTGATCCCGGAAGAGGCATCGTTTGTTTGCGAAACAAGTAACGTAACGGATTCATCCACATTATCCACCAGCAGATCATACAGGTCGGCGACGGACGCGCCGTCATCCGCATAGGTCCGGTCAATGCCAACCACATGATTCAGGATGTTGGTAAAGGTATGCGGCTTGAACTGCAGCATCCAGTGTTCCCACGCCAACCAGCCGCCGTAGTTTTCCGCGCACACCACCACCGGATTCCCCGACTCATCCACAATCGACGCGCCGGAGGCGCGGAGCCTATCCGGGGGACGCACGGAATAGAAATTCAGCGGGTCGGTGCCGTCGAACATCAGTTCCTCGCCATCGCCGATGCCGTCGCCGTCCGTATCGAACTTCGAGCGGTCGGTCAGGTAGATGAACGCTTCCCGCGCGTCAATCAGTCCGTCGCCATCGAGGTCCATCCCGCCGTTGCCGATCACATAAAACCGTTTGTCCGTATTTGTGGATAATGAATCGGTCCAGGTGTTCGTGAATCCGCCGGAGAATTGGATGTTTGTGGCGCGGAGCGACCAGCCGCCCGTGAGCAGATTATCCGTCGAATAGATTTCCACCGCGTTGGTGAATCCGTTGGAAATGATCATCGAAACGGTGATTTCGTCTTCAAAGGATGTAATGTCTGCCCGGATGTAATGCTCCGCATCGGGCGAAATCCCGTCCTCCGTGCTGCGCGTCATCAGTGGTTGCAACAGCAGTTCTTCTTCGGCGGCTTCCGCTTCCTCCGCCAGTGCTTTTTGCAGGTCATCCCAATCCCTGGCATCCACCAGCGTCACCGACAACGCATACACTCCGAAAATCCATTGTGATTCCGAATCGTACCAGGCCAACGCAGCGACTTCCTCGAACGCCTCATTGCAAAACACGAGTTCCCCCGCCGCTGGATCGGGAATTAGAAAGAGGTCGTAGACCTCCAGCCCGTATTCCTCATGAGCCATAAGGCCATCCACAAATCCGACGGGAAATTTTGGAAATGCCGCTGGTAGATACTGCGGTGACAGCGTGATCCACATTTCATCGGGACCCGGTACCGGCGGCAAATTTTCAACCTGACTTTCATATAACGCCGCCAGTTGTTCCGGCGACGTGATTATCTTCTCATCCAACGACGCCTGTACTCCTGTAAAAATGCCGAAAGACAGGAAAACGGCAACAGCACAAACTGTTTTCTTCATGGATTCCTTCTCGTTGTTCAGACAAAGCTTCTAAACAGGGCCATGCTCCAAACTAACTGGCGTCAGCATATCGCAGTCTGATCAACGAAACAAGGCTTTTGTGAGCCCGCTCCAAACCTACCCCTCTCCAATTCGCCATTCGTGGTGAAACGCGACGGTTTGCCGATCATGGTACCGGATTACCGCGCCCTGCCTCGAAGAGTTCGTACCATTCTTCGCGGGAAAGGTCCACTTCGTCGGCCTGGACACAGGCCCTGATGCGGTCCGGATTGTTGGTGCCGATTACCGGTTGAATGCCCGCCGGATGCCGCATGATCCAGGCCAACATGATCGCCTCGACGCTGACCGAATGACGCCGTGCGATCTGTTCGACGGCATGAATAATCCGGGTGTCCCGCTCCGTGCGGGACGCCTGGAAAAAACGTCCTCCACCCAACGGCGACCACGCCTGAAGAAAGAGGCCCCTGAGTTGGCAGTAATCCAGCAGACCGGAGGCGCGGGCGCCGTCCCCTTCAATCTGATTGACCAGCACCCCCTCCTGAATCAAGTGGGCGTGCCCCAGGCTCAACTCATTTTGACTGATGACGATGGGCTGATCCACCCAGTGGGATAAAAGCTGAATTTGCATCGCCGAAAAATTGCTCACCCCGAACCAACGCACCTTGCCGGAACGATGCAGCTCGTCAAACGCCCGCGCCACCTCCTCGCTCTCCGCCAATGGATCGGGACGGTGAAGCATGAGGATGTCCAGATAGTCGGTATCCAGTCGTCGCAGAATCTCTTCGACGGACTGCGTTATATGGGCATGGCTGAAATCATATCTTTTGGGTGCGCCCGAGGAAGGATCATCCGCAAACCGAATGCCACACTTCGATTGCAACACCACCTTCGAGCGCAGCGAGGGATGGACGCTCCAGATGCCGGAGAACACCTCTTCGGATTTTCCGAGGCAATAGATGTCGGCATGGTCGAAAAAGTTGATGCCGGTTTCCAGTGCGGTCTCGATGGCGTGCATCGCCGTACGACGTTCATCCGCCGTGATTGGTGCTCTGTCCCAGCTCCCGCACAAACGCATACAGCCATAGGCCAACCGGGAGACCATCATATCCGTTAAGGGTATCGGTACTTTATTCATGCGGCCTCCAAAACCTTCTGCAAATCACGAATCAGGTCGGCTAGAATATCGGGGTCGGCAACCGGCAAGATACGGGCGGCATCCAACCACAGAGAAAGCTCACGGGCGAGATCATCATGCGATCCGCACGCGGTAAAATCAAAGGAGTCCAAATTCAATCCTTTCACGGTTCCCTCTTCCAGAATGGCCAGCGCTTCGATGGCGGTTCGGGCCACCGTGAGTAGGTGCGGGTGTGCCATTTCAGCCAGATCGGCGGCCAGCAGCGCCTGCGCCGCCTTCCAGTCGCGCGCGGCGGACGCCCAATGCGTCTGCGCCTGTTTATTATACGTAACCTTTTTCGGTTTCTCCGGTGTTTCATAACCGGGTGCGGAAAAAAGCGATTCCATAGCGGAGGAAAAGCGAATCAGCCCCTGCTGCTGAAGGCGCTGCAGCAGTTCCGCCGTGGCGACATCGAGAACCTCCACGGGATGCGAAGGGGTCGGCTCCTGCGCGGCCAGATTTTCGCGTACCTGTTTCGCATCATCCGCACCACGGGCGACAACCAGCAGGGCATTGCTCTTTTGTTCCCGCTGAATGGAAAGCACGCGATCGCTGAAACAGGCCAGGAGATAATCGCGGGTGCTCTCCGGCGTGGCGGGCGGTTTCCCACGCGAAGGTGCGGCGGGGGCACCGGCGGCATCCAGCCCCATGAGGGAGGCCACCCGCTGGGCGAAGGAGCGGGCGGTGTTTTCAACATCGGGAAGCTGTGCGCCATCCAGTGCGGCGGGGGCCAGTGCCTGTTTTCCGGCCAGCTTCTGAAGCATGGCGGCTTCTATCGTGTTTTCGGCCACGAGATTGATGACGCGTACGTGGCGCTGCTGATTTTTTCGCCAGGCGCGGGCGATCCGCTGTTCGAGTTTGGCGGGGTTCCAGGGCAGGTCAAGATTGATCACCACGCTGGCCGCCTGAAGATTCAGTCCCGCGCCGCCCGACTCGGAGGACAGAAACAGTCGGCAGGCCGGGTCCTTTTTGAAGCGGTTGATTTCGCCGCGGCGCTGCTTCTGGGGTATCGCACCGGTGTGCAGCGCATAGCCGATTTGTTTCTCCTGTGCGAGTTCCTCAACCAGAGAAAGCATGCGGGTCCACTCCGAAAAGATCAGTACCTTGACGTCGTCATCGCCGAGTATCTCGTCCAGAACCGCCTCCAACTCTTCGAGTTTTGGGCAGTCCCGGCATTCGGCATCGAGGATGAAGGGGGTGTCGCAGATCATGCGCATGCAGGCGAGATGGCGCTGGAGTTGCTCCATCTCTTCCTTGCGCAGAGGCCGTTTTTTCATGATGTTGACCAGGATGTTTACCCGGTATTCCACTTCCGCGTAGCGGGTGCGCTGTTCATCGGTCATGGGCACAAAATAATTCTTGTCCGTGCGCTCCGGCAGATCCTGCTCCACATCGCTTTTACGGCGGCGCAGCATCACGGTGGATATGCGGCGGTGGAGTTCTTCCAGGTTTTTCGGACGCACCGCGCTCCCCACGCCCCCCTCCTCCATGAATTCGCGTTGAAAACGAAAAAGCGAACCAAAGAGGTGCGGATTCACGAATTCGGCTAGGGAGTAGAGTTCCTCGATGCGGTTTTCGAGCGGTGTTCCGGTAAGCACAAAGGCATAGGGGGAATGAAGACGTTTGATGGTTTTGGCGGTTTTGGTGGGCCAGTTTTTGATGCGCTGGGCTTCATCCAGCACCACCAGATTGGGCGCGAAAAGACGGTTGATGTCGTCCACGTCGGCCCGGGCCTGCTCATAATTGAGCACCAGAAAGGCGGGCTTCTCCGCATAGCGGCGCAGACGCGCCTGACGCGGCCCGTAGAGCAACTCGACCCGACCGCCGGTGAAGAAATGGTATTGCTCCTCCCACTCGGTTTTAAGCGAGGCGGGGCAGACCACGAGTACCCGCTGAACGCGCCCGAGCTGCCGAAGCAGTTCCGAAGCTGCGATGGCCTGCACCGTTTTGCCGAGGCCCATTTCGTCAGCCAGCATGGCGCGTCCTTTGAAAGCCAGATGCAGCATTCCGTCGTGCTGATAGTCATACAGCGGAACCGCGACTGGATTGGCGGAGCGTTTGCCATCGCGCACATCGCACAAATAATGCTCGCGGGCGCGGTTCATTTCTTCCACCCGTTCTAGTTCCTCCACCCACGGCTGGATGTGCTGCGAGAGAGAAATCATCCGATAACGGCCAGCCGTCACCTGTTCCATCATCCGCCTGATCGAACGATAGGCTTCCAGCGGAGCGCCCAACGAAACACCATCATCGCCGAAGAAGCGACCAAGTTGTTCCTCGATGGCTTTGCATTTTTTACGCGGGCGCAAAAGCATCAGGCGGGGCGGCCATTTCTGCACATCCATGAACACCTCGTACCGTTCGGACCCCGTTTCGCGGGCGGAAGTCAGTGCGCGCTTCCCGGCCTGACGTCCGATCAACTGCATAACCCGCTCAATGTGCTTGCAGGTGCCCAAGCGGTTCATGCTGTGATCGCGACAGGAGCAGGTGTTGAGCGTATCGGTCAGACTGCGTATTTCCACCCTGTACGGTTCTTTCCATTGCGTGGAGGCCACTTCATACGCACCGAAAAATTGCCGTCCCGAATCCAGCGGCATCACACGGGCGGACTGCATTTCCGCGCCTTTCCGTCGCAATTCAACGCTTTCGGCATCGGTGGGGAACAGGTTCCGAGTAGTTATTTTCGCCTGCACTTTACGGGCGGCGGCGGAAGATTTTTTACCGGCTTTCTTCATGGTTGATTTCTCCTGTTTCAGACTGTTCTGCAGGCGGGTCGCCGCCCTCCAACGCAACGTCTTCCAGCGTGATGCGGATGAGGCCGGGATAGGCCCGCACGCTTCGTATCGGGCCAAAAAAACGAATCACAGCGCCTTTTTGAAGGGCCTCGGCCTCCTCTGCGTTCACGGAAAACACGCAAACTACAGCCAGGTTGGTCTGCTCAAGCGGGGTAAGCGAAACCACGGCCTGGCTCCTGCCGAAATAATCGAGGCGCACATCCTGCACCCATCCCTCCTGCAACAGCAGAAAGCCCGAAAGCCCGCGCGCGTATTCATCAAACTGCACGGTCGTCAGCAGGCGCAACTTGGTAATCAGTTGTGCGGGCAGCAGCGGATTGCTCTGCCGCTGATAGGCGTGCTTCTCTTCCATCACGCGCTCCAGCGCACGTCCGCGTGCGTAGTCTTCCGGGAAGAACCGCATACGGTCCTCGCGGGAAAGCGCGACGCGCTCGTAGCGCGACGTGTTCATGCCGTCGGCCACCTCGATTCTGTCATCCGTCACCTGCACCAGTACGCCGGCCACCGTCACACCGCTTTTCAGCGTGCCGGACCAGTCTGTATTCAGGCGAGGCGCGGGAAAACTCAGGCGTCCCCGCGCAGTCCAGTGGTCAAAGCGCGCCTTCCAATCCGGTTGCGACGGCAACGCCGCCAGCGCCGCGTCCACACAAAAGAAAAGCAACAGTCCCGCTGCCACACACCACAAAAATCGCCCGGTGAAATGAGAACGCCGAAACGGCGAGGCGAACACCCCTGGACGGTCCTTGCCCACCGGCTTCACGGCCCATCCTTGAAGATAATGGGTTTCCCGGCGTCCAGTTCCCGCGCATCAAAAATCGTTGCGGCGTTTTTCTTGATCAGCACTTTGACCCATCCATTCACGTCGCCCTCCTTGCGCACAATGCAGGCGAGCAGGCGATCGGCCTCGATATTGTCTTTGTAAAATCCGCTGCCCTTGAATTTTTTCTTAAATTGTTCGCCGTCTTTCTCGTAGCTGTAGATGCCGATAAACGGGACGGGCTGCGGGAAAAGCAGGGTTTGCACATTGATGGTGTAATAGTTGTATTTCGAGGAGGCTGCCCCTTCGTTGTTGTAGCGAATGCCGGCCAGATACATGAAAACGCCAACCTGTCCATACGGAATGGTAATGGTGCCGCGCTGGTCTACCACGTCGTCGTACACCTGAATCCGTATCAATCCCTTGATCGGGATGTTCACCGTGTAGTGTACGCCATCCTCGACGATTTCCGTTTCATAATCCGGTGTCAGCGGCGCAAAATTCACCGATTCCACGCGCGTCTCCACCAGTGTTTGAAACATCTCCTGATGCAACTCGCGTACTTCCGGGTCCACCTGATCCCAGTAATACAACGCCTCGAGTGCCTGTGCATCCCGGTTGGTCAGAGCTTCCTCGATACGCAACTGCAAATCCTTGCGGGTACGCGGCGGCTCCGCCTTCGCCTGCGCGATGAATAAAATTGGGGCGAGCGCCACCAAAACAAAACAACCTACTGCACCTTTCAGCCTGCTCAATGCACCCTCCTCCTGTTTTCCGTTGTCATCGCGGAGAATTTACATCAAACCCCGTCTTTTTGGAAAAGAATTAGTCCCGTTTGTGTTTCGTATTTTTCAATCGGTTCGGCGGGCGCGGTACACCCCGGAAATGCGCCCCCCTCCACTCAGCACCATCAACGGGTGAATGGTTCGCACTTTTTCGAGCCTCTCGCCCATCAACTGCGGTATGGCATGTACCTCCCAATCCCTGCGCGCCTCGGGAATATGCTCCGGAACGCCGCCGCCGAAAGGGACCTGCAACACCAAGAAGCCCCTAGGAGCCATCAAGCGTAGAATGTGCCTGCAAAACAGCTCTGAAGGCTGCGTCAGATGCTCCAGCACGTCCGCGCAAAAAACCAGATCCTGGGAATGATCCGGAATGTCGTCCAACTGCTCCGGCGTCATGATCTGAATGTTTTTGAAATCAAACCGTTGCCATTTATACGCCACGTACTCCTGTGGAAGATTTGCAATATCGACCAGATGAGCCGCCTGCAGTCTCTCCAGATAGGGCCAGATCAGCGCCGCCGTGCCGCAACCGATATCCGTCATTTGCGCGAACGTGTGCCGCGAAAAAAGCCATTCCATCGTGGTGGCCATTTCCACCCGCTGAAACTGACTGTAGATGCTGCATGCAATATTCAGCGCCCCCGTCTCGCCCACCCAATCCGTGTAAAAGCGATCGGAATTTGCCGAATCAAATGATTGAGCAATCGCCGTTTCCCAACGCGCATACACCATCCTGCGCGAATCGGTTTCCACGGGTGGCAACCCGCGCTCGCTTAAAAAATCACGAAATGCGGCCAGTTCCCTTCGCAGCCTCTCTTTGTTTTTTCGATACAAAGGAAGCGTGAACAAAATAACCAGCCCGCGATAAGCCTGATTGATGCATTGAAATAAGAAACGGATCATAGCACTTCCCTGATTGATCCCGCCAATAAACAGCCTCCACGAATCCAATGCCAGAAATTTCCACCAAAATATCGCCCGATTTGCCCTTCGTTTACCCGTTGCAATCCCGGCAGGGCGGTGCTATGTTCGCCGCTCAAATTTTTGGAGCAATACCTTATGAAAAAAGAGAAAAAATCACTTCTGCCCAAGGGGGGCGGGGGCTCAAACCCGAAAGAACCCATGCGCGGCATGGCCATCTGGCTGCTAGCCGTAGTCCTTTTCCTCATCATGTTCCGCTTCTTCTCCACGGGCTCGGAAAAGGTGGAGATCATCCCCTACAACCCTGATTTCATCCAGTTGGTCGAGCAGGGACGCGTCGTAAAATGCGAAATCGTCACCGATGCCCCCGGCATCGAACACGTTCGCGGCGAACTGGCCGAACAGGACCCAAAAACAAAAAAACCACGCCAATTCAAGGTCATCACTCCGGCAACGGACAGCCTGACCCAGATGCTCGTGGCTAAAGGCGTTAACTTTCAGTTCAAAGCGCAGCATCCCCTGATCTGGCAGATCATTTCCGGCGCCATACCCTTCCTCCTCTTTATCGGCCTGCTCTACTTTCTCTTCGTCCGTCAGATGAAAATGGCGGGAAAAGGTGCCATGAGCTTCGGCAAAAGCCGGGCCAAAATGCTCACGCGCGACAAGAATCATATAACCTTCAACGATGTCGCAGGCTGTGAAGAGGCCAAGGAAGAGGTCCAGGAAATCATCGACTTTCTAAAGGACCCGAAAAAATTCCAGAAACTAGGCGGCCGCATACCCAAAGGCGTCATGCTGGTGGGCTCCCCCGGTACCGGAAAGACCCTCCTGGCCAAGGCCATCTCCGGCGAAGCCGAAGTACCCTTCTTCAGCATCAGCGGATCCGACTTTGTCGAAATGTTCGTCGGGGTCGGTGCATCCCGCGTGCGCGACATGTTTGAACAGGGCAAAAAACACGCCCCCTGCATCATCTTTATTGATGAAATCGATGCCGTAGGCCGCAGCCGCTTTAGCGGAATCGGCGGCGGACACGACGAACGCGAACAGACCCTGAACGCCCTGCTCGTGGAAATGGACGGATTCGAAACCAAGGAAGGCGTCATCATCATCGCCGCCACCAATCGCCCCGACGTGCTTGACCCCGCTCTGCTCCGCCCCGGACGCTTCGACCGCCAGATTGTGGTGGACCTCCCCAATCACGAAGGACGCGAAGACATCCTCAAAATTCACGCCCGCAAGGTGAAACTCGGAAGCGACGTGGATCTCCACCGTATCGCCCGCGGTACGCCCGGCTTCTCCGGTGCCGACCTAGCCAATCTCATCAATGAAGCCGCTCTCCTGGCCGCCCGACGCGAGGTCAGCGCCATCGAAATGCGCGACATGGAAGAAGCACGCGACAAAGTGCGCTGGGGACGCGAACGCCGCAGCCGCACTCTGGATGACGAAGAGAAAAACCTGACCGCCTACCATGAAGCCGGCCATGCCATGGTCCTCCACTTGGTGGAACACGGCGAGCCTCTTCACAAAGTCACCATCATACCGCGCGGTGCCGCCCTCGGTGCGACCATGCAACTGCCTGAAAAAGACCGCTATACCCAGGGCGAAAAACGTTTGCTCGACATGATCACCGGCACAATGGGTGGGCGCGCCGCCGAACGGCTCGTCTTCGACGAAGTCACCACTGGCGCCTCTTCTGACATCAAACAGGCCACTCACATCGCCCGCAGCATGGTCTGTGATTGGGGTATGAGCCCCGTCCTCGGCCCGCAATCCTTCAACCCACGGGAAGAACTACTATTCCTCGGTCGCGAAGTCTCCCGCAACCAGGAAATGAGCGAGGAAACCGCCCGCCTGATCGACAAGGAAGTCGCCCGCATCATTCGCGAATGCTACGAACGCGCTGAAACCATTCTGCGCGACAACCGCGAAAAGCTTGATCTGCTCGCCCACCTGCTCATCGAACGAGAAACCCTCGACGGGCGCGATGTGGCGGAACTCCTTGAACATGGACGTCTCCTTTCCAGCGAAGAACGCGCCGAAAAGGATGCGCTCGATAAGCCAACGCCCGAGCCAAAGCCCGAAGCACCATCCGTACCCGCAACCGAGGAACCCCCCTCGCCCAACCCGTCGGAAACCACCGAACAGAATAATGAGCACCACAGCGAAGAAGAGAAAAGCTGATCCCTGCGAATGGCTCTGTCGGGAACGGGTGATCCGACTAAACACTCGTACTTGGATCATGGGCATCCTGAATGTCACGCCCGATTCTTTTTCCGATGGCGGCGCTTGGATCGACCCGGCACAAGCCGTTACTCGCGCATTGAACATGGTGAATGAAGGGGCCGACATCATCGATGTGGGTGGAGAATCCACCCGGCCCGGTGCCGATCCCGTGGAGGAGGCCAGCGAAATCGAGCGAGTCATCCCCGTCATCCAGGCATTGCGTGACCGCTCCGAGGTCTTCATCTCGGTGGACACTTGCAAGGCCGAGGTGGCGCAGCGCGCCATCGAAGCGGGAGCCGACATCATCAACGATATATCCGCCTGCACCCTGGACCCCGTCATGATGGACGTGGCCCGAGATACCGGCGCGGGCCTCATCCTGATGCACATGGTTGGCACCCCGTGTACCATGCAGCAGGCACCCCGCTATGACCACGTCGTTACAGAAGTGGCGACCTACCTGCAAGCGCGAATAGACGTTTGCCGCGAAAACGGCATAGACGAGCGCCAACTGGTCCTGGACCCCGGCATCGGATTCGGGAAAACCCCCGAGCACAACATACAGTTGCTCGCTGGTATACCTGAACTGCTCCACCTGGGACGCCCACTGCTCATCGGCGTCTCCCGCAAGTCCGTCATCGGCCACATAACCGGACGCCCCGTTTCGGAGCGGCTCGCAGGCAGTCTGGCCGCCAATGTCTGTGCCATCGAGCGCGGTGCGCAACTTTTACGGGTCCACGACGTAAAGGAAACTTGCGATGCAGCCCACGTTGTGGCTACAATACACTCTGTTCACACCCCAGTGTGATTAAACGGCTCGAAAATAAAAACAGACGGTCGGACGGCACGTATTCATGACGATGTTCAGCGGCATACAATGGCCCGGAGGCTTGGGCTACCTGGAAATCTTGGTTCTGGGCATTTTGTTTTATTACATCATGCTCTTCTTCCGAGGCACACGCGGCGCACAAGTGCTCACCGGCTTCGTGCTGGCGATGGTCCTCCTCATGTTCATCACCCAGTTTTTCCGTCTCGATGCCCTCAATTGGATTCTCAAGCAGGTCTCGGTGTACCTCTCCATCGCATTCATCATCATCTTCCAGCCTGAAATCCGACGCGCCCTCGCCGAGCTAGGCAGGCAGCCGGTATTCAGCGCCTCGCGCAGTGAGCGCTCTCTGGTCGACAAGCTGGTCCAGGCCACGCTCCTGCTCGCGGAAAGAAAAATCGGAGCCCTGATCGCCGTCGAAGGTGAAATCGGCACACGCACCATCCAAGAAAGCGGTACGCGTCTGGATGCCCGCCTCTCCCCCGAGCTCCTCGCCTCCATTTTTTTCCCGCATACCCCTCTGCACGACGGCGGCGTCGTCATACAAAATGATCGCATCATGGCCGCCGGATGCTTCTTCCCACTGACCTCGCGCGAAGAAGTCAGCAAAGCCCTTGGCACACGCCATCGTGCCGCCATCGGGCTCACGGAGGAAACCGACGCGCTCGTCCTCGTCGTCTCGGAAGAAACGGGCACCATCTCCATTGCCTATCGCGGACGTCTCAGCCGCAGTTTTGACGAAGAGCGCCTCCGCCGCCTGCTTCAACGCATACTCGTGCGCGGCAAACAATCCCGCTCCCGCATCAAGCGGGTGAGGGAACAGCTCAAACTCAGCACGCAGGATGTCTTTGATGAAGAGGAATGGATGAAGGAGGGCGAACATGAAGGATAAGTTGAAATCCCTCTTCCGCTCCCCCCTGCACAACATCAGCCTGAAGCTGCTGGCGCTGATCTTGGCCATCATCAGTTGGTACGCCATACGCGGTGCCATCAGCTTTGAAACCCTGGTGAATGATGTGCCGCTGGTCATGCGGCTGGATGACGGATGGGCCGTACTCGAACGATCAACCGACCTGGTGGATGTCGTCTTCCAAGGATCACGCGACGACCTCCTGCGACTCGAACGCGGAAACATCGAGTTGCTCCTTGATTTGCGCGGCAGAGAGTTTGCGGGCTCCTCCGAAGTACGCCTGAAGCCCGACATGGTCCTCTACCCGGGAAACGCACGCCCCGTCGGAATCGAGCCGGTCAACGTCGTGATCCAGCTCGACCGCCAGGCCACCCGACTCGTACCCGTCAAGGTGGATGTGCAAGGTGAACCGCCCGATGGCTTCGAAATGGAAATAGCCCAAGCCGACCCAGCCACCGTACAAATATCCGGACCCAAAAAAATGATCGAAACCGTGAACTGGATACGCACCGTGCCGGTGCCGCTTGATGCCCGACGCCAGTCCTTCCGCGAACGCGTGGAAATGGTCCAGCCCGGCGAAACCTGGGTGGCCCGCATGGACCCGCCCCGCGTCAACGCCCGCGTCAGCATACGCGAACGCTCCGAGGGCCGCCAGTTCAAGACCATGAATGTTCAGGCCCTGCTCAATCCGCAGATCGACGGCGCATCCGTGGTCCTAACACCCGTCTCCGTGACCGTCAACATACAGGGCGGAACCGCGCGCGTGCAGGACT
Source organism: uncultured Verrucomicrobiota bacterium (assembly GCA_964490935.1). GTDB lineage: Bacteria > Verrucomicrobiota > Kiritimatiellia > RZYC01 > RZYC01 > JAQVYB01. The sequence continues at coordinate 34,879 of CAZBEO010000025.1, forward strand.
TGAAAAAAGCGGACATCATCCCTTACGTGGACTGCCGCCAAATGGTTCCCGGAAGCCAATATGACATGCCTGTGAAAGTGCAACTGCCCGAAGGAATCACGCTCGATAACGTGGACCCCGCCGTAGTCTCCGTGGCTTACCGCGTAAAATGAAAGGAATCTCGTGACCGTTGCTGATTTTCTAAAGCACATCGCCTTCCTCGCTCTGAGCGGCCTCCTCCTTCTTCAACCCGCAGGAGCCGAAGAATCGCAGGATGACATCGCCAGCGTCCGCCCACTGAAGGAATGGATCGAACAGTCGCGCGCTGCCGTGGCCGAAAGCGACCCCTCGGTGGCTCTGGAAGTCCTGAAGCAGGCTCTTGTCGAATATCCAGACAACTTCACCCTTCGCTCGGAACTCGCCACCGCCTTCCTGCACGCGGGAAACCCCGATAAAGCCGTCCCCATTTTGGAAGACCTCCAAATCAAAAACAGCAGTGATCCCTCAATCAAAAACAATCTCGCCTGGGTGTATGCCACCGAGTCTGATCCGAAAATCCGCAACCCGGAAAAAGCCGTGGTGCTTGCACGGGAAGCCTTGCAGATACTTCCGTTAAGTCGCCAAGTCTGGAACACGCTGACGGCCGCCTACCATGCCAAAGGGGATTATACCTTCGCCGCCTATGCTGCCGAACGAACACTCGAACTCGCACAGGCAGACGAAGCACCCTCCGAAGAAATTGAAGACCTGCAGAAACAACTCCGTGCCAATCGCCAATTGGCCGAAGCCGTGGCACCCAGCGTTACCGAAGCCCTGGCCAAGCAGAACCGAGAACAGGAAGAGTTCTGGACCAAGGCCGGTCAATATGAACTGAAAAACGAACACCCACGTGAAGCATTGGCAGCCTTCGGTATCGCCCGAAGCTACAACCCGAACAGCCGCGGAGCGCGTTTCGGCGAAGCCGGCATCTACCTGTTTCTAAAGCAATATCGCAAGGGCCTTGACATGCTGGAGCAACTCGCCCGGGAATACCCCAATGAGTTCGCCATTAAAAACAACATTGCTTGGGTGTACGCCACAGCCGAAGACGTAACCATCCGTGACGCCAAAAAAGCCATATCTTTCGCTCAGGACGCCCTCCTACTTTCACCCGACAGCTACAATGTTTGGAGCACGCTCGCCGAAGCCTACTTTATGGCGGGAAACTACGAACGCAGCCTGCGTGCAGCGGAAACCGCCCTCCGCCAGGCACAACTCGGCAAGGCAACACCCGCCCAGATACAGGGCTATCAACGCCAACTTGGCCGCGCACAACGCGCCGCAGACGCCATGTCTCTCGTCGAATAAGAAAAAAATCACCCTGTATTTTTTCTTGATTTAGCGCTTTTCTTTTTCACTCTCATCTGCCATTCTCCCGCCCAAGTCCAAAGGACCCGACCTTGCTTCATTGGTGTCATCGTGAAGAACTTGGTCCAGTATAAAGTATGACATGAATGAGGATGAGTAGTATGGATATCTATGTAGGAAACCTGCCGTATGATGCGATGGATGGTGATTTGCAGGAACTGTTTGAACAGTACGGCAAGGTTACTTCGGCGCGTGTGGTAATTGACAAAATGTCGGGTCGCTCCAAAGGCTTCGGCTTTGTGGCCATGTCTGAAAAGGCGGAAGCCGACAAGGCTATCGAAGCCACCAACGGCCAAGACTTCATGGGTCGCCCGTTGCGGGTGAACGAGTCACAGCCGCGCCCGAGAACGGATGATCGTAATGGCGGCGGCGGCGGAGGCGGTCGTAAACGCTGGTAAATAACCGGCCACAAACAGCACCGTTCCAAATTATGAATTTACGGCGTTCAACGCCGCGTGTTTTGGAAGGTTCGATCAGATAATCGCCGCCAATGTGTGACGACATCCGATTGAATGCTGAATGTTGAAACAACCGAGGCATTGCACTAGACCTTTGGGTCTTTGCAATGCCTCTTTTCTTTTGCGTCATCCATCTTACGATACTGCCCACCACCTTCTACGCAGGGGTTCACTTGGTAGCGTGGTGCTCTCCGAGCGCCACGGTTGGGTTGCCGTTTGACCCGCCACTCCCCCCGCCGGGCAGGACGGGCTTTGGCCTTGCCATCCTGCGAGGCTGCAGAGCATTCTCAGGAAAATGGCATCGGGCCGATGCCGCTCCCGCAACTCCCTAAAATCTGCCCGCTGGAGGGCGAGCAGCTTGCCAGAACGTAGCCTTGTGCGAAGTCTGGTCCCGCGCGCCGTTTCTGGATTTGTTTTTACTCAATTGCTTCTTCAGTCCGGAATATTGCAACCGGAAAATAGTATTGCATCACCCCCTCCCTTTTAGTTATCGTCCCCACATCAGCCTGCATGAGAAGGCAGGACAGGAAAAGCATTAGGAGGTCGAATGAAGATGAAGAAAATGTTTGCTGTGATGATGGTTGCGATCATGCTGCTCGGAATGGGTCAGGCGGTTCAGGCGGTCGAAGGACGTGGCGGGTTCATGGGCTTTATTGCTGGCTGCTGCTTCGGCATGCGGGCCGGTGGTCAGTACAATGAAGGCAAAGACATTCATTGGCGTGAATGGTGCAGGCTTATTCCGGTCGCGGGCTATGTCATCGCCATTTGGGATGGTGTTGATGGCGCACAAGGCATAACCGAAGCCGACTATGCCGAGCAATACGGCTCCATGTACTTCTAAGACAAGACTGCTCGAAAGGTGAATTATTCATCTCGAAAGAATGGTCTAAGCGTTCCGACCCTCGCGGTCGGAACGCTTTTTTTACTTCTCCTGCTGTCCTCCTCTTTCGCTGCTTCCGGCACGTCCGTCCTGATCGACGAACTGATGCGGGAGGAACAATGGACGGACGCCTGGGTCGAATGCAACAGGGCCCTAATTCATGAACCGGACAATCCGGAACTCCGTCTGAACCAGGCACTCATCCAATTGCATCGCCCCAACGGAACCGCCCAGGCTCTGGAGAAACTGAACACGCTGGAACAGGATGCAACCTTCCCGCAACCCCTGCGCAATGCGGCCGCCATCGAGTTGGGGCGCCAGGCCTTGCTCTGCGACGATACACGCGCAGCCATTGATCACTTTCGATTCGCTTTTGAACAGGCCGACTCCTATGAATGCTTTCTGATGGCGGGCTGTTATCTCGGGATGACCTTCAATACCCATCGCAAACTCCTTCCCGATTATCCCGACTTGAAAGTACCACTCCTGACTGCCCGTGAATTCTGGACACCCGAGCTGCGCCGCGAATGCACGATCCAGCCCAACCAGGCCTCTTCGCCGGGCCTTCTTTCCATCCCGGGACGCGCCGTGGTGGCCTTTTATCGCTTCGCCGTCTCCCCGGCCCTCGGCGCACGCTGCTCCCTCGACCCGAGTTGCTCGGAATATTTCAAGCAGGCCTCGGCGAAACACGGACTTCTAGGTATTCCCATCCAGTCCGACCGCTTCATACGCGAGCCCTCCGTAATCTCCGCCGCCGAAAAACCCGTCACCGTCAATGGAAAAACACACATCGCTGACCCGCTCTCCGATCATGATTTCTGGCTAGAACCCAAGCAGACAAAGAAACCCCTGACACCGATGCGCCACACTAACCCATAAACGATGAGCATTGCACCCAACATACAATATTTTGACAGGATTACCGGGATAAACATGATAATACATACTGCCAGAATAGTTAAGAAAGACCACGCAGATGCAGCATGAAGAACTAACGCAGAAGATCATTGGTTGCGCTTATCGCATTTACAATAGAATGGGTTATGGCTTTCTTGAATCTGTTTATGAGAAGTGCCTATTCATTGAGCTTCAGAAGCTTGGTCTACTGGCAGAAGCTCAAAAGAAAATTTCCGTTTACTACGAGGGAGAAATTGTCGGGGACTTTATTGCTGACCTCATTGTTGAAAATGAGGTTATTATCGAGTTGAAGTCTGTCTCTTGCATAGTCAAAGCACATGAAGTGCAATTAGTGAATTATTTGACCGCTACAAAAACAGACGTTGGGTTGATCGTAAATTTTGGAGAAAACAAAGTCGAAGTTAAGCGAAAGGTGCGATCTTTGTTGCCTGATTAACAAGATAAAGAATCATGTTTCATCCTGTTAATCCTGTCTAAAATGATTTTTCGCAGCAACGCCTATGCCCTTGTTAGAAAGAGTGAATGGTGTGTTATGAATAGAATGTGGTTGTTAATTTCCTTTATAGTATTCCCTGTCATCATGGTCGACGCGCAAACGGAAAACACCGACCGGACGCTGGCTCTTCTGCTGGCCGAAGAAGGGGATCATCACGCCGCCGCCATTGAGTTTCGGCGTCTGGCCATGCAGGAGCCTGAACAGGCCGCTGGATACGGCTTGGCCTCCGTGCATGAATATCTGCAGAGCGAAGAAACGCGCCCCGTCCCGCTCCTTCTCGACCAAGTCGAGCAGTCAGCCGATTCCCAGGTCCGCATCGTCGCCCTCTTCTATCGCGCCGAACAGGCGCGCCTTGCGAAGAAGCCCGATGAAGCCTCGTTCTACTATCAACTGCTTCTGGATGAGCCTGAGACCCCTGTCGAATACCGGAACTGGGCCGCGCGCCAACTAGCCGTCATCGAGCTGCACGCAAAAAACACCGAACAGGCACGGGCCTTTCTCCTTCGCTCCGAGCCACCTCCGGAATCTGGGCTCGAGGCCCTGAATGCCTATCGACAGGGACGCGACAAACACCCGATTCTCGGCGGCGCACTGGGGCTCATCCCCGGACTGGGCTATTTCTATTCCGGCGAATATGCCAATGGATTCCGCTCGATCATTCTGAACAGCCTTTTCATTTTCGGCATGGTAGCCACCGCTGAAGAGGACCAATGGGGCGGCTTTGCGGTGATTACTTTTTTCGAAATCACCTGGTACTCCGGCAGCATCTACGGCGGCGTGGACGCCGCCCACCGGTACAACAAACGGAGAATAGAAACCTGTGCCGAGGCCATCACCCCGCCCCACATCCGCTACGAGATGGACACGCCCGCCCTACCCCTCTTCTCGCTGCGTTTTGAGTTTTAAAAAAAGCCGCCGGACAATCCGGCGGCTTTTGAATAAAACGACGCTGTTGCGTCGATCAACTATTGATGGCGGCCTGTGCGGCGGCCAACCGCGCAATCGGAACGCGGTACGGTGAACAGCTCACATAGTCCAGCCCCACTTTGCAGCAGAACTTCACGCTGGCCGGATCGCCACCGTGCTCCCCGCAAATGCCGCACTTAAGCTGCGGACGCGAGGAGCGACCTTTGCGAACGCCCATTTCCACCAACTGGCCGACGCCCGAAACATCCAGATGCTGGAAAGGATCCACCGGAAGAATCTTTTCTTTCAGATAATCCCCGAGGAACGAAGCAATATCATCTCGGCTGAATCCGAACGCCATCTGAGTCAGGTCATTGGTGCCGAAGCTGAAGAATTCCGCCTTTTCGGCAATTTCATCGGCCGTCAGCGCCGCGCGCGGAATTTCGATCATGGTTCCCACCAGATACGTGAATTTCGCTTTGCGCTTTTCGATGATTTCATCCGCCGTTTTGCGGATGATCTTTTCAAGGAACTCGAATTCCGCCACCGTTCCGATCAACGGCACCATGATTTCCGGATGCACCTTGATGCGCCCCTGTTTTTCCACGTTGCAGGCCGCCTCAATAATGGCGCGCGTCTGCATGACGCATAATTCAGGGTACGTGACTGAGAGTCGGCATCCGCGATGTCCCAACATCGGATTGAATTCCTTCAGCGAGCGAACGCGATCGGCCACCTTCCCCTGTGTGATCCCCAAACGCTTGGCCACTTCGTCCTGCTCCTTCTTCTCGTGCGGAACGAATTCATGCAGCGGGGGGTCCAGCAGACGAATGGTCACCGGCAGATTCTTCATGGCCTTGAAGATACCTTCAAAGTCCTTGCGCTGATACGGCAGCAGCTTAGCCAGTGCCTTTTCGCGCGACTTGAGGTCTTCCGCCAGAATGAATTCGCGGATAGCCCAAATGCGATCGCCTTCGAAGAACATATGTTCCGTGCGACAAAGGCCAATGCCCTCGGCACCGAAGGACCGGGCGGCCTGCGCATCTTCCGGTCGGTCCGCATTGGTCCGCACGTTGATCTTGCGAAATTCATCTGCCCAGTCCGAGACCTGCTTGTACATCTTGTAGATCGGATGCTTTATGGCTTCTTTGTTATTCTCAACCACCGCCGCGATTACCGGGCTCGACTGCGTGGGCAATTGCCCCGCATACATGTTGCCGGTCGAACCGTTCAGGCTGATCCAGTCGCCTTCCTTCAACACCGTCTTGCCCGCCGTTACCGTTTTCTTTTTGTAGTCGATCTCCAGCGAACTAACACCGCAGATGCAGCACTTGCCCCAGCCTCGGGCAACCACTGCCGCATGCGAGGTCATGCCACCGGTACTCGTCAGAATACCCTGCGCGGCCCACATGCCGCCCACATCTTCTGGGCTCGTTTCATGACGAACCAAGATCAGCTTTTCGGCCTTGTTCGCCTTGATCATCGTTTCGGCCTTGGCCGCATCGAACACGATTTTACCCACGGCGGCACCCGGACCGGCAGGCAAGCCAGTAACCAGCGGAACAACCTTCTTTTCCGCCTGGATGTCGAAGATCGGGAAAAGCAACTGTTCCAGATCGGAACCGCTCAGCATGTTAAGTGCCTTTTTAGGCGAGAGCAATTTCTGCTGCGGCGCACCTGTGAAGACGTCCTTACCTGTGGCCATTTCCACCGCCCAACGGACGCCCGCCAAGCCGGTACGCTTGGCATTGCGGGTTTGCAGCATGTAGAGTTTTCCCTGCTGCACGGTGAATTCCACATCCTGCGGATGCTTGTAGTGGCGTTCCAGGCGCGACATGATCTTATACAATTCCTTTTGAATGCGACGCCACATCGGATCGCTCTCGGTCGCCATGTCCTTGAGGTCTTTCGGCGTACGAATGCCAGCCACCACATCCTCTCCCTGCGCATTGATCAGGTACTCGCCCATCGGCTCGGAGTCGCCCGTAGCACCGTCACGCGTGAAAGCCACGCCCGTGCCGGAATCGGCACCCATGTTGCCAAAAACCATGCTGCACACATTCACCGCCGTACCCAGCAGACCCGAGATTTTATTGATCTCGCGGTACTTTGCCGCACGCTCAGAATCCCACGAACCGAAGACGGCGCGTATCGAGCAATCCAACTGCTCAACCGGATTCTGCGGGAAGGGAGATTTCACTTTTTTCTGGTATATCTTTTTATAAATTTCGACCAGTTCCTTGAGCTGCTCAGCCGTGAGGTCCGTATCCTCTTTCGCCTTGTATTTTTTCTTCAGCGCGTGGAGTTCCACTTCAAAATCATGATGCGTGAGCCCGGTGCTTGGCCCCATGACCACATCGCCGAACATGTCGATGAAACGACGATAGCAATCCCAGGCCGTACGTTCGTTTCCGGTCTGCTTAATGAAGCCCTGCACGGACTTATCGGTCAGCCCCAGATTCAGCACCGTATCCATCATGCCGGGCATGGAAACAGCGGCACCGGAGCGCACAGAAACCAGCAGAGGATCGTTCGGATCGCCCAGTTTCTTACCCATCAACTTTTCAAGCTTTCCCAGTTGCGACTTGAGCTGGTTCTGCATGGCAGGCGGATACTGGCTGTTGTGCTTGGAGTAATACGCGCAGGCTTCCGTGGAGATGGTGAAGCCGGCGGGGACCGGCAAATCGGCATTGGCCATTTCGGCCAGATTGGCGCCTTTGCCGCCGAGAATCGCCTTCATCGTGGCATCGCCTTCGGTGTTCGATTTTCCAAAGCCGTAAAAGTAGACATATTGCTTAACAGGTGCAGCCATTTCCTTACCTTTCTTCAGTTAATAAGCTCTTTCCCTGATTCATTTTATTCAGAGGAAAAAGAAGCGGTTATGCTAGCAGAGGGGGTTGATTAGTCAAGCGCCTTCATCCAAAGCGGATTCCCCGAAACCCACTCGTGACGCGTGCTTCACGCGGCACCGTCCGGTTAAACGTCCCCGCCGCCAATGCGTGCCACGAGGCACGTACAGGCAAACCCCGCCAGAATCAGCGCCGCACAACCACCCATCTGTCCGGCCGTCGGCGTGAAGGGGCGCGTGTCATAATCATCAGGGTCCACCTCGGCCAGCGCTTCCTCGGTCAACACCTGCCCTTTCATCACGTCACCCACCTGGGGGGCCACCCCTTCCTGGAAAGGCCACAGACCAACCACCGCGCCCAGCAGCAACCCAAGCAAGACCCCCAGCGTAGCCTTCTCATATTTCTTCAACAAAAATTTCAGTACATTGCTCACCACGACCACGCCGATCACCACGCCGAGCCCGACCGGCAGAATAACCGTCAGGCCCACGTGCATCATCTCCGGAATCGCCATCGCCTTCAGCGCATCCTTGAACTGCTCGATGCCCGCCAGAATTTTCACATACTGCCCCAGCACCAGCAGCAGATAGCCCCCGCTGATCCCAGGAAGAATCATGGCACTCGCGCCCGCCAGCCCCGCCACAAACATCATCACCGCATTCGATCCTTCTGAACCGGACGACGCGCCCACTTTGGCCGCCTGCAGCAGCGCCACCGCCGCCATCACCACAAAGCCACCCGCCGCGCCGATCCACACCTTCGGATTCACCGGACGCGCCATCTTCCAGACAATCGGCACGCCGCCGAACGTCAACCCGATGAACAAACTGTACATGATCCAGCGGTGGCCCACCACGAGGTCCTTCACCGGCCCGCCAGCAGCAGAATCGCCAGCCCCGCCGAAACCACCACCGCGCCCAACACCAGCAAACTGCGCAGGCGGAACTTCAGCGTGGTCAACTCGGCAATCGCCTGAATAAAACGAGGATACACCCCCGAAGCCAGCAGCATCGTACCGCCGCTGATCCCGGGCACCAGGTTGGCCAGCCCCATCATCACGCCGCCCATCACGCCGCGCGCCACCAGTGTTCCATTCTTCGGTTCCGTCGCCGCGCCCTGTTCTTTCTGCTTTTCCATGTGCATGTCCCTTTCTGTTTTTTAAATTGGTGCGCAAGCTATACGACCGATCCCTTCGCCGGTTCAAGTGAAATGTCTCTTCAAAAAAACCCTCGCCGCCTCCATCAAATTCTACGATCACCTCGCCTACCGCGACGCCTTCAACGACTCCGCTACCACCTACTTCCTCGGCGCGCACTACTCCTTCTGAAGCCCACAGATTTTGGCGTCTATTCGCTGTTCAGATTCTTGGCCTGCTGACGCACATATCCAAGGTTATTGCGCGCCAACTCATAATCGTCAGGGGACAGGCTGACCGCCCGCTCAAGGACGCTGATTGCTTCCTGTATATTTCCTGCTTCGTATAGCGCCCAGCCGAAATCGTTCAAAAGCTTCGCGTTGTCCGGTTGCTCCTCGCAGGCTTGGCTGTGCCACTGGCAGGCTTCACGGTGCACGCCCTTCTTCCCATAGCAGTAACCAAGGCCCGCCTTAAGACTGGTCGCATCTGGAAAGGCACGCACGGCATCCGAATAAAATTCGATGGCTCTGTCCATATCTTCCTCGTCCAACAGAAAATCGCCAACCTTGTCGATGATCTCGTAGAGGTCTTCCGTATCCGGCGGCAGTTCCAGCAATCTGCGAAACAGCTTCATGGCCTCATTTTTACGAAACATCTGGTATTCCGCCGAGCCCACACTCAAAAGTGCGGGCGCAAACAGCGGATCAATGACCAGGGCGAGCATGCCCGAAGGCCAACGCGGGGCGTTTTCACCTTCGCCGATGGTATTCAGCATTGCATTAAACGCCGTATGGGCAAACGATTCATAGTATTCCCAATCTGCCGCCTGCCTTCTTTCTGCGTCATTTTTTTGGGCATACTCGGCGCGTAACGTCGCCAGAGCGGGGTCCTTGCGCACACAGTCCTCAAAGCAAGTGTCTTTGAATTTCATATTTTTCCTAGATCCTTTCTGTTATAAATTGATTGTTCTGATTTTTTCGTGAGGAGCGGCGCGACAATAGGTTGAAGAGGCTCTGAACGCAGAGAAGCAAGTATCGCGAATTTTGGGAGGGATGCT
>CAZBEO010000026.1:0-42610 GCA_964490935.1 uncultured Verrucomicrobiota bacterium
CTTGGTCCCGTGTGCCCGTGGCCGGGATGGTGAACTATTGGGCATATGTTGAGCGTGAGGAGACCGGAAGGAAAAAGAAGTGCAGGTGGCTATTGTTTCCTGATAGCGCCGGGACGGTGAACGAAGGTTCACTTATGGGCCGAATTTCGGTTGTCAATGATTTGTCAGTAACCGGACCGATTGCCGGAATGGGTGGCGGCTGAAATTTCGGCGGATAGATTCGGCGGGTGCCTTTTCCTTGTGTGACCAGCTTTTTGCAGAATCGCACTTCATCCAGTGTTTATGCTGGTCAAATGGAACTGACAAGCTATTGACAAATGAAGTGCGCAAATCTGCCATTATCGGCTATTATTGGAAAACAGGGCTTTAAAAAAGGCCAATAAAACGGCATATTTACCAGCCTTCCAAGCTGGTCGTACGGGTTCGATTCCCGTCACCCGCTCCACTTTTTCCCGGGTTTTCCAATCATTGGAAACATTTTTTCAAATCTTTCCAATCATTGGAAAGTTTCCTATGCTTTTTTCCAATCATTGGAACTTTTCCGTGCGATTTTTCCAATCGTTGGAACTTTTTCGTACGGTTTTTCCAATGATTGGAAAAACTTTATGAAGACTTTTCGCCATTTTTTCGATTGGTCGGCACCCGCGCTCGCGTGCGCGGCGGACTATCTGGTCCGTCCAGAACATTGGAAGGATGGGTTGCTGGACCTCTCGCGCCACCTGATTATTGTGCCTTCCAGTCATGCGAGCCGTCGTCTTCGTGAGCGTCTGGCCCTCCTCGCCGCCGAGCGGCGTTCCGCCGTACTTCCCGGCCGCATCACCACGCCCTCGTTCCTCTTTCAACCGAAACCGAACGATCCCCGCCCCGTGGCCGACGCCGTCGATGCCGCCATCCTCTGGCAAGATGTGCTCTCCCATCTCACGGCCAACGATGCTCCGACCCTCCTGCGTGGCCATCCGCCCGGCACCGACCGACGCGCCTGCGCCGCCATCGCCCGTCAACTCATTGAACTGCGCACTCTCCTCTGCGAAGAAGGGCATACCTTCGCCTCTTTCGCCGACGCCTTTTCCGATAACCCGGAACCCGAACGCTGGCGCGACCTGGTACGTCTCGAAGCCCGCTACCTCGACACCCTCGAACGCGAAAACATGCGCGACGAAACCACCGCCAAACTCGCCGCCGCTGAAAACTCCGGCGACTTGCCCGACTCCTTTGATGCCGTCCATCTGCTTTTTTGTCCCGATCCACCGCGACTGGCTCTACGCGCCCTCGAACATCTGCCCGACTCCCTGCCGGTGCATCTCGTTATTCTTGCGCCTGAATCTGAGGCCGACCGTTTCGATGCCTGGGGCCGTCCCGCACCCGAAGCCTGGGCCGAGGGAATCATCCCCGTGGCCGACGCGCAAATCCACCGCTTTTCCACTCCGCACGAGCAGCTTCGTCACATCGCCGAACAGATTGCCCCACTCGCCCCCGAGAAACGGTCCACCTATGCCATTGGCCTGCCCGACGGCGCACTCGCGCCGCCCCTGCGCGACGAACTCGCCGCACGCGACATCGCCGCGTTCGATCCCGCCGGATGTGGTGCCGCACAAATCGCCCTCACCGAAGTGGCCCTGCTCCTCGGGCGCTTCTTTCTCGATTCAACCTGGGACGCCTTCGCCTCGCTCGTGCGTCATCCCTACCTGCTCGATACCTTTCACCGCATCCTCCCCGGTTTTCAAACCACTCCGTTTTTGAAAACCCTCGATCGCTTCCAAAACGAACACCTCCCCTCCGATTTTGAGACCATCTGCCTCTTCGCGCAAGGTCACGAACTGCTCGAACCCGTGGTGGGGCAGGTGGCCGACTGGGTGCGCCGCCTCGAAGAGGAATCCCCGCTCGAAGCCCTCCTGCCCATCCTGTCGGAATGGTTTGCCGAACGTACGTTCGACAACCGCCGCGCCGACGAGGCCGACTTCATCGCCGCCGCCCGCCTGTTGTGCGGCGTACTCGATTCTCTACGTCGCCGTCCGCATGTGCAAAAGCTCTCTTCCGCCGATCTCATGCAGATCATTCTCGACAGCCTCGAACATCAGCGCATCCCCTCCGAGCGACCCGCGCACGCCGTGGACCTGCCCGGCTGGCTCGAACTACATTGGGAAGATGCCCCACGTCTTCTGCTCTGCGGCATGACAGATACCGCCGTCCCCGAAGTGATTGACTGCCATCCCTTCCTGCCCGATCAAGCACGACGCACCCTCGGACTGCGGCACAATGCCGACCGCTTCGCGCGCGATGCCTACATCTTCCGCGTACTCCTCGCCTCGCGGGCCGACAACGCCTCATCGGTGCAGTGCTGCCTGGCCGCCACCGGTCTCACCGGCGACCCCACGCGCCCTTCCCGCCTGCTCTTTCTCTGCGAACCCGAACAGCTTCCAGCCCGCGCCCTACTGCTCTTCAACGATTGCGCTTCCGCACCGACCACCCATCACCGTGTCAACGACTGGCACCTCAGCCCACCCTCGCCCGAAACCCTGCCGCCCATCACCAACGTCTCCGTTTCCGACTTCAAGTCCTACCTCCGCTGCCCCTTTCTCCACTACCTCGAACGCCGCCTAAGAATGGACGCCCGCGACGACACGCTGCAGGAAATGGACGCCGCCCTCTACGGCACGTTCTGTCACGACGTATTGCAAGATTTCGCCGCCTCGCCCACCGCCGATTCCGACAACGAAAAAGAAATCGCCGACTTTCTCCTCACCCGTACTGCCGAGCGCTTTCGCGCGGCCTTCGGTCCGCGCCTTTCGCTTCCCCTGATGATTCAGCAGGAAAGCATTCAGGAGCGCCTCCGTTTTGCCGCGCCCATACAGGCGCAGGCCCGGCGCGACGGATGGTGCCTCGTATCCGCCGAGCAATCCTTCAGCATGCCGCTGCGTGGGGTCGTTCTCAAAGGGCGTATCGACCGCATCGAACAGCGCGCCGATGGCGCGGTACGGCTCCTCGATTACAAGACATCCGACAAAGCCCCCTCGCCCGAGCGGGCGCACCTGAAAAAGAGCAACGCCCATACGCCGCCCTGGGCCGAAGCCCCCGCCAGTCGTGCCTGGTGCGATCTCCAGCTCCCACTGTATCACCATCTCTATCGTCACGCCCATCCCGAGACCTCCTCCATCCTCTGCGGCTACTTCAATCTATCCGGCGTACTGGAAACCACCGCCCTCATCGAATGGCCCATCGAACCCGAACTGCTCTCCTCGGCCCTCGACACCGCCGATACCCTCGCCGAGCGAATGCTCGCCGGACGCTTCTGGCCGCCCTCCGGCGCCAAAGCCTACCCACCGCTCGCCGACCTCTTTTTCGATACACCCGAAGAAACCGTGGACCCCTCCGCTTTCCCCGTGGAGGTCACGCCATGAAAGACTTCATTCCCTACCAGATGATTTCCGCCTCCGCCGGCTCCGGCAAGACGTTTCAACTAAGCAGTCGCTACATTCGTCTCCTGGGCGCCGGTGTGGACCCAGCCACCATCGTGGCCCTCACCTTCACCCGCAAGGCCGCCGCTGAAATTTTCGACCGCATTATGCAGCGCCTCGCACTCGCCGCGCTCGACCCGAAAAAACTCTGCGAACTCAACGAGACCGCCGCGCTCTCGCTCGATACCAATCAGGCCCGCGCCCTCCTGCAATCGCTCATTCGCGCCATGCCCATGCTACGCATTGGCACACTCGACAGCTTTTTCGCGCGGGTGGTCCGTCTCTTCGCCTATGAACTCGGCCTGCAGGGCGAATTCGGAATCCTCGAAGGGTTCGCGCTCGAAGAGGCCCGTGAAGAGGCCCTGCGCCACACCCTCTCCGGCAACCTAACCGAAAAAGAGCGGAAGGCGTTTCTTCTCGACTTCAAGCAGGCCACCTTCGGGCGCGAAGAGCGCAGTGTCTTGCAAAAACTCGATGCCTTCATGACCAACTTTCAGCCGTTTCTCCAGGCCGCCCCCCATGGCGTCTGCTGGGGAAATCCCGACCGCATCTGGCCCGACGGCCATCCCCTGCTGACCGCCCCCGCAATCACCCGCACCAACTACGATGCCGCCCTGGAGTCCCTTTCCTCCGTGGCCACCGACAAATCCTGGATCGGCTTTCTCGCCCTCCTGCGCGCCTTCGATGGCAACCGCCTGCCGGAAGGATCGAGCACGCTGCTCAATCAATTGCTCGAGCAGTGCGCCGCGTGGGATAAAAACGCCGTGGAACTCAAGCTCCGCAGCAAACCCTACACCTTCACCGCCGCCCACCGAAATGCACTCGATACCGTGGTGCGCTACCTCTTTCAGTGCATACTGCTCAACCGATGCCAGCGCACCCTCGGCCTCTTCAACGTACTCAACCGCTACGAACAAAACTATGCCCAAACCGTCCGGCGCGCCGGACGCATCTCCTTTCAGGACATCACCGCGATCCTAGCCGCCGGCGGCATCGAGTCGATCCGCTCCCCGCGTCGCCTAACCCAGGAGCCCCTCGAATGCTCCAATGAACGCCTCTACATTGATTACCGACTCGACGGGCGCTTCGACCACTGGATGCTCGATGAATTCCAGGATACCAGCACCGACCAGTGGGCCATTCTCAGCAACCTCATTGATGAAGTCCTCCAAAGCGAAGGAGCCGACCGCTCCTTCTTCTATGTGGGCGACGTCAAACAGGCCATCTACGGCTGGCGCGGAGGCGACGCACGGCTCTTCACACAGATTTACAATCGCTATGCCCCCGCCATTAAAAAAGAAACCCTCGCCCTCTCCCGTCGTTCCACTCCCGCAATTATTCAGACCGTCAACGCCGTCTTTTCCAACCTGCAACCTGAAGAGCGCTTTCCTGAAAAAGCCATCGCCCGCTGGAATGAAACCTGGGAGCAACACGGCACCGTGCGCCAGGACGCCCCCGGCTATGCCGCTTTCTATGAACTCCCCGCACCCGACAAAAGCAATCCCGAGTCCACCGACCCCCGTTTCACCCTCACCGCCGACCTAATTGAACCGATGCTCGAAAATCCGCTGCCCAACGGCGTGGCCGTTCTCGTGCGCTCGAAAAATGCCGGACTCGCCGTGGTGGACTGTCTGCGCGCGCGCGGCATCAACACCCTTTGGGAGGGCGACACCGCCATCGTCGACAACACCGTCGTTTCCGCGCTCCTCTCCCTGCTCAAACTCGCCGAACACCCCGGTGATGACCTCGCCTGGCAGCACCTCCTCATGACGCCCCTGCGCCGCGTCATGGACTCCTTCAAACTCAGCCGCGCCACCCTCTCCTCTCATCTGTTGCGCGAACTTCACCTCCACGGTTTTCAGCATCTGCTGCAACACTGGACCGACGAATGCGAGCGACTCAATCCGGGAGGATTCTCCCCCTTCACCCGCGCACGCTTCGCCCAACTCCAGCAATGCGCCCAGGAATTTGACCTAGCTCATCCGCGCCAAGTCATCCCCTTCATCCGTTTTGTGCAGCAGACCGCCGGCAAAGCCGAAGCCCCCGCGGGTGCCGTACGCGTGCTCACCATGCACAAAGCCAAAGGACTTGAATTCGATGCCGTATTCCTGCCCGACCTTCAAGACAACTCGCTGGACTCCCTCGGACACGGAGAACTCGGACTCGTTCATCACACCGAATCGGACAATCCGGACGCCGAGTGGGTGCTCCACTTTCCGCCCATGCGTTTTGCCGAAACGGACGCCACCCTCTCCGCCGAGCTGCGCGACCAGCGCGAGCAGCAGGTCTATGAATCCCTCTGCCTGCTCTACGTCGCCATCACCCGCGCCCGTGAATCCCTCTATCTGATCACCCACGAAACCGGCAAAAGCAGCAAGGCCTTCTATGCCGCCACCCTCCTGAAAAAACAACTCGACGGGAAAAGCGGCAACCCCTTCACGGACCCGCGCCTCCTCTACGAAATCGGCACCCCCGACTGGAATCAACCCCTCCGCAGCGCAGCGTCCACACCGCCGCAGCCGCAGCAAGCGGTGCCCGCACCGGCCCAGCCCGAACGCGCACCCGCCATCCGACTCGAACGCCGCCTGCCCTCCGCCGAGGCCGATGCCCGCCTCTGTGCCGAACATCTCTTCTCCGCACGCGGACGCGCCGCCGCCGACTACGGCACCGCCATGCACGCCCTCTTTGAGCAACTCGAATGGTACGCCCCCGAAGTGGAAACCACCTGCCTAGCCACTCTCGAAACCCTGCCACTGGATGAAGACACCCGAGCCAACCTGCGGCGCGAGTTCTCCCAGTCCCTGAAAAATCAAACGATCAGCAACGCCCTTGCAAAGCCTTTGCAGGCGGCCGACCTCTGGCGCGAAAAACGCTTTGAAATTGCCCTGGGCAACCGATGGATATCCGGCTGCTTTGACCGCGTCACCATCCTGCTCGATGAAGCCGGCAAGCCGGTCGCCGCCACCATCCTCGACTACAAAACCGATCAATTCGCCGATACCCCGGACGCCCTGGCAAAAGCCGTCGAATCGCATCGCTCGCAGCTTGAACTCTATCGCGACGTGCTGTCCGTCATGACGGCCCTCCCCCCCGAACGCATCACCCTTCAACTCCTCTTCACCCATCACGCCCAACTTTCGCAATGGCGGGCGTAGGGCGCCCGCCATTGCGAAAGTTGAACACAGCGAATACGCTGTGGAATCTTGGGAAACCGATCAACGGCTCGCGGGACGCTCGCCCTCCAGGAGGTTCAAAAAATGCTGGAGGGCGAGCGTCCACACGAGGGCCAGACTCCGCGCTAGGCTGCGTCACGGCAAGCTACGCGCCCGTACCACCCTACTGCTTCAACGCTTTCAGCATGACCGGAAGCAGGAAGCCGATCAAAAGCGCGGCCATAATCGGGCGCATCAGATTCACCGGGTTCCGGTTGCCTTCCCGAATGGTCGAGACCAGATGATTGACCGCCGAGAAGGCAAAGAACAGCAGCATGACCGTCACGATGGTTGCATCGGCGTAGCGTCCCCAATCCAGCACATACACGATCAGGGCGGTTATGGCCGTGGCCGCATTCGCCAGTCCCGACTGAATCTGGTACGCCCGATTCGGTGCATATCCGATTTTCGCGGACGCAACGTCTCCCAGAAACAGCGATTCAAACGTCACCGTACCTGACATCAGCATCACTATGAAAAGCCCCATGAGGTGAAACTGCGATACCGCATCGTGACCCCAGGTGTATGCCGACCAGATAGCAACCCCTATACCAATGGGCCGAAGCCACTCCATCACGGAAACCAACCTCTTTTTTATCACATTCGCTCCCGGTTACTTTAATGGGTCGGATTCTTTCACGTCCAAGGCTTGTTGTCAGCAACTATTGGGTCAAGATGCATCCAAAATCCGGGCATCCGTTAACGGCCTCGCGGGCATGTTGAAATGGAGACAACAAACGCAGCAACACGCTCGCCAAACCCTTCTTCCCGGACAGTTTATTCCTCACGACCCACGCGCAGGTAATCACCCGATTGCGAAAGACCACCGCGAGGCGGAAATTTCCACGGCCAGAAGTCGATTTCGTCCACGGCCATCGGTTCGCCCGAAAGCAGCAGCACCGCACGAAGACCATCCGTGTAATACGGATCGCCCGTGAGGTTGCGTCCTGGATTCAACGGCGTGAACTGCGGCCCGCCCTCTACAAAGCCGATACGCGCCAGACACTGCTGACGGATCAGCTCCTGAATCAGATACCAGCGATCTCCGTCCACATCCGGATCAATCAAATGCGTGGTAAGGCTGGGCGACTTAGTGGTCATGCGAACGCCGATGTCCCGACTGATCTGTCCAAGCCAGAGCGGGCGCCCCTCATAGATGCAAGGCGTGAGCCACAACCGCATGTGCAGGCGGGTCTGGACGTTCTTCCGTATTTTCTGAAAAGCGACATCCTGTCGCCGACCGAACACATACAGGGGACTGATCGGCGAAAAACGATAGGGCGTACCCGCAATCAGCGCGGAAACGGTGTGAACCGCACTCGCCGGATTCAACGCCTCTGTTTCATTCCAACCCGCGCCAATTAATCCTGAAAACACCTCCTCGCGCGACCCGATGAGCACGAGATTCAGTGGATCGCCGGTCGCCGTTCCATGTGCATTTCCCGTGAGCGCCGGCAACGCCCGAATGGATTCATACAGCGTTTCCGCCGTAAGCGAGACCTGCTCCTCCGGGTGATAAAGGCCTTCAAAATTCACCCAGCGGTGATCGCTTCGCAGCGTCTTCCCGCCCAGCAGAAAAAGAAAGCGGTCAAGCCGCCCAGACGTAAGCAACATCACCGGCACCTGGCGCATACCGGGCTGCCTGGTCGCATAGATGAATCCCTGCCGCATATCCCCGGGCGGAATGAAATCCTCTATCATCTCCTCCTCGAGAAACACCGCTTTGATTCGATTCTTACGCGCCGCATCGTAGCCCAGGCTCTTCACCTTCTGGAGAACCTCCGCCGCAGAGAAATAATGCGGATCCGTGACGACAGGCAACAGCCAGCAGGATTCTTCACCCCGATTCGTCACCCGGATCCAAATGGGTTGAATGCCGGCAGAAGACAGCGGCAAACCAAAAGAGGACTCCACCTCGCGGTCCGAAAGCCAGACCACAGAGACCTCGAGTGCCCCGGACGTCTGGGTCTGCGCCTTGCTCAGCAGAGCCTCTGCGGTCATCGGCGCGGGCTCAAAAGACGTACATCCCGCGCTCAACAGCAACAAAATCACCCCCAAGCCCATTCCTATCCATCCACCGCATTTGCCTGTTACCCTGCTCGATCTCATGCCCGCAATCTTCCGAAAAACGAAGCCGTCTGGCAAGCGTCTGTTTTTGAGCCGAATGCGTTCTTGCCTTGCCGGGGGTATTAAGTATAGCTTCTGCCCTGTCCCGCGTGACATTTGCGGCAACACGGGGCAACGACATTTTCACCCTTTCAGGAGAATTGATTATGAAGAAACTATTGTCCGTCGCCCTGCTTGCACTGCTTACCCCGGTACTCTGCGCCACCTCTTTGGCGTACGAATCCGAGTACATGATGAATCCGGGCGTGCAGGATTTTTTTGACACCTACGTGGTGGACCATTTGGAAGTCGGCCTGCGCATGTCGCACTTCAGCTTCAAAGAGCCCTCCAAACGCACCTACGATGCGGACGGCAATCTGAGCGGCGGCTATACGGCTGGCATCAGCACCTACGATATGGAAGAAGAACAGCACTACTTCCCGCTGCCTTATCTGCGCTACAACTTCCTCCCCTACGTTGGCCTACAGTTCGGGTGGGAAAACATCGAAGGCAAAACCATCACCCTCGATACCGATGCACACACCGACGGAAATCTCGTCCTCTCCGGCCCCAGCCTCCTCCTCTATGGTCGCTATCCCATTGAAGACATCATGGCCCCCTACGCCGGTATCGGCGTGGTATTCTTCTCCGGCCAGTTCGACGAAGAATCCGGCTGGCATGCCGACGGACTGCGCAACATGCAGGCTGATGACTGCACCGGCACCCTCCTGACACTCGGCACCTCCGTCAAAATCTACGAACATCTCGAGGGCGACATTTCCTTCAGCTATCTCAAGGCCGAATCCGATGCCCGCTACTGGATGCGCGGCGATTCTCAGGATCGCGCCACTTGGAAATTCCCCTGCGACAGTTGGCTCTTCCAGCTCGGCATCAAATACGCCTTCTAACAGGACGCCGGGCTTTGGCCCGCCATCCTGTTAGTCAACAACAGCGGGTACGCTGTTGTGTTTTCACCTAATCGTGTGGACAACCCTCTTTCTTTTTCGCTGTAAGCTTCGTGGGGCCTATTGCACCACAGCCACCGCCTCGATTTCCACCAGTACATCCTTCGGCAGCCGTCCCACCTGAACGGCTGAACGCGCCGGAGGATTCTCCGCGAAGGTTTCCGCGTACACGGCATTCATCGCCGCGAAATCATTCATGTCCTTCAGGAATACGGTCGTCTTCACCACGCCACCCGGCGTCGATCCGCCGGCCTTCAGCACCGCCTCCAGATTCTTCAGCACTAGGCGCGTCTGCGCCTCGACCCCTTCCGGAATGGAACCATCCTCCGGACTCAGCGGGATCTGTCCCGAACAAAACAAAAACTCACCCACCCGCACCGCCTGCGAATAAGGCCCAACCGGCGCTGGTGATCCCGAGGTACATACGATTTCTTTTTTCATATCTTCTCCTAATCTCCGCCTGTCGGTCCTGCCTCAAGTCGCAACGCCAACACGCTTCTGTGAATAAACAATCGCCTTACTTTATACCCCTTGCATCTCCCGCTGTCTGCCCCGAACTACGGCGGTTTTATTGTTCGGAACGAACCATGATCAGCAGCATTTTGAATGGGGCTTTGGCGGCCTGCACATCGTGCGGGATGTTCGCGGGCATGATGATCATCTCCCCAGCCTTCACGGTTTGCGGCTCGCCGTCGATAAGGAAGATTCCCTCGCCTTCCACCACTTCCACTACGGCATCAAATGGCGAGGTGTGCTCGCTGAGGCCCTGTCCCGTATCAAACGAAAACAGCGTAATGTTTCCACTTTCTTTTTTGAGCAGAGTGCGGCTGATCACCGCGCCTTCCGAGTAATCCACCAGCGTCTTCAAATTCAGCGGTCTTCCTTTCAGATCATCCATCTCACACCTCCAGGTTTCGCACAGCCAGCAAATCGCCATTCAGTCCGATGGTGGCCTCTTCAATCACGAGGTCCTTCCTGCCCGACAACTGCGTCGCCTTCTCCACCATAGCGCTTAGCCCTCCGCAACATGGCACTTCCATGCGCACCACAATTACCTTTGGAATGCCGTTCGAGGCGAATATCGAGGCGAGCTTCTCCACGTAGCCTTCCGTGCGGTCGAGCTTCGGGCACACAATCACAATCGCCCGGCCGCGAATGTAACGCCAGTTCACGTCGGGCGAAGCCGAAGGAGCGCAGGTGCTCAGTACCACCAGTTCCCGATTCGTAAAAAAAGGAGCAACCGGCGGAACCAGATGAAGCTGCGTCGGCCATTGATTCAATTCCGACGGAATCACCTGCCCGACCACGGCTGAACCCAACGCGGAAGGTGCAGGCGCCTTCTTCGCCTTGGGCTGCTGAAAACGTACCTGCGAGCCGGGGCATCCTCTGGGCGCCGAAGGAACGGGTGCCTTTTGGTTCTGCACATGCTCCATCGCGGCGGACTCGTCAAAGTCCGGCGCATCGCGTTCGATGATTTTCAGTGCGCCGGTCGGGCATTCACCGATGCAGTCGCCGAGCCCATCACAGAACACCTCGTTCACCAGTTTCGCCTTGCCGTTCACAATCTGCAACGCACCCTCTGCGCAACCCGTCACACACGCGCCGCATCCATTGCACAGCTCTTCATTGATTTCTATTATTTTCCGTTTCATCTCTTCGCCTGCCTTTTTGAAAATAGATCCTGCTAAGAAAAGGGCCCCGGGAACAGCAGTGTCCCTCTTGCATTTTTCCAATGATTGGAAAAACGCCTAAAAAAGTTTCCAATGGTTGGAAAAATTAATATCGGCCCGCCGGGACGCTCGCCCACCAAAGAGCGATACGTCCCAACGGTCCGGTTTGCTCAGTTGCCCGCCATCATGGCATCTACATCGGCCTGCACTTCGCCGGTCGGCTTGATGCCGAAGTTTTCCACGAGCACCTTGGCAACGTTCGGGGAGAGGAACGCCGGCAGCGTGGGCCCGAGGCGTATGCCTTTGAAGCCAAGCGCCAGCAGGGCCAGCAGTACGGCAACAGCCTTCTGCTCGTACCAGGCGATGTCGAAGGAAAGCGGCAGCTTGTTCACATCGTCCAGGCCGAACACTTCCTTGAGCTTGAGAGCAATGACGGCGAGTGAATAGCTGTCGTTGCACTGTCCGGCATCGAGTACGCGCGGGATACCATCGATATCGCCCAGTTTCAATTTGTTGTAGCGGTACTTCGCACAGCCAGCCGTCAGAATGATGGTATCTTTCGGCAGGGCTTCGGCCACGTCCGTAAAATAGGAACGGGTCTTGTGACGTCCATCGCAACCGGCCATGACCACAAACCGCTTGATCGCGCCGGACTTGACGGCCGCGACCACCTTGTCGGCCAGTGCCAGCACTTGGTGATGCGCAAAGCCGCCGACGATTGTTCCGGTTTCGATTTCCGTGGGCGGCGGACATTTCTTCGCCATCTCAACGAGGACGGAGAAATCTTTTTTCCCGCCTTTGGGGCGTTCGGGAATATGCGGCACACCAGGCCATCCGGCCATGCCGGTGGTGAAGATGCGGTCCTTGTATTCATCCTTGAGCGGAATGATGCAGTTGGTGGTCATGAGGATTGGCCCGTTGAATGTGGTGAAGTCATCGTTCTGCTTCCACCAGGATGATCCGTAGTTGCCCACGAAATGCTCATACTTTTTGAATGCGGGATAGTAATTCGCCGGCAGCATTTCGCTATGCGTATACACATCCACGCCGGTGCCTTCGGTCTGCTCGAGCAGCTCCTGCATGTCGTGCAGGTCGTGCCCGGAGATGAGAATGCCTGGATTACCGCGCACCCCCAGATTCACTTCGGTGATTTCGGGATTGCCGTAGGTTTCGGTGTTGGCCTTGTCGAGCAGCGCCATGACCTTCACGATATCGGTTCCGGTCTGAATCGTACGGGCCACGAGCTGGTCCACACTCAGTCCGCGCGTGGTATCGGCCAGGGCTTCCATGAAGGCGTTGTAAACGGTCTCGTCTTCATAGCCCAGCATGGCGGCATGGTCGCCGTAGGCGGCGAGACCCTTCAGGCCCAGCGTGATGAGCTGTTCCAGCGAGCGGGTATCTTCGTTGGCATTCGCCAGCACACCATACTCGGCACCCTTGGCGGCGTAATCGGCCTCGGTCGTCCCCGTCCAGGTTGCGCAATCCGGGAGAGCGCCTTCCGCCTTGCCAGCGGCCTCTACCTTTACGCGCAGGACATCGCGCATCTTCAGCGCTTCGCTGATCAGCGATGTAAACCGCGCATTGTCAAAGTTCGCGTTGGTGATGGTGGCAAACAGACACTGCATACCGAACAACCCCTCGGCATTGACCTTGATATTGCGTTTGACCGCTTCGGCACCCCAGAAGCCTATGCCACGCACCGTGTGGATCATCGCATCCTGCAGCACCGCGGTATCTGGCTGCTTGCCGCAAACCCCGCGTACCGTGCAACCCTGATTCTTGGCCGTTTCCTGACACTGAAAGCAAAACATACTCATGATGAACTCCTCGTTGTTCTTTTTTCCTTTTCTCGCCTCCGCATTCAAAGCGGTCATTCATGTTGCAAACCACAATACGTTGTATTCTATGTCTTTTCCTTGATCCCGGTCAAGAATGTAGAATTTTCCGAAAAGATCATTCCCCGTCCTTATGCTTAACCCGTGAATGCCAGGGAGGGCGCGGGAATTGACAACTCATGGTGAAAGAGTTCAGGATGCCATCGCACGTACTCATCAGCCCAGCGAGCGTCTATAACAAAAGAGGATACCCGTGAAGAAGAACAGAATACCCATCGCCGGGAGTTTTCTAGCCGCCGCGTCCATGACCCTCTTTCTGGGCGGCGTGGCCCGTGCTCAAGAATCGGACGGGTGGATGGATTCGACCCTGCTCAAGCTGAAAAATACGGCGTTTGAATTCTCCCGGGCCGATAGCGATATCCCCTTCCTTCCAGTATTATCATTGAAACACACGGAATACGGGAAGAACACGTTTGCACGCCCTCGGGGCGGCAATGATTCAGAGATCGAATTTCGCTCCCGCAACACCACTGCCTACGCAATGCTTCCAGCGTATGTCGGGCAGAAAAGCCTTGCGCTGATTGTGCCCTGCATCAGTTATACACGTTTCGACTTTACGGAAGGGTCCCTTAAAGACCGGGACGTTACAGGTCTGAACCTTTTAATCGGCGGAGCCATACAGACGAGTCCCGGACGGCAGTGGGGTGCCTTTGTCATGCCGTCAGCCTATTCTCCACTTACCGACAAGGCGGATTGGGCCGGAAGCGGATGGGCCGGCGTGGCGGGGCGCTCTCTTCATGGCGAGCGAACGGTCTGGTATTACGGGCTGGTCTATGACTATGCCTTTTCCGATGGATTCTTTCTTCCCTACCTCGGGTTCAGCTATATTCTGGATCCCTGTTGGGCCGTTTCACTGGTGGCTCCCTGGCCATCGATCAATTATGCGCCATCGGATCGGTTGTTTTTCCGCTTGGGGGTTTCTCCGTCGGGCTCGAGCTGGACGATTGATCCCAAAGGAGATGATTCCCAAGTCGTCGGCTCACTGGGCGCATGGGACTTCGGGTTGTGGGTGGAAACCCGTGTATACAAATCGATCTGGTTTAATGTTGGGGCCGGTTATTCCGGCCTGAAGAGTTTCGGGTTTAACACCCAGGGAGATACGGAATTCGATCCGTCGCTGAAAAGCGAACCCTTTGTCTCCATCGCCATCAACATCCGCCCCGGAAAAGGCGACTAACCCCCGCTTGGGGAGGCATCGTTCGCACCCACATGGAAACAACCGTGAACAAAGAATAGGAGCGCGACATGGATACTTTTTTTAATGGGTTGAACCCGGTGGTGCAGGCCCTGCTGGCCACTTGTTTTACGTGGGCGCTGACGGCCCTCGGCGCGGCGGCGGTTTTTCTGCACCGCAATCCGAGTCGGCGTGTGCTCGATGCCATGCTGGGTTTTGCGGCGGGCGTGATGATTGCGGCAAGCTACTGGTCACTGCTGGCACCGGCCATTGAACTGTCGGGCGGGAGTTTTGTTCCGGCGGCCATCGGGTTTCTGGTGGGCGGGCTGAGCCTGTGGGGGATTGATAAAGTACTTCCACATTTGCATCCGGGTTTTGCCATGAGCGAGGCGGAGGGCATCAAGACGTCGTGGCAGCGCAGCGTGCTGTTGGTGCTGGCGATCACGCTGCATAACATCCCGGAGGGATTGGCGGTGGGAGTGGCCTTCGGCGCGGTGGCGGCGGAATTTCCGTCGGCCTCTATGGGCGGAGCGATTGCGCTGGCGCTGGGCATCGGCATTCAGAATTTTCCGGAAGGACTGGCCGTCTCGATGCCGCTGCGTCGCGAGGGGCTGTCGCGGATGAAGTGCTTCTGGTGGGGACAACTCTCGGGCGTGGTGGAGCCGATGGCCGGGGTTCTGGGCGCGGCGGCGGTCATTCTTTTCTCACCGATTCTTCCCTATGCGCTGGCCTTTGCAGCCGGGGCCATGATCTTTGTGGTGATTGAGGAATTGATCCCTGAATCTCAGCTCGGTGGAAATACGGACCTGGCCACGCTCGGCACCCTGGCCGGATTTACGGTAATGATGGTCCTAGATGTAGCGCTGGGCTGATCGTAAAGGGCCACGAAAACGCCATGACCACCTTTTCAAAACAGATTCAGGAAAAGCTGAAGAAGCTGCCGGACCAGCCGGGTGTTTATCTGATGCGCGACCGGCGGGGCAAGGTGATCTACATCGGCAAGGCGGCTTCGCTGCGCAGTCGCGTGCGCCATTATTTTCAGTCGGCCACCCTGCGCAAGGCGGATCCAAAACTGCGCGGTCTCATCCGCAGTATTGAAGATTTTGACTTCATGCCCCTCAAAACAGAGGCGGAGGCTGCCATCACCGAATCCCAGTTTATCAAGGACTACAAGCCCCGTTACAACATCCTACTGAAAGACGATAAGCGTTTTCCGCTTCTAAAAGTGGACGTGCAGCATCCCTTCCCCGTCGTGGCCTCCTGTCGCCTCCAGAAAAAGGACGGGGCGCTCTATTTCGGCCCCTACACCAATTCCACGGCCGCCCGTGCGGCAAAGGATTTTCTCGAACGCCGCTTCGGACTGCGCCAATGCTCTCCGCTTCGACCCACGCCGGAAAACTACAAGCACTGCATCAACGACATCATCCGCTACTGCTCGGCACCCTGCATCGGAAAAATATCCGAGGAGGACTACCGCGCACGCGTGGAGGAAGCCTGCGCGTTCCTGCGCGGCGAGCGGCCTGAAATTCTGAAGGAAATCCGCGCCGACATGGAGGCGGTCTCGAAGAAACTGGATTTTGAAAAAGCAGCCGCCCTGCGCGACATGCTCCTCCTTCTGCATCGCGTCACGCACGAACGCGCCAAGGTGCGCAAATCAGCCGCTCTCCGCCGGGAAGAGGGTGCTGAAGGCGTACGGATTCTACAGGTGGCGCTCGCACTTCCGCAACCGCCCCGCGTAATCGAGACGTTTGATATCTCCAACATCTCCGGCACCCTGGCCGTGGCCAGTCTGGTCTGCTCCGTCGATGGCCTCCCCGACAAAAAGCGTTACCGCCACTTTCGCATCCGCTCCATCGAAGGGCCGGATGATCCCGGCATGATGGCCGAAACCATTCGCAGGCGCTACGGACGCCTGATCGCGGAAAAGGCACCTCTTCCCGATCTCGTTCTGGTGGATGGCGGCATCACTCAGGTCCGCGCCGCGCGCCGGGAACTCGATGCGCTTGGGCTGGTCCACCTACGTGTCGCGGGGCTGGCCAAGCGGTTTGAAGAGCTGATCCCGGATCATCAGGACACCACGCCCATCCGTCTTCCGTCCGATTCGCCCGCTCTCCGCGTGCTTCAGCAAATACGCGATGAAGCCCATCGTTTCGCCATTGCCTACCACCGCACCCTTCGCGCTAAACGCATTCGCGAATCGGAAATCGACGACATTCCGGGCATCGGCGAAAAGCGAAAACAGGCGCTGCTGCATCACTTCGTATCCGTCGCCCGCCTCAAGCGTGCCACGCTGGAAGACATGGCCACCGTCCCCGGGTTCGGCGTCGATTCCGCCCGTCTCGTTTTGGAGTATCTTGCCCGGCCCATACCTGCCGATCCGGGAAAGAAAACAGACTGATTCCTTAAGTTTACCAAGCCGCCCGCCGATGAGAGCGATAGAGTTATGGTATTTACAAGGAAATCGAACAACGCATGAAAATGGCTTACGCACAACTGGCCCGAACAACCCTGACAGGCGTAGACCTGTCCGGGATTGATCTGTATATGGCCAACCTGTCGGAGGCCGACTTGCGTTCCATCATTCTGGTCGAGGCCGATTTATCGGAGGCCAACTTCTCTTGGGCGGACATGTCGGACGCCCAATTGACTAAGGCTACCTGCGTTCACACCAATTTCTGTGGGGCAGACCTGACACACGCCACGTTGCTGCATGCCCATGCCTCACTGGCCAACCTGAGTTGGGCACGCCTCGAAGGCGCGGACATGCGTAATATATGCTTGAGCCGCACCATGTTACAGAATGCAAATCTGGCAGGTGCTAACCTGCTGGAAGCCAATCTGCGGGAAGCCAATCTGACCAAGGCCAACCTGAGCCGGGCGATATTACGCGAAATCAACGGATACCGAGCTGTCTTCGAGCGGGCCGACCTAAGCGGCGCCGATTTACGGCAAGCCAATCTGATGAATACCAGTTTTCGTGAAGCCGATCTTTCGGAGGCCGACTTAAGCTACTCCGTTTTAAAAGAAAGCAACTTGCAGGGGGCCAAGCTGTTACGAACAAATCTGCAAGGGGCCGTCCTGATCGGCGCCACGCTGACCGACACCGATCTCTCCACCGCCAATCTTTCAGGGGTCACCCTGCCCAAATCACCAGTGCGCGCCTAGCAGCCTGTCGTCGTAAAAACGAACAATCTGTCGTTTTTCTGCACAGACCAGCCTTCCTTGGTCCCCGACACCGAATTTCGGGCTGCTTTTTTTATTGGCATCGAAACTGCTAAAAGACGGGTTCTCCAAAGGAAAACCTCCTTTTTTACTCCTCTCTTTTTCAAAAACAGACGGGCCGTTATTAAACTTGGCACGGTTTTGGCTTATATTCTTCTCGTCCAGCAAAAGAGCGCTGAAACAAAAGGAGCAAAGCATGAATATAGGCCAGACGATGTATCAAGGACAACGGCTCAGCCAACAACTCAACCTGGCCCCCCAATTGCTCAACTGGCTTCAGTTGCTTCAGGCCCCCACCATGGAACTCACATCCATGGTCCGGCATGAACTTGAATCCAATCCCGCCCTGGAACTCTCCGATCCCCTGTTTGATTCAATCAGCGACCTGCCCGAACTCAATCAGCCCAGCTCGGAAAAAACCTTTGAAGAAAATGAACTCCGCCTGGATAACAACACGCTGGATGAGCGCCTCGGGACCCTCTCCGAAATCGATCAGGAATGGCGTGAAGACTATGCCCGCAATCAGCGCGGCTCACAGTCCGGCCAAGCCGAAGAGGGCGAAAAGCATCAGTATGTCCTGGATTCACTGGTCTACAGCGAATCACTCTATGCCCACCTGACCAAACAATTGGGGCAGTTTGAGCTGAATGAGGCTGACACAACACTGGCCGAAGAAATCATTGGTTCGCTGGATGATCGCGGCTTTCTATCCGCCTCGTTGGTTGATCTGGCCGAAAACGCGGCTGCCCCGCTCGAGCAGATGCAGCGGGCGCTCGACACCGTGCAACGGCTCAGTCCGGCGGGCGTCGGCGCACGCGACCTGCGTGAATGCCTGCTGCTTCAGGTGGAGGACCTCTCCTCCAACACCTACCGTATGCTGAATGACTGTTTTGATCTGCTTGTAGACCAACAGTGGGATGAGGCCGCCGACCGACTAGATCTGGAGCCCGCCGACATTGAAGACGCCGTCGCCGAAATCAAAACCCTGGACCCGGAACCCGGCCTCAAAATCACCGCCGCTCCCGTCAACTACATTGAACCCGATGTCTTTCTCCAAAAAGATAACGGCGAATGGACGGCAGAAATCAACGACGACCAGATTCCTCATCTCCGCATCAGTCCGGCCATTCGAGCCCTTCTCGAGCAGAACACCCTCTCTCAGGACGATCTCGCCTACATCCGCCAGAAAATACGCAGCGGCCAGTTCCTGATCCGCGGCATCCACCAGCGCAAGGAAACACTCCTGCGGGTCGCCCGCGAAATTCTGCGCGTACAACGCAACTACTTCGACGAAAAGGGTGATCTTTCTCCGCTGACCATGAACAAAGTGGCCGCCATTATCGGCGTACATGAAACCACCGTGAGCCGCGCTATCGCCAACAAATACATCTCCACCCCCCGTGGCCTTGTTTCCATGAAATCCTTCTTCAAAAGCGGCTACCAGTGTGCCGACGGCTCCGCGCTTACACCGGAAAAAGTCAAAGACATCATAGACGGCCTGATCAGCCGCGAGGATGGCGAAACCCCGCTGACCGATCAGCACATCGCTGCGGAATTGAAGAATAAAGGGCTGAACGTCGCCCGCCGGACTGTCGCTAAATATCGCGAAGAACTGGACATCGCCTCGTCGAAAGAACGCAGCAAGGAATACCGCCTGCACCGCAAACAGGAAAAACTGCTGGCCGTCGCCTGATTCATGCCATGACCGTCAATCCAACCGGAAAGGAACCTCCGCCATGACCGTAAAACAAAAAGATACCTCCGCCATGCCCTGCTTTTCGGCCTGTCTGCTGCTGACCAAAGTCAACAACCGCATGCGCCGTATGAACATCGACACCGCGTCCAAAGCCTTGTTCGCGCAGAGCAAATTCATATCCCGTCCCAAATAGACAGAATCCTGCAAACGAACGTTTGCGTAAGGCAATCCGACCCTCCGTCCAGCAGTAGGTCGAAACCATCAGAGTTGAACGCCGCTATCGGACTGATAGGTACCCCATGCCGACGGATTGCTACTAGACGAAAGCCATCAGCACTTCGGAATGTGCGGACTGTTCCTTGATCGCATCCACAATCTCGGAAATATCGCCAACGGAAAGACCCAGGCTTCCCCAAACCTTCTGATCAAAGGACGGTGCTGTCACATT
Source organism: uncultured Verrucomicrobiota bacterium (assembly GCA_964490935.1). Classification (GTDB taxonomy): domain Bacteria; phylum Verrucomicrobiota; class Kiritimatiellia; order RZYC01; family RZYC01; genus JAQVYB01. The sequence goes on from CAZBEO010000026.1 coordinate 19,844, forward strand.
GCCACCATCGCCGATTCTTTCCAGGTTGCAGATATAGTCCGCCGTATGACACAAGCGGATCAGCTCAGAATAGTCTTCGTTGATATTGATGGACATCGGCTTGTGATGCCAGCGGATGACGTGCGCAAAGTCGGGCGTCAAATGCCAACGCTGGGCCAACACGGCGCCGATCTCGGCATGATCCACCCCCATAACCTTCCGCTCCGCATCACACAGCGGAATCTCCTCTTCCACGGAAAGAGCCACAGCCTGACGAAAACTGGCATGAAAAAATTGCTCGAGCACAATTTTGCCGATGTCGTGCATCAGCCCGCTTAGTTGAAGAATATCGGCGGTGTAGCGCTTGGAAAGACTGCCTTTGCAACGCTCATAGAGCACATCAGCCCCAATACCCACGCAGATGCTGTGTCGCCAAAAATCCTCATGACTGAACCCGGTCGGGCCCGAAGATTTGAAGATTGAAAAAATCGTGGTGGACATCGCGATGTTGCTGATGGCGTTGAACCCCATCCGCGCAACGGCCATTTGCAGCGAGGTGACATCCTGTCGCCCCCGATACAGTGCTGAATTCACTACTTTCAGAATGCGGGCCATCATGGAAGGATCGTCTTCAATGATCTGGGCAATCTTCTTGGCATCCGCATTCGGATTGCTGATGGCCTCGCGCAATTTGGTGATGACCACTGGAAGCGTTGGAAGATTGTGAATCGTCTCCAGTCGCCGCAGTATTTCCTGTCCCTTATCCATGATGATTCACCCCTGAAATTTCTTTGGGTCTTTCCCCGGTAACGTGCTATAGATCTATGAAGTGCATTATTTTCGCAGGAAGTGTACCCAAAGTCAACCGCCACATTTTTTAAAGTTCCATCCATGAATGCCGCCCCGAAAGTCTGGTCTATTGCAGGGAACGATCCTTCATGCGGTGCTGGCGTCCAGTCCGATACGTCCGTCATGCGGGCCCTGGGCGGGCATCCCGGCGCAGTGATCGCCGCCCTAACAGCGCAAAACAGTCGGCATGTGGAGGCCACGTTGTGCGTAGACCCGGATTTTATTCTGTGTCAGATTCAAGCCCTGTTGCAAGAAGGCCCACCTGCCGCCGTAAAAACCGGTATGCTGGGCGGGGCGGCCCAGGTCCGCGCCGTGGCCCGAGCCTTGAAGCCTGTGGTAACCGCCATTGTTTGCGACCCGGTGATTCTTTCCAACTCCGGTTTTCCGCTGTTGGATGACCAAGGCCTCGAATGCCTCATCACGGAGTTCTTCCCCCTGGTGACTCTTCTCACGCCCAATCTTCCTGAATGCGTCCGACTGACCGGAAGAACCGCCATTTCTCGGGACGATCTGCCTGAAATTGCGCAAATGCTGCGGGCGATGGGGCCGCGTGCCGTACTGATCAAGGGGGGGCACGCTGAAGGAGAAGAGTGCTGTGATTATTATGCCGATGAGCTTTGTTCGTTCCGGCTGCGCAGCCCCCGCCGTCCCGGTCCGAACGTGCATGGCACAGGCTGTCTTTTTTCGGCGGCGGCAGCCACCTTCATCGCCCTGGGTTATGCGCTGCCCGATGCCGTCACCCTGGCAAAAACCTGTATCAATCAGGGGCTGCGCCTCGCCATCCGCGAGGCGTCCGGGGCCTCCTTCATGCGGCACCACGCCTGGCCCGACCACCCGGAGGATTTCCCCCACATTGTCGAGTCGCCCGCTCTCTTTCGTCCCGAAACTCCCTTTCCAAGCTGCGGCCCGGCACCGATCGGCCTCTATCCGCTGGTGGACAGCGCCGCCAAGGCGCAACACCTCATGGAACTCGGCGTCTCCACCCTTCAACTTCGACTTAAAAATCCCACCCCCGAGGCCGTGGACCGCGAGATTCAAACGGCCGTTGCTGCCGCACGCCAAGCGGGCTGCCGCCTTTTTATCAACGACCACTGGGAAGCCGCCATCCGCCATCAGGCCTATGGCGTGCATCTGGGGCGCGAGGATTTGAAGACCGCGGACCTGCGGGCGCTGCATGAGGCCGGGCTGCGCCTCGGTACCAGCACGCACTCGTTTTATGAACTGGCTGCTGCCCTCACCCTGTGCCCCTCGTATGTGGCGATGGGCACGGTGTTCCACTCTCCGTCCAAACCCGGGCTGACCAAACTCCTCGGCGTGGACGGCTTGCGCAAACTGATCCAACTCGCTGGCATACCCGCCGTAGCCATTGGCGGACTGCATGTGGAAAACGCGGCACCGGTTCTACGGGCGGGGGCCTCCGGCGTGGCCGTCATCTCCGATCTCCAGAATGCACCGGATGTGAAAAAACGTCTGGAAGAATGGCGTCACCTATTCCAAGCTCAAGGCATCGAAGAACAACCGGTTGCACAGCCATGAAAACAAAAACAAACGAACCGCTGAACACACGCGAAGAACATCGGCAAATCGTCCAAGTCACCTGGTATGGATTGATCTGCAATGTGCTGCTTTCCGCCGTCAAGGTGGCCATCGGCCTCCTAGCCGGAAGTCAGGCACTGGTGGCCGACGGCATTCACAGCCTATCGGATCTCTCTTCGGATGTGGCCATTCTTCTTGGCGAAAAATTCTGGTTGGCGCCGGCGGACGAAAACCATCCCTATGGCCACCGGCGAATCGAAGCACTGATCACCGTACTGATCGGGCTTTTGCTGGCGGCAGCCGCCATCGGTATCGGATGGGATGCCCTTTTCACGCTGCGCATTCAGCATAACCGGGTGCCCGGATGGGCGGCGTGCTATGTGGCCCTGGCTTCCATCGTGATAAAGGAGCTGCTCTATCGCTACACGTTTCGGGTCGGCGCACGCATTCGCTCTTCGGCCGTGAAGGCCAATGCGCTGCATCACCGGGCGGACGCCTTTAGTTCCATACCCGTGGCCTTGGCCGTACTGATTTCCATCCTGATCCCGCAATGGTCGTTCGTGGATCATGTCGGCGCGCTCGTGGTGACCTGCTTTATCCTGCATTCGGCCTGGGTGGTAATGAAGCCCGCCCTCGATGAACTCAGCGACCGCGGTGCCTGTCAAAAGACGCGCGACGACCTACAGGAAAAAGCAATGGCCACCTCCGGGGTGAAGGATATTCACGCCCTGCGAACACGGCGCTGCGGCTCCGGATTTTTTGTTGATCTCCACGTACTGGTTGAGCCCGCACTTTCTGTGCTCGAGGGCCATGCCATTGCGCGCAACGTCAAAAGCCGGCTCCTAGAAAATTCCGACGTTATCGACGTGCTCGTTCATATAGAGCCCTGGGAAGGGCCAGACCAGCAGCCAATGGAAGCCGTGAAGTCATGAGTTGGTGGAGCATCCTTATTATTGCGGTCGGCCTAGCGCTGGATGCCTTTGCGGTATCCGTCGGAAGCGGAATCGCCATCCGCCAAATGCGCCTGCGGCACGCCATGCGTATCGCCGTTTTCTTCGGCATTTTTCAGGCCGTCATGCCGATTCTCGGCTGGGCGGGTGGATTTTTTGCACGCGCCTGGATCGCTGATTACGATCACTTCATCGCCTTCGGACTTCTCGCCTTCATCGGGTCGAAAATGATCCTCGACGCCTTGCGCCACGGAGAGGAAAAGACTTTCAATCCTCTTGATATTTATGTCCTGTTCACGCTCGCCATCGCCACCAGCATTGACGCCTTCGCAGTGGGGCTCACTCTTTCCCTCCTGAACGTACACATCATCGGCCCTGCCCTGATCATCGGACTGGTCACTTTTCTGCTTTCGCTTGGCGGAGTCTACCTCGGCGACCGCATCGGCCATCTCTTTGAAAACAAACTCGAAATCACGGGAGGGCTGATTCTCATCGGCATCGGGGCGAAAATTCTGATTCAGCACCTATTTTTCCCTTAGCCCGGATATCCAGATTAGTCGAGGATCACGGTCTTGTTGTGGTAGGTGATTATTTTGTGCTGCAGGTGCGCCCAAACGGCATGGCCCAGAACGGTTTTTTCCAAGTCGCGCCCCTTGCGGATGAAGTCGTCCACGGTATCTTTATGGCTGACGTGAATGGTCCCCTGCTCAATGATCGGCCCGGCATCTAGTTCTTCGGTCACGTAATGGCTCGTGGCGCCGATCAGTTTTACGCCGCGTGCATAAGCCAAGTGATAGGGCCGCGCCCCGGGAAAGGCCGGAAGAAAAGAGTGATGGATGTTGATAATGCGGCGGGGATACGCCTCAATCAGCAGAGGTGAAAGAATCTGCATGTAGCGGGCCAGTACCACAAAATCCACCCGATGTTCCCGCAGCAGTTCCAGTTGCTTTTGTTCCTGCTCTTCTTTGTTTTGCGCGTTGACCGGGATGCAGTAAAACGGCAGGTTGAAGCGCTCAGCCAGCGGACGAAGCGTTTCGTGATTGCTGATGATCAGCGGAATTTCCACCCGCCACTCGCCTGCCTCCACACGGGCTAGCACATCGAAAAGACAGTGCGGCATTTTGGAAACAAAGAGGGCCATGCGCTGCACATCGCGACTGAAAAAGAGCTGCCAGGTCATATTGAAATCCAGCGCGAGCGGAGCCATGTGGGCGTGTATCTGTTCAGCCGGAACGGTGAATCCAGCCAGATCCCATTCGATGCGCATAAAGAAAACGTTCTGCTGTAAATCCACGTGCTGATCAAAGTGCAGAATATTGCCTTCGTGCTCGCTAACAAAGCGCGTCAGGGCAGTATCAATGCCCTTTCGGTCAGGACAACTAATCAGCAGAATTGCCGTGTTCTTTTGTTCGCTCGAATTCATTGTTTATCCATCCTCTTTGCGCACTTCACACACGCGGAGGATTTTTTTTAGGACGCCCTGGTCAACGCACGCAGCATCCCGCAACGCCGCCCAATCGGCGCGTCCGCCGCGATCAATCACGTCATCAATCGCGGCAAGAGTATACGCATCATCTGTTAAATGCCTATGTTTCATGATCTCTTTTCCATTCCTGAGCACAGAATAGTCCTTTCCGCGCAAGAGAATCAACGGATATTTTGCCTGATGCTTCTGCAATCCGCAGCGCATGCGTGGGACCTGCTCAGGTTCTTCCGGCTTTTTCGTGAGGAGCGACGTGGCGATAGATTGAAGAGGCTCTGAATGCAGGGACGCAAGTGTCGCGAATTTTGGGAGGGATGCTGTCCTCAGCGTCCTTTTATTTTTCTCCAGATCATTCCTTATTTTTCTTACTCTCCGCGCTTACTCTCCGCTTGGCCCGTGGGGACACGGGCCCTCCCGAGAGGGAAAAAATGGCCGCCGCCTTCGTGTGGTTTGTAGAACAAAGTTCCCGGCGCTCTCTGCGCACTCAAGCGAAGCGGGTGGTGTCAACTCATCACTTCGCCGAAGCTAGTACGTCTTTGATGGCAGCGACCACATCGTCCACATCGCCTTCATTCATATCCGGGAAGAGCGGAAGCGAGCAGATCCGGTCGGAGTTCCACTCGGTGTTGGGAAGCATGCCGTAATCGGTTCCCATGGCGTCTTTGTAATATTTCTGCAGATGGGCAGCACGAAAGTGCAGTCCGGTTCCGATGTTGCGTGCCTTGAGTTCATTCATAAAATCATCGCGCCCGATACCGGTTTTTTCGCTATCCACCCGCACAATGAAGAGGTGCCAGGCATGCACATGGTCGTAGGCGGGTGATTTCAGGGGCAGGATGCCTTCCACACCGACCAGTTTGGTGTGATAGAGGGCAGCCAGTTCGCGGCGGCGGGCATTGAAGCCATCCACGCGCTCGAGCTGTCGCCATCCGAGCACGGCGGATACGTCAGTCATATTATATTTGTATCCGGGGATGATGGTCTGCGCCTGGGGCGATCGCCCCTGCTGCTTGCGATCGAAGGCATCCACACCCAGACCATGAAATTTCAGCATTTTGACGTGGTTGACCAACTCCGCATCATCGGAACAAAACATGCCGCCCTCGACGGTGGTGATATTCTTGATCGGATGGAACGAAAAGATGGAGGTGCCTGTCTGACCCACATGCCGGCCCTTGTAGTAGGTGCCTACGGCATGGGCGGCATCCTGGATCACGCGTGCGCCGGCCTCTTTCGCCACGGCACAAAGGCCATCCAGATCGGCGGGGGCACCGGCGTAATGCACCGGGATAATGAGTTTTGTTTTCGGCGTAACCACGGCACGCACCGATTCCGGCGTGATCATGAGGGTGTCGCGATCGACATCGGCAAACACGGGAGTCGCCCCAGCGAGTACAATCATGTTCACAGTGGAGACCCAGGTGAGCGAGGCGGTGATCACTTCATCGCCCGGGCCGATGCCCAGTGCCTTCAGCACACAGTGCATGCCCGCCGTAGCGGAGGAAAGGGCCACAGAGGACGGACAGCCCACGTAGGCGCTCATCGCATCCTCGAATTTGGCGCAGTTGGGTCCGGTGGTGATCCAGCCGGAACGCAAGACATCGCCAATGGCCTGAATATCCTCTTCGGAAATGGAGGGTTTGGAAAACGGCAGAAAGGTTTCTCTCATGGTCTTATCCTTCATAGGTGAGGTTCATGTTTTTGGCGGCGGCGACTTCATCAAGCCGCCCCACCGGCATGGAAACAGGTGCGCGATGCAATTCTTCCGGGTTCGTTTCAGCCAATTCGGCCAGTTCGAGCATCACCCTGACAAAGTGATCGAGCGTGGCTTTGCTCTCCGTTTCGGTGGGCTCGATCATAATGGCTTCGGGCACATTCAACGGGAAGTAGATAGTTGGAGGATGGATACCGCGATCGATCAGCCCCTTGGCCAGGTCCAGGGTGTGTACACCGAACCGTCCGAAGGGCGCACCGGTAAATACGCACTCGTGCATGCAGAACGCATCAGACACGGATTGATAGACCGGGCGCAGCCGCGCCTGAATGTAATTGGCGTTCAGGACCGCGTGATTACTTGCCTCGCGGATGCCCTCGGCACCAAGCAAGAGCAAGTAGGCATAGGCCCGAAGCACCACGCCAAAATTGCCATAGAAGGGCGCAATGTAACCGATGCTTTTCGGCTCATCGTAGTGGAGTCGGTACGTGCCGTCCTCCCGCAGAATCACCCGGGAGACCGGCAGATACGGGCGCAGCTTTTCCACCACGCCGACCGGACCGGAACCCGGCCCGCCGCCGCCATGCGGTGTCGAGAAAGTTTTGTGCAGATTCAAATGACAAAGATCAAATCCCATTTCGCCGGGCTTGCAACGTCCCATAATGGCGTTCAGATTTGCGCCGTCGTAATACATCAGGCCATCCACGGCATGAATGATTTCCGCAATTTCGGCAATGCGTTCGTTAAAGATACCCATGGTGTCGGGACAGGTCAGCATGAGTCCGGCGGTCTCATCGTTCACCGCCGCGCGCAGGAGGTCCATGTCCATGCGTCCATTTTCATCGGAGGGAATGGTGACAACCTGATAGCCAGCGAGCGCAGCGCTGGCAGGGTTGGTGCCGTGCGCGGAGTCCGGGATAATGATATGCGTCTTTTTGTTGCCCCGGTCACGATGGTAGGCGGCTATGATCATGGTGGCGGTGAGTTCGCCGTGCGCTCCGGCCATAGGCTGGAGCGTACACTCGGCCATGCCAGTGATCTCGGCCAGCATACGGGCGGTTTCGTAGAGTACTTCGAGTGCGCCCTGCGTGAGCAGGTCGCCGCCGAGAAACTGCGGCCAGACCGGATGCAAATCTGTGAACCCACTGAACGAGGAGACCCGCTCGCAGGCTTTCGGATTGTACTTCATCGTGCAGGAGCCCAGCGGATAGAAATGCGTATCCACGGAAAAATTTTTGCGAGAGAGATTGGTGTAGTGACGCACCACCTCGCCTTCGGGCAATTCCGGCAGTTCGGCGGGCCCCGAGCGCAGCAGCGAGGGCTCCAGACGCGGCGGCACGCCTTCAAATCCCGTTTCATCCACATAATACCCCGTGCAGCCCGGGATGCTTTTTTCGTATATCAGGTCCATCAGAAAATCCTCCCGATCAATTCGGCCAGACGGTCAATTTCTGCGTGCGTCCGTTTTTCCGTGAAGGCCAGCAGCAGCACGTTTTCCATATCCTTGTAGTAGCGGTTCACGGGAAATCCGACCGCCACCTTTTCATGCAGCAGGCGGCTGATCAACTCCGACGCCGGACAGGGCAGCTTCAGGGCAAACTCATTGAAAAACGAGTGATCGAATGCGGGCTCGATGCCGGGAATGGCCGTCAGTTTTTCCCAGGCGTAGGCGGCACGGACGGCGCAGGCCTTGGCGGTTGCGGCGAGTCCGTTACGCCCGATGAGCGAGAGATATATCCCGGCACGCAGCGCGCAGAGGGCCTCGTTAGAGCAGATGTTCGAGGTCGCCTTTTCGCGACGGATGTGCTGCTCGCGGGCCTGAAGGGTCAGTACGTAGCCTTTCCGTCCCTGCGCATCCTGCGTGGCACCGACGATGCGCCCCGGCATTTTACGCACGAGGCTTTTCCGGGTGGTCATGAAGCCAAGGTAGGGTCCGCCGAAGGAAAGGGGCAAACCCAGGCTTTGGCCTTCGCCCGTGACGATGTCCGCCCCCATTTCGCCGGGCGTCTTCAGCAGCCCCAACGAAATTGGATACACCGAGAAGACCGCCAGCGCACCGACTTCATGCGCTTGGCTCACCAGATCGGACAACTCATCCGTGCATCCGAAAAAGTTCGGATTCTGCACCACCACCGCTGCCACGTTTTTGGTGAGTCGGGCGGAGAAGGCGGCGCGATCGGCCAAGCCGTTCTGCAGGGGAATTTCTTCGTACTCGATATTCAGATTTTGCGTGTAGGATCGCAGCATGGTGCGATAGATCGGGTTGACGCCTTCATCCACCAGCACCTGGGTACGGCGGGTGCAGCGCAGCGCCATCATCACGCCTTCGAAGAGGGCCGTGCCGCCATCATACAGCGAGGCATTGGAAACCTCCATGCCGGTCAGGCGGGCCATCGCAGTTTGATATTCGTAAATCGCCTGGAGGGTGCCCTGCGAGCATTCGGGCTGATAGGGCGTATAGGCGGTATAAAATTCGCCTCGGCTCGAAAGGGCATCCACGGCGGCCGGAATGAAGTGATCATAGAAGCCCGCGCCGCAATAATTCGTAATGGTGGTCGCGTTACGGGCCGCCTGACTACGCAGCTTGCAGGTCATTTCCGCTTCGGAAAGGCCGGGTGGCAGATCAAAGGATTCGGACTGCAATGCTCGGGGAATACCCCGGAATAGATCGTCGAAATCCTTCGCGCCGATCACGCGCAGCATTTCATCGCGCTCCTCGGCGTTGGTTGCTGTAAACGAGGTGTGGTTCATGAATGAAAAATCTCCCAAACTTCTAAAGCCAGCCACGCTACACCCGCCGCCCAAGATCGGCAATATTTATCAGGGACAATATGGGTCATTCATTGAAAAAAGGGGTATACGGGTTAACGGGGGGTGGGTACATATAGCGTTGGCTCTGTGAGCGATCAGCCCGTCGGGATCAAGTAATATTGAATAGATATTATCTAAAACGGAAACCGAGCAAGCCCTCAAGCGTCTGATCCCCTCACGGAGCCCTATTTGTGTCCAGCAATCCGTTGATCACTGGGTTCATATCCACCCAATGGATACGGTCAACGATGGTCGGGTTTGGTGTACTCTCGGGTGATGCAACGGATTGCTTTATACAAGCTGCGCTTGCGGGATTACAAACATGTCCTCATTCGGGAGCCGCGCCGTAGCCGTCCGCTCGCCGAGCGGACGGAGGATGTCGCGCGACCCAACACCCCGTGGCGCTCGGCGAGCACCACGCTACCAATACAGACATGGCACAAAACACGTCCAGTGATCGCGGCGGTTCTTCCGGCCGAATGCAGGAGGGCCTCCTTGTTGCGCAGGCTGTTGACCCTCTTTGAAACGCGACGTTGTAATCGGGCTGCTGTTAGTCCAGCTCCACGTCGAGTCCATCAAGCAGTCCACACACGCTGCCTGCCGCCTTCCATCAAGGTTCAGGATTTTTATAGGAGGTCTTGTCGTGTCCACCGCCCGCCACCCGGGCGAGCAACTCCTGAAAAACCTCTGGTTCGACCGGCTTGGAGAGGTAGTCGTCCATCCCGGCATCCATACAGGCTCGACGGTCCTCCTGCAGGGCGTGTGCGGTCAGGCCAATGATCTGTCCGGCTCGGTTTTTCAGGCCCTGTTTGACAATTTCGCGAGCCGCTCGAACACCGTCCAGCTCGGGCATTTGAATGTCCATAAACACCACGTCATAAACTTTCCGGCGAATCGCTTCAAGGGCCTGCAAGCCATTGGCCACCAAGTCGCATTCATACCCGTATTTTCGTAGAATATTCTGCATCACCAACTGGTTAGTGGTATCATCCTCAGCCACGAGAATTCGCAACGGAACGTGTTGCGTCTCCCGCACCATGCGTTTGCCTTCCGGTTGATCCTGCGTGGGATATTCCCCGACAACGGACTTTGCCAGAATGGAAAAATGAAACCGTGAGCCTTTCCCCGGCGTACTTTCAACCGAGAGACGGCCCCCCATCCGCTCGCACAATTCCTTGCTGATTGAGAGTCCGAGCCCGGTTCCTCCGTATCTGCGGGTATACGAAGGATCCGCCTGATTAAACGGCTGCAGCACGGTCTCGATCATTTCCGGCGCGATCCCGATGCCAGTATCCTCCACCGTGAAAACCAATTGCAGAAAGCCCCCGTTCAGCGCCATAGCATACACGCGAACCGTGATCTCTCCGGCTTCGGTAAATTTCGCCGCATTGGTCAACAGGTTGGTCAGCACCTGACGCAGGCGTGCCTCATCGCCCGAGATGGCCGCAGGCACATCCGGAGCAATGAAGGAGCTCAAGATGACGTTTTTCTGTTCAGCCGAAAGACGAATCACGTCAAGCGAATCCCGAATGCAGGTGGCCAGCCGAAATGGCTTATTTTCCAGCAGCATTTTTCCAGACTCGATTTTCGATATATCCAGAATGTCGTTAATGATATTGAGCAAGGTTTTGGCGCTAGCATGGATGATCCGAACGTATTCGGCCAGCTCATCCGACAGGTCGACATCCCGAAGAAGACCCGCAAAACCAATGATGCCGTTCATGGGCGTACGCAATTCATGACTCATATTCGCCAAAAAAACGCTTTTCGATCGGTTAGCCAGCTCGGCCTCATTTTTGGCCGCCAGCAGGGCGTGTTCCATCTGCTTGCGCTGGGTTATATCGGCAAAGGAAGCCTGCAAACCAAGGGGCTCGCCACGCTCGCCTCTTACAAGCGAAGTCGACATAATCACGCTGAAGAGCGAACCATCCCGACGCATCGCCTCGAATTCCCGAGCCGTATTGCAGTTATTCGAAAGCGAGTCGGTTCCGTGCTGCAACTGTTCGGGCGACCACAAAAACTCTTCGGGCCGGCGCCCGACCACTTGCGATGCCTGGTCATATCCCCACATCCGTAGAAAGGCTGCGTTGGCGTAGGTCACCTCTTCATCACAGTCCGTCAGAATAATGGCATAGATGCCCGAGTCAATCGCCGCCGCCTTGACCCACAGCATGGACTCGCCCTCGATGTGCCTATCCAAATCCACCTGCAGTCGGCGCGTTTTCGTGCGGAGCTCCTCGCATTCCGCCTCTTCCGGCGGGGCGGCAGACTCCGAGGCATTCACCTGTTTCACCGGTTCCATTAGCTGACTTATATACTTCCACCCATCCCAGGATCAATGCAATGTCCCATGTTTTATAATCGGGTTTAGGATTTGCAAAAAGCAGGCGGGGTGTGGAACTATGTCCTGTCGATTTTTATGCGGAGAAAAACACCTCCGCAGCATCCGCCTGCCGAACGAGGCAGGGCAACAGAATACAAGGAGTGGAAACCATGAACACTGGAAAAACATACCTCTCGGGGCTGTGGCTTGGCGTCATCGGCTTGGCCACCCTGCTCACCGCCTGCCACACCCCCAACGCTCCCTCCGAAGCCGGGCGCTCTTGGGTTGCGCCGGAATGGGCGGCAGCCCGCGAAAACCAGGAAGACTGGGCCACCATCCGCGCCCAAACTCTGAGCACCACCGGAACCCTGACCCTAGCCGAACTGGTGGATCAGGCCCTCCAAGCCAATCCCACCCTCGCGAACGGTTGGGCGCAGGCACGCCAGGCCGAAGCCCAAATGCAGCAGGCCCGCAGCGCCTACTATCCCTCGCTCTCCGCCAATGCCTCCTATAAAGCCGGGCGCAGCGATAACAACACCCTGGGCGAAGCCACCTCGCTGACGCAATACGGCCCCGACGCCTCCATCAGTTGGCTGCTGCTGGATCTCGGCGGGCGCAGCGCACGGGTCAACGCGGGCATTGACCAGCTCTTGGCCTACAATTATCAGTACAACCAAACGCTGCAGGACCTGCTGCGTGACGTGCAAAACGCCTATTACAACCTCTACAGCGCACAGGCCGCCGTACAGGCCGCACAAAGCACCGTGGACTCTTCCGCCAAAACGCTCGAAGCCTCCCAGGCCCGCGAAGAGGCTGGCCTCGGCATCCACCTCGATGTACTGCAAGCCCAGACCGACCATGAGCAGGCCCTCTACAAACTCGAAAACACCCTCGCCATGGTCAAAACCGCCCAGGGCACCCTGGCCTCCACGCTTGGACTCCCCGCCGACGCCTCGCTCGAAATCGCCCCGCCTGAACAGGCCATGCCCGGCGTCACCAACCTGACCGAGGAGCGTATCGGCTCAATGATCGACCGCTCGCTGGAACGCCGCGCCGACATCGCCGCCGCACAGGCCGCCCTCCGCGCCGCCGAATACGCCGTCAAGGCCGCCAATTCCGATTACTGGCCCACTCTATCGGCCGGTGGACAGGCTGATAAAACCTGGAACCGCTTCGGAAACGACGCCCTTCCCGACACCGATTCCTACACCTATCTCGGGTACCTCGGCCTTTCCTGGACTGTTTTCGACGGCTTCCTGAACGTCAACAAAAAACAGGAAGCCCTGGCCAAACAGGAGGCCCTTCGGGCGCAACTGCGCAGCGCGGAGCTGGCCGCAGGCGCGAATGTCTGGAACAGCTTCTACAGCCTAAAGTCCGCTCTCAAGAAGCAGGTCTTCGCCCAGTCGGCGCTCGACTCCGCCAACGAAGCCTACAGCCAGGCGCTCGACAGCTACAACGCCGGTCTCAAAGACATCACCTTCCTGCTCTCTTCCCAAGCCTCCCAGGCCACCGCCAACAGTACCTTGGTGACTGCGGAAAACGAAATGTACATCGCCCTCGTGGCGCTGGCGCACGCCACCGGCTCCCTCAACGAGGATCAGAACGGCATCAACACCTTCACCGTAACGGAGGAATAAGTCATGAAAAACAGTTCACGATGCAACAGAGTCATGGTCTTCACGGTTTGCCTGCTCATGCTGTGCGGGTGCCACAAAAAAGAAGCCCCCAAACAGGAACGCCCCCCCTCCCCCGTGCAAACAGCCAAAGCACAAGTGGCCGACGTGCCCGTATACCTGCCCTCCTTCGGACGCCTCAAAGCCCTGAACGACGTGGACATCGTCGCCCAAGTCTCCGGCAAGGTGCTCGAAGCCCCGTTTGACGAGGGGACGCCCGTCAAACAGGGCGACGTGCTCTTCCGTATCGAGGACGACACGTACCGCGCGCTGGCCGAACAGGCTAAAGCCCGCGTGGCGGGCGACAAGGCCGCGCTCAAGCAGAAAAAGGCCACCCTGAAGCGCAATGAAACGCTGAAAGAACAATCGCTCATCTCCCAGGAAGACTACGATCAACTGCAAACGGACGTCGATGCCGCACAGGCCACCTTGGCCGCCGACAAGGCCGCCTTGCTGCAGGCGCGCATCAACCTGAACTACTGCACGGTCACCTCGCCCGTCTTCGGCGTGACCGGAAAGCGCCTCGTCGATCCCGGCAACATCGTGACCGCCGGAAACCAGAACATGGTCAATGTGCAAACCATTGACCCCCTCTACCTTGATTTTTCCGTGAGCGAAGCTTGGCTGGCCGACATTCAGAGCGCCATAGCGGCAGGGCCCGTGAAAGTCCTCGTTCTTCTCAAAGAAAATGCGGGCGAGGCCGGCATTTTCCACGGCACCCTCAAAATGATCAACAACACCGTGGACACCCAGAGCGGGACCATCGCCCTGCGCGCCGTGGTCGAGAATGCCGATGCCAAGCTCTGGCCGGGCCAGTTTGTTACCGCCCTGCCCATTCTTCGCCAATTGGATAATGCCGTGGTGGTGCCGCTCTCGGCCATCGCGCAGGGCAAGGATGGCCCGTACGCCTATGTCATCAAGGACGGCAAAGCCGCCTTGGCCCCCGTGACGAAAGGGCCCGTGGTCGGAGAGGCCATCGTGATCACCGCCGGGCTGAAAAAAGAGGATGTCGTGGTTACCCAGGGCCAGATGGGCCTATGGCCCGGCGCCTCGGTCAGCATTCAAACCACGCTCCAAAGTGACCAGGAATCCGCCATAAAAAAGAAACTGGCTGATCCCAACACGCTGATGATGATCAAGACCATGCTCGCCGCAGGAGCCACGCCCAACGAAGTCGAACTCTTTACCGGCATCCCCGCCGACCGCATCCAACCCTTTGTTCAACAAGCCGCACCCCCCGAAAAGGGACCCGACTCCGCCCTCATTAAAAAAATGCTGCAAGGCGGCATGAGCGAAGAGGAAGTCGCTAAGGTAACCGGCCTGACGACCGAAGCCATCCGCGGCCTTGACAAACCGTCCGATCAGCCCGCCGACAAGCCGGTCGATGCCTCAGCCAAAACCAATCCATAAAACCACACGCCGGGGTGAAGTCATGACCATATCCGAACTGTTTATCCGAAAACCCATCATGACCGTCCTCCTGACGGTCCTGTTGATCGTTGTAGGAGTTGCCTCGTATCTGCAACTGCCGGTCAGCAGCCTGCCCAACGTGGATTATCCCGTAATGACCGTCAGCGCCTATTACCCCGGCGCTAGCCCGCAAACCATGGCCTCCGCCGTGGCCGGGCCGCTCGAAAACGAACTCATGAGCATCAACGGCCTGCAATCCATCATCTCCGACAACAAGCCCGGCTCCACCAAAATCACCCTCACCTTTGAACTCGGACGCAGCGTGGACCTGATGGCCCCGGATGTGCAACGCGCCATTTCCGCCGCCCAACAAAACCTGCCCGATGACCTTCCTAGCCCACCCACCTACAGCAAGGACAACCCCTCCGATCAGCCCATCATGTATATCATGGTCACCTCTGACACCCTCGTTCCCGGAGAGGTCTATGACTACGCCTACCGCTTCATCGGAAAACGCCTGAGCATGATCGAGGGCGTCTCGAAAGTGGACACCTGGGGCTCCAAAACCGCCATCCGCATCAAAATCTTTCCCGACAAACTCGCCTCCGTTAACCTGACCATGGCCGACATTCAGAAAGCCCTGCAGGGTGGCACCTCTTCCCTGCCCGGCGGCAGCCTCGACAGCTCCAGTCATACCTACTCCATCGAACCCCAGGGGCAACTCAAAGTCGCCGCCGATTATGCCGATCTGATCGTGGCCTACCGCGACAGCGGACCAATCTATCTGCGCGACGTCGCCCACTGTGTGGACAGCGTGGACAACGATAAAGTGAACGTTCGATACGGCGTCACCGAGAGCGGGAACGTCTGGGGAGGCAGCACCTGCCTGCCCGTCTCACGCGCACCCGGTGCCAACACCGTCGCCGTCGTACAGCGCCTCCGCACGACCCTCGATGAACTGCGCACGGAAATTCCCGGCTCCATCAACATCGACATCCTCTTCGACAATTCCGTGCCGATCGTCCAATCCATTGATGACGTGCAAACCACCATCATCATCGCCATCATTCTTGTGGTGCTGATCATCTTTCTTTTCCTAGGGCGGATACGCGAAACCTTCATCCCCACCGTGGTTATTCCATCGCCCTGCTCGGCACCTTCATTGTGATGAAACCCATCAACTTCAGCCTCGACAACCTCTCCCTCATGGCCTTGGTCCTATCCGTCGGATTTCTGGTGGACGACGCCATCGTCGTGCTGGAAAACACGATCCGTCACGTCGAGACGGGCCTTAAGCCCATTCCCGCCGCCATCAAGAGTATGTCCGAACTCACCTTCACCGTCATTTCCACTAGCGTGGCCCTCGTGATCGTCTTTGTGCCCCTCGTCTTCATGGCCGGCGTCGTCGGAAAGAACTTCAAAGAATTCGCACTGACGGTCATCATCGCCATCGTCTGCTCCACCATCCTAGCCATGACGCTCACCCCCATGATGTGCTCGCGTATTCTGCGCTCCACCGCCGGACGCGAAACACGCACCCAAAAAATCGTGACGACCATCATCTCGGGCATCACGGCCAAATACGGCGTCCTCCTGCGCTTTGTGCTGAACCATAAATGGATATCGCTCCTCCTCTGGGCCGCCTGCATCGGCGGCACCGGCTACGTCTTCTCTCTGCTGCCGAAAGACTTCATTCCGCCCGGCGATACCGGCTGCGCCTTCGGCGCGATGATGACCCCCATGGGCAGCTCATCCGACGACATGCTATCGCTCCAAAACCGGGTCGAGCAGGTCATCATGTGCAACACCAACGTACGCAACGTCCTCACCGTGGCCAACCCCGTATCTGGGGCCGACAAGAGCACCGGCTATGTCGTCCTCACCCTCAGAGACAAAGACCGTGCACCCATTGATGCGGTCATGGCTCAACTGAACCGCAACTTCTTCGGCATCAGCGAAGGCATGGTCTTTCTGGAACCGGTGGCCCTCATGAACCTGAGCGCCGGCGGCGAATCCACCGCCATGGGCAGCAAGTATTCCTATGCCATGCGCGGAAATGACCGCGACGAACTCTATGAATGCGCTGGAAAACTCCAGCAGGCCATGCAGCAGTTGCCCGGATTCTACGGCGTTCAGACCAGCGTAAAACTCAACATGCCTCAGTTAAATATCATCCTCGACCGCGACCGCGCATCCACCTACGGCATCACCGCGCAAGCCATCCTCAACACCCTCATGGCCGCCTATGCCCAGGGAAAAGCAACCTCCTACTATACCGATAACGACACCTATGACGTCGTCCCGCAGGTCAACGACGACTATTCGCAGAACCCCGTCGACCTGCAACACCTCTGGGTCACCTCCCCGCTCACCGGCGAATCCGTTCCGCTCAGCTCCCTCGCACACTGGGAAGAAACCGTCGGCCCGCAGAACGTACCGCACAGCCAGCAACTCGATTCCGCCACCCTGTCCTTCAACTTGGACGCCTCGGTCCCTCTCGGCAACGCCACCAAGGCGCTCGACGACGCCGCACTCGCCATTCTGCCGCCCACCATCAGCGGGCAGCTTCAGGGTGAGGCCCAGGAATTTCAGGAAGCCATCAAGAGCCTCGTCATCCTGATGGGCGTGGCCATCTTCCTGATGTACGTCGTCCTCGGCATTCTCTACGAAAGCTACATCCATCCCTTCACCGTACTCACCACCCTGCCCGTGGCCGCCTTCGGCGGTGTGGCCACCCTCCTCCTCTTCAAACAGACCTGCAACCTCTACGCCTACATCGGACTCTTCATGCTCCTCGGCATCATTGCCAAAAACGGGATCATGATGGTGGACTTCGCCAAGCAATACATCGAAGAACACCCCGGCGCATCCGGCTTTGACGCCATCTACAACGCCTGCCTCATCCGCTTCCGCCCCATTCTCATGACCGGGCTCTCCACCATTATGGGCGCCATGCCCATCGCCATGGGCATTGGGGCCGATGGCGCATCCCGCATACCCCTCGGCCTCATCATTGTCGGCGGCATGCTCTTCGCCCAGGTCATCACCCTCTTCGTCACCCCCGGCATCTTCCTCTACATGCAGAAAATCCAGGACCACCTGGGCGAAGAAAAACGCAACGCAGAACTCGGCATGAACGAGATCTAACCCTTCGTCAAACTTGGGATGCAGACCAACCCGTTGGGAGTATCAGAACCGGGATCGGATTGCTAATTAATCCAACCACCCGCTTGTTCGTTTTTCGCCTTTTTCTGGGCAGAATATAGTCGGTGCATGTAATGCCTGTATTTACCATTATCCGGTATCGGTATATTAAATTTTTTACCCACGCTAACTCCGTGAATCCGTACCAACCCCCTCCTTGCCAAAAGGCTGGCAAGATCATCACCATCCGATATCGCTACAAATGCAAAATGCCTAGGCAATTCACCATTACCCAGTGCCCTGCGCCAGCGGGTGTAAATCGTAAATGGCTTTTTTAGTTTTTCTTCGGTGAACTGGCGGGCCTGCTTTCCTATTTCCAGAGTCTTCTCGGGAGCTATACCAAAATATGAGGCCTGATTTAGAACACGTCCTGAGTGTACGCCATATGTTTCCGGGGCATCCACATAGTATAAGCGAAAAACATATTCTTTGTCGTTGTGCCTCACGCGGAATGAGTCTCCGTCATTACATCTGTTGTCAATCAGTTGGCAGTTTTCCAAAATACTCCACTCCCCTGTCTTAATGGTCATCTGCTGGTCTGTTGATATCTCATGGGCACCAGAGACGGACGCTGCTACCGACAACCAAATGATATAAAATATTCTCTTAAAAATATAATTCATGATAATTCCATCCGTATTTAAGAAGCATTCAGGCCGGGGAAGAGGTGAATATCAGAAAGGGCTACTCAATGGTCCGATCCCATTTGTTCCACATATAAGACCGGGCCAGCCAGCACCTCGTGAACTCTTTGAGCATTGCTCCGGCAAGAGGTGGTGATGCTATGATGAGTGTGTTTTCGTCATTCTTCTGGAACGCGCTCGTTGAGAAATTTGCAGATCCCGTAACCACCGTTCGTGCATCTATAACAATCACTTTATGATGCATTTGATTTCCATTTGGGCTAATTCGCACATCGGCTCCAGCTTCCTTCAAGTCTGCCAATATGGCCTGAGATGAAAAATGGACCGCCAGCGTGTCATCAAGCATAATTTGTACACGGACACCATTCGTCATCCGCTCCTTCAGGGCTTCACTTATCAGATCACTGGTGTAGGAAAAGGCCAATATACTAATCTGGTTTGTGGCGGCATTGATCTCCTCAATGATTGCCGTTTCAAGGTCATCTTCAGGGCTGAAGAAGGTTTTAACACGCACGTTACCAATCATCAGTTCGGGATGTGGTGTCGGCGTGGAGTTTCGCTTTCCAAATTTAATATTCCAGATTTCGTTAAATTCAGATGCAAAGTTTTCAGCCAGTAAAGAGCTCTCGAGAACCAGCGCATTATTATCGTTTAAGTTGCTCCCTGATTTTGTGAAATTATAGGAGCCGGTCCAGACCCTTCGCTCGTCAGCAATCATAAATTTGTTATGCATCAAAGCGGATTTGTTCTTGGCATATTTGAGTATCTTTTTTTTCTTCATCTTTTTGAAAAGCCGTGCAACGGGGGCTCGCTCATCCGGTGCGCACTTGCTGTATATCGACAACCGAACTTTGACGCCCCTTTCATCTGCATTCAGGATTTCCTGAGCTACGGCAGGTATATCTAAGTTGTAAACACAGATATCGAGCGTGTTGGTTGCAGACTTTATGAAGTTAATAAGCCCATAGTAGATATTTGGGGATGGACCGAGATACAAAATAATATCCGATTCGCCGGTGTGTTCCTTGATTTCAGACTGGCTGTAGAATTCTGGATATTGGGCGTAAAGCGCTGTGGTTAAGCAAGAGAGCAGAAGGATCATTATGATCATCTTGGTGTAGCTAAATCGTCTCATAAAATTGTTCCAAGTTGTTCGCAGGGAGGTTGTCAAAGGAATGCTAACTAGAACCATCATAGTCGGTTGCCTGATCATTGTTAAATTTGACCAGCAATCCGCCGGGCGTTGGAACTGCACTATTCCACTCCTGCTGGACGGCGCGCGGCTCGCGCGCCAGAAATGCCGTCTTGACCAACCTATACAACTGGACTAGCTTGAACTCATGATTTTACAGGCGATGAACGCTGGAGCCCATTATGAATACACGCACTGAAACCGACAGCATGGGGCCGATTGAAGTCCCCGCCAACTGCTACTGGGGCGCCCAAACCCAGCGCTCTCTTCTTCATTTTGATATAGGCCACGAACGCATGCCCCTCGAAATCATCCATGCCTTCGGACTCCTCAAAAAAGCCGCCGCCCTGACCAATGCCGAACTCGGACAACAAGACGCCGAAACCACCCGCTGGATTGCGTCCGCTGCAGAAGAGGTCGCAGCGGGACTGCTCGACGATCACTTCCCCCTGCGCGTCTGGCAAACCGGCAGCGGGACGCAGACCAACATGAACGTCAATGAAGTCATCGCCCGACGTGCCGTCGAACAGGCCGAGGAGGCCGGATCATCCCTCGAAAAAATCCACCCCAACAACGACGTCAACCGCTCGCAATCCTCGAACGACACCTTTCCCACCGCCATGCACATGGCCGTGGTTGACATGGCACACCAACGCCTCCTCCCCGAACTGACCCAACTAGCCGACGCACTCGAAAAAAAGGCGCGCGCGTTTGGGCCGGTGGTAAAAATCGGGCGCACCCACCTTCAGGATGCTGTACCCCTCACCGTCGAGCAGGAATTTTCAGGCTATGTCGCCCAGATTCGCGACGCCGTCGCGCGCCTTCAATGCGCACTGGAAGGCCTCTATGATCTCGCGCTCGGCGGAACGGCCGTGGGCACCGGCCTCAACGCGCCGCCCGAATTCGGCGCCCGTGCGGCGGCCTGCATCGCCGAATTGACCGGCTATCCCTTCTGCACCGCCCCCAACAAATTTGCTGCACTCGCCGCACACGACGCCCTCGCCGGATTCAGCGGAAGCCTGCGCACCCTTGCATCCGCCCTCATGAAAATCGCCAACGACATCCGCTGGCTGGCTTCCGGCCCACGCTGCGGAATCGGCGAGCTGATGCTGCCCGAGAATGAGCCCGGCTCCTCCATCATGCCCGGCAAGGTCAATCCAACGCAGTGCGAAGCCATGACGATGGTGGCCGTACAGGTGATGGGTCTGGATGCCGCCGTGGGATTTGCCGCCTCGCAGGGAAATTTTGAACTCAACGTATTCAAGCCGCTCATGGCCTTCAATGTGATTGAATCCTGCCGGCTCTTGGCCGATTGCAGCCGCAGTTTCCGTATGCACCTGGTGGAGGGCCTTCGGCTCAACCACGCACGCATCAACGAAAGCGTCCATCAGTCCCTCATGCTGGTCACCGCACTCAGCCCGCACCTCGGCTACGACAAAGCGGCTGAAATCGCGCATCATGCCTTCGAGCACGAACTCACCCTCCGGCAAGCCTGCATCGCCCTCGACTATTTATCCGCAGAAGAATTCGACCGCTACGTCCGCCCCGAGGATATGGTTTAATCGTAAACACCCTGCCTCTAGTGGGGAGAATTCACCACAAAGAGCGCATAGAACACATAGAACGAAGCGGGGGCGGGGCCAGAGGCCGGAAGTCAGAAGCACGGAGGAATGAGGAGCATTTTCTGGCGGGAGGCGGCCATTTCTACCCTCTCGGGAGGGCCCGTGTCCCCACGGGCCGTGCGGAGAGTGAGTGCGATTCGGGAGGGCTGATGGCCCCGGAGGGCCCGAAGGGGCCAGGGAGAATAGCCCGGGGTCATCGGACCCCGGGAAGCCGACAAATAAAACACCATGCACCCCAGATGGGGTGCGCGAAACAAGCGTTGCAAGATGCTGTTCATCAAAATATTCCCGCACCCCCTCCGGGGCATGGGATATTGGAGAATCAGAAACCCAGGGTCTACCGACCCTGGGCTATATGCCTTCACCCCATCCGGGGTGATAACACACGCGGACTTTTGTCGGTGGTGCCAATACTTTCTTCTCTGCGTTCAGAGCCTCTTCAATCTCTCGCCGCGCCGCTCCTCATGAAAAAGTCGGAATATTTTTTTGTGCCTTTTGGTGTTTTTTGTGGCCAACCAGCGTGTTTTTCACGTTTTTCGGGGCATTTTTCGTGTTTTTTGGTCAAAAATCAGCTTTTTCGCCTTTTTTTACCATATTTTCGCTATTTTCCGACATTTTTTCCCGCCAGTGGTAGCTGTGCATGCTGAGGCGTCGCAGCAGCCAGCGGGGCATCCGGTCGGCATAGTGCCCTGCAATCGTGCCGGTCGTTTTGGCCAAGGTGTAGCAGAAATAATACGGCAACCAGAGCGGGTGATGCGTCAGCATGAAACGGGCCTCACGAAAGAGATAATTTAGCCCCATCGAGGCGCTTTTGCCCATGTCGTGTCCGGTGAAGAGCTGGGTGAGGGAATAAACGCTATCGAAATAGCGTTTGAATACCGTGCGCAGGGAATAGTTGTGTGAATGCTGCACGACGGACGTTGCCTGATACGCAATACTGTATCCATCCAGGAGCACGTCGCGTGCGAATTGCTGATCCTCGCTCATAATCAGCTTTTCATCAAAGGGATGTTTCAGCAGCAGGTCGCGCCGTATCGCGCCGCTCACATTGGAAAAAAACACGTCCTGCTGAAAAGCCAAGTCTGTTTTGCCCGGCTCGACGCACTGCCTGCCCGAGCGCGCGGGAAAATGGGTTTCGAGAAAGAAGCGTTCCATCGGGGTGGCGTTTGGATAGGGCGTCTGCCGTGAATAGGCGGCGGCAACCTGCGGATCGGAAAAGGGCTTGAGCAATTCCGCCAGCCAGTGTTCATCGGCTGGAAGCGCATCCTGCGTGAGCAGGGCAATGATCCCGCCGGAAGCGGCCTGCACGCCCATATTGCGCCCGCGTCCATGGGAAAAGTTTTCAATCGGCACCACGCGCACCCCTTCGTAAGTCAG